>JBKGZY010000074.1:0-11718 GCA_046543175.1 Dichotomicrobium sp.
CCGATCAGCTCACAGGGCAACTGAACGAAAGCCAGGAGCGCGTCCAGCATCTGTATCACGAGATGAAGACGGCCGAGAAGCAGGTCGAGGCGGTCGGCGCGGACGAAAAGGCGGCCGAACTGGCCGAGGAGCGCCGCGTCGTGCTGCTGCAACTGGAAGACGAGACGCAGCGCTATCTGCGGCTTGTCGCAGGCGTATCGGCCGCCGAGGCCGCCCTGCGGCTCTACCGCGACAGGCACCGCAGCCAGATGATGCTGAACGCGGGCAAGGCCTTTCGCCACATCACCGGCGGGCGCTTCACCGAGCTGCAATCGCGTCCCGACAAGGACGGCGAAACGCTCATTGCGATCAAGGCCGGCGGCGGCTCGTTGGTGGTGGGCGAGATGTCGGACGCCACGCGCGACCAGCTCTATCTGGCGCTGCGCCTTGCGGGCTTCCGGGAGTTCGCCGGGACGCGCGAGCCGCTGCCGTTCATAGGCGACGACATTATGCAGAGCTTCGACGAGGACCGGACCCGCGCGAGTTTCGAGATGCTGGCCGATGCCGCCCGGCTTGGCCAGGTCATCTACCTGACCCATCACGCGCATGTCTGCGAACTCGCGCGGCAGGCCGTGGGCGATGCGGTGACAGTTCACGAATTGCCCGGGCCGGGCGCCGCCGCGGCGCCCGCTACAGCAGAATCGACCGGATAATCAGCGCGACCGCGCCAACGGTCGCCACGCCAGCGAGCCACAGCCCGACGAACCACAGCGCCTTGCGCAATCCCCCATGCATCAGTGATAGCCCGTTTCAGCGTCCACCTTGCCGCGGAAAACCCAGTAGGCATAAGCCGTATAGGCAATTATCAGCGGCAGCAGCACGACCGCGCCCACCAGCAGGAACAGCAGGCTGTCATCCGGGGCTGCCGCCTGCCAGATCGTCAGGTTCGGCGGGACCATGTAGGGATAGAAGCTGATCCCGATGCCGATGAAGCACAGCACGAAAATGCCGAGCGAGGCGAAGAACGGCTGAGCATCATATTTGCGCCGCAAGCCGTTAAACAGCAGGTAGGCGCAGCCAAGCACCAGCACGGGAACGATCGCGCTGAAGATCGAGGTCGGCCAGTCGAACCAGCGTTCGAAGTAGACTGGATTATGGAACGGCGTGGCGATGCTGACAAAGCCGATCAGCGCCAGTGTCGCGAAGCCGGCGCGCTGCGCATATTCGCGCGCCTGCGCCTGGATATCGCCCTCGGTCTTCAGCACCAGCCATGTCGAGCCGAGCAGCGTGTAGCCGACCACGAGCGCCGCGCCGCAGAGCACGGAAAACGGCGTCAGCCAGTCCCACCAGCCGCCGGCATAGGCCCGGTCCTCGACCGCGATGCCCTGCACGAGCGCGCCGAGCGCGATGCCCTGCGCGAATGTCGCCACGAAGGAGCCGAAGGCGAAGGACCAGTCCCAAAGGTACCGTCCGCGCTGCGTGCGCCAGCGGTACTCGAACGCCACGCCGCGGAAGATCAGCGCCAGCAGCATGGCGATGATGGGCGCGTAAAGCGCCGGCATGACCACGGCATAGGCCAGCGGAAACACCGCCAGCAGGCCGCCTCCCCCCAGGACGAGCCAGGTTTCGTTGCCGTCCCAGACGGGCGCAACGGAGTTCATGACGATATCGCGCTGCTGGCCCGGCTCGTAGCTCAGGAACAGGATGCCGACGCCGAGATCGAACCCGTCGAGGAGCACATAGGCCAGGACGGCAATGGCGATCAGGCCGGCCCAGATGAATGGCAGATCGATGACCATGACGTATGCCTCCCGTTTCGCTTCTGCCGTTCTATTGCGCCGGTTCCGGACGGCTCCGTTCCCGGTCGGGCCAGGGCAGAATGCCGCTGCTCCGTGTCGGGCCGAGCTCGCTGACATCCACGCCGGCATCCGGGGTCTTGCCCATCAGCCGCAGGATGTAGAACGTGCCGGCTCCGAATATGATGAAATACACGACGATGAAGGCCAGCAACGAGGTTGCCACGGCGGGCGTTCCCATTGGCGAGGCACTCTCTGCCGTGCTCAGCACGCCATAAACCGTCCAGGGCTGCCGCCCGACTTCGGTGACGACCCAGCCCGCGATCACGGCGATGAAGCCGGTCGGCCCCATGACAATGGTGGCGCGCTGCAAGCCGGAGGATTCGTACAGCCGCCCGCGCAGCCGCTGCAACCCACTCCACAGGCCCACAAGGATCATCAGCGTGCCGATCCCGACCATGATGCGGAACGACCAGAACACGATGTCGACCGGAGGCCATTCATCCCTGGGCCATGCCTCCAGCCCCTGGACCGTGCCCTCCCACGAGTGGGTCAGGATCAGCGAGCCGAGATAGGGGATCTCGATGGCGTTGTGGACCGTACCGGCCTCAGCATCCGGATCGCCGAACAGGATCAGCGGCGCGCCGGACTGGGTCTGGAAGTGTCCCTCCATCGCCGCGATCTTGGCCGGCTGATGCTCGAGCGTGTTGAGCCCGTGCATGTCGCCGGCCACCAGTTGCAGCGGCGCGACGATCAGCGCCATCCACATGGCCATCGAGAACATGACGCGCGCGCCGCGGTTCTGCGGATTGCCCAGCAGGTGCCACGCGCCGACCGCGCCGACGACGAAGGCGGTCGTCAGGTAAGCCGCCAGCACCATGTGAACCAGGCGGAACGGGAAGGACGGGTTGAAGACGATCGCCCACCAGTCGTCGGGGACGAACTGGCCGGCCTCGTTCATGGCGTAGCCCGCGGGGGTCTGCATCCAGGAATTCACGGACAGGATCCAGAAGGCGGACAGCAGGGTGCCGAAAGCGACCACCAGCGTCGCCACGAAGTGCAGCTTGGGGCCGACCCGGTTCATGCCGAACAGCATGATGCCGAGGAACCCGGCCTCCAGGAAGAAGGCGGTCAGCACCTCGTAGCCCATCAGCGGCCCGATCACCGGCCCGGCCTTGTCCGAGAACACGGACCAGTTTGTGCCGAACTGGTAGGACATCACGATGCCCGAGACGACCCCCATGCCGAACGCTACGGCGAAGATCGTCTTCCAGTAGTTGAAAACCTTCAGGTACGCGTCGTCCTTGGTCCACAGCCACAGACCCTCAAGCACCGCCAGGTAACTGGCGAGGCCGATGGTGAATGCCGGGAAAATGATATGGAAGGCGACCGTGAACGCGAACTGAAACCGCGCCAGCTCCAACGCTTCGTATCCCAACATGTCAATCGCTCCCCCTACCGACGCTTTCAGAATATGTGATCGGACGCCGCGGACATGTGGTCAACCCTCAAAGGGCGGGCGGATTGCCGCTTGTGTGGATATCACCGCTGCCGGGATACGGGTGAATAATGCCCGGGAGATGTTACTTGTGCTTGAATTGCGGGCTGCGTTTTTCTGCGAATGCAGCCATACCCTCCTTCTGGTCCGCTGTGGCAAACAGGCTCTGAAACAGGCGCCGCTCCTGGCGGACGCCCGCCGTCAGGCTGACCTCATAGGCGTTGTTCACGCTCTCCTTGGCCATCATCACGGCCGGCATGGACATGTCCGCGATCTTTTCCGCGGTGCGGATGGCTTCCTCGACAAGATCGCCGGAGGAAACGATCCGGCTGACCAGCCCGGCGCGCTCGGCCTCTTCGGCATCCATGTTCCGCCCCGTCAGGCACATCTCCATGGCCTTGGATTTGCCGACCGCGTGGGTCAGCCGCTGTGTGCCGCCCGAGCCGGGGATGATGCCCAGCGTGATTTCGGGCTGACCGAACTTGGCCGTGGGCGCGGCGAGAATGAAATCACACATCATGGCAAGTTCGCAGCCCCCGCCGAGCGCGTAACCCGAAACGGCGGCAATGACCGGCTTGCGCGTACGGGTCACGCGGTCCCAGTTGCCGATGAAATCGTCGCGGTAGGTCCCGGGGAACGCCTTCTGCTGCATCTCCTTGATATCCGCGCCCGCCGCGAAAGCACGTTCGGAGCCGGTGATGACGATGCAGCCGACATGCGCTTCGGCCTCGTAGGCATCGAGCACGCGGCCAAGCTCAATCATCATCGTTTCGTTCAGCGCATTCAGCGCGTCGGGCCGGTTCAACCGAATCAGACCGACACGTCCGCGCCTTTCGACAATGATCGTTTCATAGGTCATGAGAGTTCCCCCTTTTGGTCCCGTGCCCCGCGCTATCGCTGGCAGCGCGGACAATAGAAGGTTGAACGGGCGTTTTGAACCTCACGATGCACCGATCCACCGCAGTCGGCGCGGGGACATGGTTCGCCCGCGCGGGCATAGACCGCGAAGGCATGCTGGAAATAGCCGAGCGCGCCGTCCGCGGCGCGATGGTCGCGCAGGGTGGCCCCGCCGGCGGCGATGGCTTCGCCCAGCACCTCGGGAATCGCCGCGGCAAGGCGCTTCGCGCCGGCCGAGGGGAGGCCGCGGGCGGTGGCAAGCCGGCCCGCCGGTGCAAACGGCGACAGGCGGGCGCGGTGCAAGGCCTCGCAGACGTAGATGTTGCCGAGCCCGGCCACGTTGCGCTGGTCCAGCAGAAAGCTCTTGAGCGGCTGGATACGCCCGCGCCCGCGCAGCGCCAGGTAGTCCGGCGTCAGGCCGGCGCCCAACGGTTCCGGCCCGAGGTCGCGGAACAGCTTGTGCTCGGCCAGGTCTTCCGGTGCGACGAGCGTCATGTAGCCGAACCTCCGCGCGTCGTTGTAAAGCACCCGCGCGCCGCTGTCGAAATCGAAAGCGACGTGGTCATGCGCACTGCTTTCCCCCGCGCTGTGGACGAACACCCCCGGCTGAACGGGCGCGGCGGAAAGCGGCGCGCCCTTGGCCGGCGCGATGACGGAAAAACGACCGCTCATCCCCAGATGCATGGCCAGCACGATATTGTCGGTCTCCACGAGCAGATATTTCGCCCGGCGCGCCACCTTGCGCACCCGTTGTCCGACCAGATGCTGAACGAAACCCTCGGGAAAGGGGAAACGCAGGTCCGCCCGCCGGAGTTCGACCGCCGTGAAGCGCGCACCCTCCATGACCGGGGCGAGCCCGCGGCGTACTGTCTCGACTTCCGGCAGTTCAGGCATTTCGGCTCGGGGCTCCGGTGTGCGTTTTGGTCCCCGGCGGACCGCGCGCAAACGATAGCAAGAGGCCGTGCCCTGCGCTATGGTCGCGGCCATGACGGACGATGCTACGCTCAGATCAGGCATATCGGATAGCCAGGGCTTCGGTTTCAAGCCGGTGAAGCCGGAAGAGCGGCAGGGGCTGGTGAATGACGTGTTCGCCCGCGTGGCGAACCGCTACGACCTGATGAACGACCTCATGTCGGGCGGGCTCCACAGGCTTTGGAAGGACGACATGATCGCCTGGCTCGCGCCGCCGAAGGAACGCCCGTTCCGCCTCATCGACGTGGCGGGCGGGACCGGCGATATCGCGTCGCGTTTTCTCAAGACGGCCGGCCCGACGGCAGAGGCCACCATTTGCGATATTTCCCCGGAGATGATCGAGGCCGGGCGCAAGCGCTTCGAGCGCACGGCGGAAGCGCGACGGCTGAGCTTCGTTCAGGGCAATGCCGAAGACCTGCCATTTCCCGACCGCTCCTTCGACGCCTACACCATCGCTTTCGGCATCCGCAATGTCTCCAACCGCGAGAGCGCACTGCGCGAAGCCTTTCGCGTCCTTCGCCCCGGCGGGCGGTTCCTGTGCCTGGAATTCTCACAGGTGCAGGCGCCCATTCTCGACGAGATTTACGAACTTTATTCTTTTCGTGTCATACCACGGCTGGGCGAAATGGTCGCCGGCGACCGCGAGGCCTACCAGTATCTCGTCGAGAGCATCGCGCGGTTCCCGGACCAGGATACGTTCGCCGGGGAAGTCGCCGCGGCAGGTTTCGCGCGCGTGCAATACCGCAATCTCACGGGCGGAATCGCCGCGATCCACTCCGGCTGGCGAATCTGAAGACACATGATCCGCATCAAGGCGGGGGCAACGTTTAAGGCGTGAAAGCGCTCATTCACATCTACCGGCTGGCGCGCGCGGGTGTGGTTCTGCTGCCCCATGCGCTGCGGGCGATGCCGCGGCACGCCCGCCTGCCGTGGCCGCTGGAACTCCTCCGGCGCACGCGGATCGGGCGCCCGCGGGCCTATCGGCCGGGCGAATTGTCGAAAGCCGTGGCAGCGCTCGGCCCGAGTTACATCAAGCTCGGGCAGTTTCTCGCCACGCGCCCCGACCTCCTGGGCGTGGAACTAACGACGGAGTTGTCGCTGCTGCGGGACAAGCTCGCGCCGTTTCCGACGCGCGACGCCAAGAAAGCCGTCGCCGAATCGCTCGGCGAGGACGTCGAAACGCTCTTCGACAGTTTCAGCGAGCCGGTCGCCGCCGCCTCCATCGCGCAGGTTCACAAGGCGAAGATCAAGGAAGCGGGCAGTTCCCCGCGCGCCGTGGCCGTAAAGGTGCTCCGTCCGGGCGTGGAACGGCGCTTCCAGCGTGACCTGGAAACCTTCTACTTTGCCGCGCGCCTGATCGAGCGATGGCACACGCCGAGCCAGCGGCTGCGGCCGGTGGCGGTGATCGACACGCTCGCGCGCTGGGTCGAGATCGAAATGGACCTGCGCATGGAGGCCGCCGCGCTTTCGGAGATGGCGGAGAACGTGAAGACCGCCGGAGACACGGATTTCCACGTGCCCGCGGTCGACTGGCCCCACACCGCGCAGCGTGTCCTTACGGTGGAATGGATCGACGCGATCCCGCTCGGCGATCTCGACGCCATTGACCACGCGGGTCTTGACCGGCGCAAGCTCGGCGTGAGCATCATCCGCGCCTTCCTGAAACACGCGATGCGCGACGGCTTCTTCCATGCCGACATGCACCAGGGCAACCTGTTCGTCGATCACGCCGGCCAGATCGTCGCCATCGACTTCGGCATCATGGGCCGGCTCGGCCCGCAGGAAAAACGCTTTCTCGCCGAAATCCTCTACGGCTTCATCACCAGCAGCTACATGCGCTGCGCCCGGGTGCATTTCGAGGCCGGCTACGTGCCGCCGCACCAGGACGTGGCGACCTTCGCCCAGGCCCTGCGCGCCATCGGCGAACCGCTGAAGGACCGGACAGCCGAGGAAATCTCGATGGGCCGGGTGCTCGGCCAGCTTTTCGAGGTCACGGAGATGTTCGACATGCGCACGCGCCCCGAACTGCTTCTCCTGCAAAAGACCATGGTGGTCGTCGAAGGCGTGGCCCGTTCGCTCGATCCGCGGCTGAACATGTGGGACGCGGCCGAGCCGGTCGTGCGCGAATGGATGGCGACGGAGATGGGCGCCGGCGCGCGCCTGCGCGAGGCGGCGGATGGCGCGGTCAGCCTGGCCAGCCTGCTGAGCGCGGTCCCCAAGCTTTCCGAACAGGCGGGCAAGGTCGGGCACAGCCTGTCGCAGATGAGCGAAACCGGCCTGCGGCTGGACGAGGAAACCGTGAGGCAACTGAGTGCGGCGAATGCGCGCCGCGGGCGCTGGGGAGGGCTGGCCATCTGGGTCGGCGCGCTGGCGCTGGCGGCCATCGCCGTGAAGCTGTGGAGCGGCAGCTAGCCCGCGAGCGCCTGCAACTGCGGGAGGTAGCGGATCGCGACTTCGGTGAGGACGCCGCCGGCGACGGCCAGACCGGCCCACAACGCCGCCTTGCGCAGGCTGCGTGCCCAGTTGATCGACACGCGGACCTCGATCACCTGTTCGGGCAGCGCGACATCGCCGATCATGCCATTTTCGTCTATGCTGCGCGCGGCCGCCACCAATTGCAGCCGGCGGCTGCCACGCTTGACAGGCAGCACGGCCCACTGCCAGCACCCGAAGGGCTCGCTGTCGAGAAAGCTGGGCCTGTCGAACACCCATTGCGTCTCGGGGGCCAGCGGCTCGATCATGAACCCGCCATCCGGCGCGCGCAGATACAGGCTCATCGCGCGCGTCACGGCGACACCATGCACATGCGTCGCGCCGCGCCCCTGAACACCGGCGATCAGTTCCTCCGTAGTCTCGCGGGCGATGCGCACCTCGACATGCTCGCGCTCGCCTGAACGCATGACGCGTGGAATCCGTTCGACCAGCTTGCCCATGACGGGCGTCGACGCCCGCGTATCGTCGGAGCGGCTTTTCGCGGCGCGGGGCTGCTGATGGGGACCGGCCGCGCCATTGGACTTCGGCTGCTGCCGCTGCCGGGCATCAGGGGCGGCAGGGGCCGGTCCGGACGGCTGAGAGCGGCCGGCAGGCGGCTTGCGTGCCGGCGGCGGCGGCTTGCGCGTCTGGGTGTCGCTCGCGCCGTCCTCGTCAATGACATCGCGGATCGTCGAGAGCATCTCTTCGAGCGTCGGCTCGCGCTTCGGCTGGCCGCGGGGCTTTTCCGGCGGCGGCGCCTCGCGCTTGCGCGGCGCGGGTCGTTGCGGCTGGGGGGCCTGACGCGGCGCGGGCAGCGCGGCCGGCTGTTTTTGCTCGCGATCCGGCGAGGCGTCGCCTGCCGATTGCCCGCGCGCCGCCTGGGAATCGATCCAGCCCAGCGCCTTGCCGAAGCTCAGCCCGTGCCGGTTCAGCAGGAGCGCCACCGAACTGTTGCTCTGGCCGACGAGCGTTGCGATCGCGATCGCGCCATCCACTTCGCGCTGGCCGGCCTCGCGCGCGCCCTGATCGGCAACGTGCAGGACATGACGCAGCGCCTTGCCGGCCTGCGGCTTTTCACTCTTGCCCAGTTGCTTGCGCGGGGTGTTTTTCTCGATCGCGCCGCCGACCTGCACCCGGATGGAAGCGATGTCGGTACCGCATCCCTCCATGAGCGCGAGCGCGTCGGGATCGTCGAGAAGCGCGAACAGGAAATGATCCAGCCCCACCACCGCGCTTCCGCGCTGCGCGGCAATGGAGAACGCGCGGCGCACAGTGTGCGCAAAATACGGGGAATGCGGCACCTCTTGTATGGCTCTTGCACGATTCGACATTGGCCGAGCGTCCTTTCGTGGCGGCTCACGCCCATGGCGTTAGGGTGACGGAGCGCTTGCGTGTGGCAGATTGCGCACGATTCCCCAAGACCGAAGCCGAAATATGTCGCCAGCGAAAATTCGTCGCCATTTCGCGGCGCACAGCGTCTCGCGGTTGTCGCGCGCGCCAAACCTCGGTACTGAGGTGAGACAGGAACGAGGAGACGACATGGCAGAAAGCGATGGCGGAATCCTGCCGGGGATGCAGGCGAAAGTGCTGTCGGAGGCGCTGCCCTACATGCAGCGTTACGACCGCCAGACCGTCGTGGTGAAGTATGGCGGCCACGCAATGGGCGATCCGGACATCGCGGAGACCTTCGCGCGCGACATCGTGATGCTGAAGCAGTCCGGCGTGCGCCCAATCGTCGTGCATGGCGGCGGGCCGCAGATTCAGTCCCTGCTCAAGCGCCTCAATATCGAAAGCCAGTTCGCCCACGGCCTGCGCATCACGGACCAGGAGACAGTGAACGTCGTCGAGATGGTCCTGGCCGGTTCGATCAACAAACAGATCGTGGCGATGATCAACCGCTTCGGCGGCAAGGCCTGCGGCATTTCCGGCAAGGACGCCAACCTGATGACCGCGCGCAAGCTGGAGCGCAAGGTCCGCGACCCGGAATCGCAGATCGAGAAGCTGGTCGATCTCGGCTTCGTCGGCGAGCCGGAGACGGTGAACCCGCACATCGTCGATGTCATCACCGCGAGCGACCTGATCCCGGTGATCGCGCCGCTGGGTGTGGCGCATGACGGCCTGACCTACAACATTAATGCCGACACCTTCGCGGGCGCGCTGGCCGGGGCGATGAAGGCCAAGCGGCTGCTGCTGCTGACCGACGTGCCGGGCGTGCTGGATGCGAGCGGCGAACTTGTCCCCTCGCTGACCACGGAGCAGGCGCGCGGCATGATCGCCGATGGCACCATTTCGGGCGGCATGCTTCCCAAGATCGAAACCTGCATGGCGGCGGTGGAATCGGGCGTGGAAGGCGTCGTCATCATCAATGGCAAGGTGCCGCATGCCGTGCTGCTGGAACTGTTTACCGCGCACGGCGCCGGGACGCTGCTTGAGGCCGGGACGGCAACCGACGCACCGTAGGAGAAAGGACACGAATGACGGCGAATGCGCGCGATCTGGCGGCATTCCGGAATGTCGATACCTGGATTTTCGATCTCGACAACACGCTGTACCCGGCCGAGAGCAATCTGTTCGCGCAGGTCGACCGGCGCATGGGCGAATTCATCGTGAATTACCTGGAAGTCATGCCGGACGAGGCGCGGCGCATCCAGAAACACTATTACCACACTTTCGGCACGACGCTGGCCGGGCTGATGAAGCAGCACGGCGTCGCGCCGGGCGACTTTCTGGACTATGTGCACGACATCGATCTGAGCCCGATCGAGCCCGCGCCGGATCTTGCCGAAGCCGCGAAGGCGCTGCCCGGCAAGCGCTATATCTTCACCAACGGCTCGCGCCGCCACGCCGAGCGGGTGGCGGAAAAGCTGGAGGTGCTGCACGTCTTTGACGGCATCTTCGATATTGCGGACTCCGAATATGTCCCGAAGCCGACCCGCCGCGCCTATGACCGCGCCTTCGAGGTGTTCGGCGCCGATCCGCGACGCGCCGCCATGTTCGAGGATCTGCCGCATAATCTGGAGACGCCGCACGCGCTCGGAATGGTCACGGTGCTGGTCCATTCGTCCTACGCCGATCACCCCGCGCAGAAAGCCGTCGGGCCGGACCGGCCCTTGCCGCCGCATGTCCATCACCTCACCGACGATCTGACGAGCTTTCTGAAGACGCTCCGGCCCGTCGTCGGACCGGGCGGCGTTGACACTGCAGGCAGGCGCGGCGAAACAGACGGCGAGACAGGCACATAACCGGAGGGATTTCGGCCATGGCAGAGGACATCCGCGGGATCATCGAGCAGGCGTTCGAGCGGCGCGACGAGATCGGCACCGCAACGCAGGGCGAGGTGCGCGAAGCCGTCAACGCCGCGCTGGCCGCGCTCGATGCAGGCGAGATGCGCGTGGCCGAGCCCACGCCGCAAGGCTGGCAGGTCAATGAATGGCTGAAAAAGGCCGTGCTGCTCTCCTTCCGGCTCAACGACATGACGACGATCTCCGGCGGGCCGGGCGGCGCAAGCTGGTGGGACAAGGTGCCCTCGAAATTCGCTGGCTGGGACGATGCCCGCTTCCGCAAGGCGGGTTTCCGGGCCGTGCCGAACTGCACCGTGCGCCATTCCGCCCATATCGCGCCGGGCGTCGTGCTCATGCCCTGCTTCGTCAATCTCGGCGCCTATGTCGATGAGGGCACCATGATCGATACCTGGGCGACGGTGGGAAGCTGCGCGCAGATCGGCAGGAACGTCCATCTCTCGGGCGGCGCGGGGATCGGCGGCGTGCTTGAGCCGTTGCAGGCCAACCCGGTCATCATCGAGGATGGCTGCTTCATTGGCGCACGCGCCGAGGTCGCCGAGGGCGTGATCGTGCGCGAGGGTTCGGTGCTGTCGATGGGCGTTTATCTGGGCGCCTCGACAAAGATCGTGGACCGCACGACCGGCGAGGTGCATATGGGCGAGGTGCCGCCCTATTCCGTGGTCGTGCCCGGGACCATGCCGGGCCGGCCGCTGCCCGACGGGTCGCAGGGGCCCTCGCTCTATTGCGCCGTGATCGTCAAGCGCGTGGATGAAGGCACGCGCGCCAAGACCTCGATCAACGAGCTGCTGCGCACCTGATCGCG
>JBKGZY010000005.1:0-37844 GCA_046543175.1 Dichotomicrobium sp.
CTCGGCGGCCCGCCTCACCTCGTGCGGATGCGGCGGCTGGGTGTCCGCGACATCGCCGGGCGCGGACTTGCCGTTGCGCACCACGTCGTCGATGTCCTGGCGACTGATTCCCAGATCAGCCAGCAGGTGATCGTCCATCGCCTCAAGCTCCCGCCGCGCCATCCGCAGCCGGCGTGTCCGGTCGAGCCAGCGGAACAAGCGCATCGTGGGCGATACCAGATGCCGGCCGGCGGCCAATACACCGTCCTTGACGCCGCGGGCAAGGTCGCGGAACGCTCTCGAGCGGGCAGCATGCGCCGCCCAAATGTAGTCCTGGTGATGCGACGACCGCCGCGATCCATTCGGGTATTCCATCATCGTGCTCCTGCTTCGTTGCACGTGACAATCTGTCACTGGAGCGACGATGCCGGCGCAAGAATGATAAGTCTAACGAATAGTTTTCATATTTTCAATCAGAACAATTGATGATTGGGCCTGCCCACGCTGGCGCCCACCCGGCCCATGGGATTGATAAGCGACACGAATGTATGATATATCATAGTTCATTCATATGAATGGAAAAAGACCATGCTGCCGGTCCTCGAACCCGAACTACTGCAAACCTTCATCGCCATCGCCGAAACGGGCCGTTTCACCGAGGCCGCCAAGCGCGTCGGGCGCACGCAGTCGGCCGTGAGCATGCAGGTCAAGCGGCTGGAAGAAACCATCGGCCGCCCGCTGTTCGTGCGCGACGGGCGCACCATGCAGTTATCCTCGGATGGTGAGCTCTTGCTCGGCCATGCGCGGCGTATCCTGCGCGCGCATCACGAGGCGTTGAGTGCGTTCCAGCCGACGGAACTGTCGGGAAAGGTGACGATCGGCGCGCCGGATGAATACGCGGTGGTCTTCCTGCCGCAAATCCTCCGCAGCTTCGCCGAAACCCATCCGCAGGTCGTGGTCAACGTGGTCTGCGAACCGTCACGCAGCCTGCTGCCCAAGATCGACTCGAACGAAATCGATATCGTGCTGTTCACCGAAGGCTCGGAAGGCACGCTGGAAGACGGCATGAACGACCGCGTTCTGCTGCGCGAGCCCGTCGTTTGGGCGGCGTCGGCCACCCACAGCGTCTTCCAGCAGGATCCCGTGCCGCTGGCGCTGTTTCAGCCGCCCTGCCGCTTCCGCTCCTGGGCGATTGGGGCGCTGGCCGATGCCGGCCGCAGCTACCGGATCAATTATTCCAGCGTCAGCTTCGCGGGCATCGAGACGGCGGTGCGCGCCGGGCTGGCCGTTGCCGCCGTGCCGAAATCGAATGTCTCGCCAGGGCTGCGCGTGCTGAGCGAGCACGACGGTTTCCCGCCCCTGCCGGACTACGCGCTGGCGATGCGCCGGGCGAAGACGGCGACCTCGTGCATCCATGACCGGCTGGAAGACCACATTCTCGAACTGTTCCGCGACGGTCCGCCGCGCCAGGCAGCGGCCTGAGGACGTCACGAAAGCGTGTGCGGCTCTGGCGGCCGAACGGCCATATCGCTCTCGACAAATGCTGAACGATGTTCCATTTTTAAGGCGTGCATCTTCATGAGGATGAACATCGGTCTACCGGAGCAGCATTTTGGCATCCATCGAAACGGACACGCCCAAGCTCGACGATATCGACCGCAGGATCCTGCGCGTCATGCAGCACGACGCCACGATCTCGTTCGAGCGGCTGGCGAAAAAGGTGAGCATCTCCAAGACGGCCGTATGGAACCGCATTCAGCGGCTCCAGCAGTCGGGCGTGATCGTCCGGCAGGCGGCCATTGTCAACGGCCCGCGCGCCGGGCTGCGGGAGGTGTTCTTCGTGACCATCCGCACCAATAGCCACGACGCCGTCTGGCTGGAAAATTTCCACCGCGCGATCCAGGAAATGCCGGAAATCCAGGAAGCGCACCGCCTCGCCGGCGAGATCGACTACATTCTGAAGGTGCGCGTACCGTCGACGGCGGAATTCGACGCGTTCTACAAGCGCCTGATCTCGCGCATCTCCATCTACAATGTCACGAGCAGCCTCTCGATGGAGGTGCTGAAGGAAGAAACCGCGCTGCCGGTGTGAGCGCGCAGAAAAATCTTTACAAGCGCGGCTCTGAAATTTAGAGCATCTTTCGATCAGTCGGGGCCACGTCATGCCCGTGCTTGACACGGGCATCCATTACCACAAGTTTTTGAGTTTGTTGCCCGGATTGCCGGATTACTCGGGTCAAGCCCGGGCACAGGCAAGTCCGGCAATGACAAAGGCTCAACCGATTCAGTCGGGTTGGAACACGCTGTAAGCGACGCAACCTGAATTTCCCTTGAAGCCGAAGCCTTGGACACCGCCGCCGCGGGAGGGATGCCGATGGAACAGTTTTCCTGCGCCGCAGATTTGCTTCGCAGCCGCACGCCGGATGTGCCGGTTCTGTGCGTGCGTCCGCACGCCGCCGTGCGGGCGACGCGCTGGTTCCGGGACAACTTCCCCGGCCGGACGCTTTATGCCGTCAAGGCCAATGATGCGGCGGACATTCTGGAGGCGCTGCACGGGGCGGGGCTGCGCGATTTCGACGCCGCCTCGCTGGACGAGATCGCACGCATTCACACCCTTCCCGGCGCGCAGGCCCATGTCATGAACCCGGTCAAGTCGCGCGCGCTGATCCGCTCGGCCTATTTCGATTATGGCGTGCGCACATTCGCCTTCGACAGCGCCGAGGAACTCGACAAGATCATCGCCGAGACCGGCGGGGCACGCGATCTCACGCTGATGCTGCGCCTGATCTGTCCCAACACGCACAGCGAGATCCCGCTGGAAGGCAAGTACGGCGTGGCGCTCGCGCAGGCCGCCGATCTGCTCACACACGCGCGCGGCGTGGCGGGGCGGCTCGGTCTGACCTTCCACGTCGGTTCGCAGGCGATGTCACCGGAAGGCTTCGGCGAGGCGCTGCACACGACCGCACGCTATATCGCGACCTCGCCCGCGCGGATCGACATGGTCGATGTCGGCGGCGGTTTCCCTGCGTGCTATCCAGGGCTGGAGCCGCCGCCGCTCGGGGACTTTGTGACCGCGATCACGGAAGCTTTCGACCGGCTGTGGGTCGGCGAAGAGTGCGAATTGTGGGCCGAGCCGGGCCGCGCGCTGGTCGCCGAGGCCGAATCCGTGCTGGTGCGCGTGGATGCGCGCAGGGGCAGGATGCTATACATCAATGACGGCGCGTTCGGCACGCTGTTCGACGCGGCGCACGCGAACTTCACCTTCCCGGCGCGCGGACTGCGCGCGGGCACGGGCGTTATCGAGGACGCGCCGGCGAGCGGCTTCGCGTTGTTCGGGCCGACCTGCGACAGCTTCGACCACCTGCCGGGGCCGTTCATGCTGCCCGCAAACATCGCCGAAGGGGACTACATCGAGATCGGCAATGTCGGCGCCTACGGCCGCGTCATGGCATCGCCGTTCAACGGCTTCGGCAAGTATGAGCGCGTCATCGTCACGGACGAACCGATGATGAGCATGTATGCCCCGACCGCGCCGGACATGCAGGCCGATCGCGCCAGCGCGCTCGGCTGAATGGACATCCGATGACGCTGAACTATCGCCGGCCGGAAGACGGGTTCCTCGGGCTGCCGGCATCCGATGCCGGGCCGCCGGAGCGGGCGGGCGCGCTCGTTGTCCCGTTCGGCCTGGAAAAGACCGTCAGCTATGGCCGCGGCACCGCGAAGGGGCCGGAGGCCATCATCGCGGCCAGCCCCGAGCTTGAGTTTTTCGACGATGAGCTATGGTGCGAGCCGTATCGTCGCTTCGGCATCGCCACGCTGCAAACGCCGCCAATGTCGGACACTTCCGCCGAGACGCTCGACCGGCTTGCCGCGCTCACGGAATCGGCCCTGGATGCCGGTCATCTGCCGCTCGTGTTGGGTGGCGAGCACACGCTGACCGCCGGCGCGATCCGTCCTTTTGCTGCACGCTATCCCGATCTGGCCGTGCTGCATCTCGATGCGCACACCGATCTGCGCGACAGTTACGAGAACAATCCCCTGTCGCATGCCTGCGCCATGCGCCGCGTGCTCGATCACGAAGGGGTAGCGATCACCTCGGTGGGCATTCGCAACGTGTCACCCGAAGAAGTACCGTTCATCGAGAACAACCCGGAGCAGGTCCGCGTGTTCTGGGCGCGCGAACGCGCTTCGTGGTTGCTCGAGGAAATCGTGGCGCCGCTGCGCGGGCGACCGGTCTATATCAGCCTGGATATCGATGTGCTCGACGCCGGCGCAATGCCGGCCACCGGAACGCCCGAGCCGGGCGGCCTGTCCTATGACGAGGTCTGTGCGGTTCTGCGCGCGGCCGCGGGCGCGGGGAATGTCGTCGGCGCCGATCTGGTCGAACTCGCCCCCATCCCCGGCTTTCACGCCTACGACTTTACCGCGGCCAAACTCGCCTACAAGCTGCTGGCCTACGCCTTCGCCGCCCGCGGCTGATGCATTTTCCGATCAATCAGAACCACGCATTTGCCATCACTGCGAGGTCCAGCGGACCGAAGCCAGCCCCACACACGGCACTTGCGGCTGGAATGCGTCGTCACTTCGCGCCGGCCTTCGGCTCCGCTGCGCTCGCAATGAAAGAGGTCGAGCCGATTCGATCGGGTGGACACGCACGCTAGCCCGGCTGCACGATGAAATCGGTGCCGCGGCCCGTCTCGCGCCCGAGGCCTTCATCCGAGATGATCAGCGAGGAGCCGGGCGTCAGCGCCCATTCCAACCGCGTGCGGATCGCCTTCGGGATCTCGACCCGCTCGAGCGCGGCGGCGGCATCGGTGCCTTCCGCGGATTCCATCGTCGTGCCCAGCCACTGCGTGCGGGTGTCGGTGGGCTTGAAGCTTTGCGCGAAGTAGACATGCGTGCCGAGTGGCTTGTCCGGGTCGCGCAGGACCACCGGGACATCGAACACCTTCTTGAAGCCCTGGCGTACATACAGATGTCCCGTCGGCGCCGGCTCGCCGCGCGCAATGAGGAAAAGCTTGTCGCGCAGTTCTTCGGAGAACGCGCCGGTTTCCTTCAGCCCGTGGGCCTTCTGGTATTCCCGTATCGCGGCGCTCGTCTGCCGGCCCATGTAGCCGTCGATCGGGCCGGGCTCGTAGCCGAGTTCCTTGAGCAGCATCTGCACGTCGCGAATGCGCTCCTGCCCGACGCGGCGCGTGACGAGGATGCGCAACGGCTCCTCGGAGCGCGTGACATAGCTTTCCAGCCGGGTCATGTCATATTCCAGATCGGCCATGAGGAGCGCCCCCTCCTTCGCCGTCATCGGTTCCGGCGGGGTCGTGATCGCGTCACTCATCACCGAGTCGGCTTGCGCGGGATGAAGCGCGGCATATTGCTCTCCGGGATGGGCGCGCGCAGGCAGCGCAATGCTTACATGATTACCCTTTTCGAAGGCCAGCCGCTGGCGCAGCGCCTTTGTGGTATCCATCGTCACCAGTTCGAGCGGTGCCGGCTGAAGCAGATTGCCGTGCGTGATTCTGCGCGGTTCGGTTTCCTCGCGCGTGATGATGACGTGCGCGCCCACTTCCGTCTTGCCGAACAGCTTGCTGGCGAAGCTGCGGGGCAGCCGGACGCAGCCATGCGAGGCCGGATAGCCCGGCACGTGACCCGAGGCGTGCAGAGCGATTCCCGACCAGGTGATGCGCTGCATGAAGGGCATCGGCGCGCCGGAATAGATGTTGGAGCGGTGCCAGCGGCGCTTTTCGAGAATGCTGTAGACGCCGGGGGGCGTGGCATACCCGCGCTTGCCGGTCGACACGCGCGAGGTGAACAGTTGCTCCGTCCCCCGATAGACCTTCATGCGCTGCTTGTTAAGGGAAATGTAAATCTTCAGCGGCTCGGGCGCCGACACGAAGCTACTGCCCGCATTAACGTTTGGGGGGATAGCGGCCCCCAAGGCCGTCAGGGCCAGAAATGCCAACAGCATGGCTGGAAAACGGGAAATCTGACAAACGTGTAGCGACGCTCCGCCGCGAGCAGGCAGACGCAACATAACCCCTTACTCCCCAAAACGAAACAATACTCGTATTCTCGAAACCGAGCCCGTTAAGCTCTCTGTCCAAAGTATTACACACCCCCTAACGGGAGGTGAATATCCAATCCCGTCAACCTGTGGTGAAAGCGCCGGCGAGGTGTTTTTGGGCCACCGTTTAATGGTAGACTTACTCAGCTGTTTCCGAGTTCTTCACGCTTTATTTCAAGCTCGAGCCAGCGCTCCTCGGCCTGCGCGATCGCGTCGTGGACCTCGCCGAGACGGGCCGTCGCCGCCTCGAACGCGGAGCGGTCGCGCGCGTAAAGCCCCGGATCGGCGAGCCTTGCTTCTAGTTCCCGTGCTTCGGCGCGCAGCCTTTCGATTTCGCGCGGCAGCGTCTCCAGCGCATGTTTCTGTTTGTAACTCAGGCGGTTACTGGCCTCCGGCCTGGGCTTGCGCCTGACGGCGTTCTTGTCCTTCCGGCTCTTGCCCGGTGCCGAGCCAATGGGGGCGAGATCGGCCCCGCGCTGGGCCAGCATGTCGGAATAGCCGCCGGCATATTCGCGCCAGACCCCGCCGCCTTCCGGCGCGAGCACCGAGCCGACGATCCGGTCGAGAAAATCGCGGTCGTGGCTGATGAGAATGACCGTGCCTGCATAGTCGCCCAGCATGTCCTGAAGCACGTCGAGCGTGTCGAGGTCGAGATCGTTGGTCGGCTCGTCGAGGACCAGCAGGTTCGACGGCGTCGCCATCGCGCGGGCAATCATCAGCCGGGCGCGCTCGCCGCCGGAAAGCACGCGCAGCGGCGTGCCCATCTGTTCCGGTGTGAACAGGAAATCCTTCATGTAGGCCGCCACATGCCGGGTCTGGCCGCCCGTGGTGATCATGTCGCTGCCGCCGCGGGTCATGGCGTCCTTCAGGCTCGCCTCGGGGTCGAGTTGCGCGCGGTCCTGTTCCAGCGTCGCCTCTGCAAGGTTCGCCCCGAGCCGGACCTCGCCGGAATCGGGCGCAAGTTCCCCGGTCAGCAGCTTCACCAGCGTGGTCTTGCCGCTGCCGTTCGGGCCGATGACGCCGAGCCGGTCGCCGCGCCGCACCTTGAGCGAGAGATCGCGGACAATCAGCATGTCGTCGAACGACTTGGCGACATTTTTCGCCTCGATGACCAGATCGCCGGATTTATCGGCTTCCGCCGCGCTGATCGACGCCTGCCCCTGCACGCCGCGATACGCGCGCCGCGCCTGGCGCATCGCCTGCAATTCCGCCAGCCGGCGGGTGTTGCGCTTGCGCCGGGCCGTCACGCCGTAGCGCAGCCAGTCCTCTTCCCGGGCGATCTTGCGGTTCAGCTTGTGCCGCTCGCGCTCCTCCTCGGCCAGTTGCTGGTCGCGCCAGTCCTCGAAGCCGGAAAAGCCGATATCGATGCGCCGGGTGCGCCCCCGGTCGATCCAGACGCAGGCGCGCGAAAGATTTTCCAGAAAGCGTCGGTCATGGCTGATGAGGACGAGCGCGCCACGATAAGCCTTGAGCCAGCTTTCCAGCCATTCGATGGCCGGCAGGTCGAGATGGTTGGTCGGCTCGTCGAGCAGCAGCACATCCGGGCGCGGGGCCAGGGTTCGCGCCAGCGCGGCGCGGCGGCCCTCGCCCCCCGAAATGCGCGACGGGTCCGCATTCCCATCCAGCCCGAGTTGTTCCAGCAGGCGCGCGGCGACATGCGGATCGTCGCCCGGCGCCAGCCCGGCCTCGACATAGGCCAGCACCGTCGCGTGGCCCGCCATGTCCGGCTCCTGCGGCAGATAGCGCACGGTCGCGCCGGGCTGCACGAACCGTTCGCCCGCATCCGGCTCGGTCAGACCGGCGGCAATCTTCATCAGCGTGGATTTGCCCGAGCCGTTGCGCCCCACGAGGCACAGCCGGTCGCCCGGCGAGACAACAAGCTCCGCGCCATCCAGTAGCGGCGTTCCGCCGAAGCTCAGATGAATCTCGTTTAGCTGAATGAGCGGCGGGGCCATGACTCGCACTTATAACGTGTTTGCGTCATGCCCCCGATGTAGCTGGTAGACGCGGCGCTGTCACCGGGGAGATGGGCCGACGAAACGCGCACCCGCCAGCCGCATTATACGTCCGTGCCATCCCCGGTGGTCGGCGGCCGCGGATCTTCGGTATTCGCTGTGCGCCGCTCCGCGGAGGGATCAGCGTCATCGGGCGTCTCTTCGCCCGCTTCGGCCGGCGCCGGTTCCTCGTGGTCCTCCGCCAACTCGGCGCTCGCGGGCTCCGGCTCTTCCTCCCCGCGCTCGGCGGCGATCTCCTCGTCCGTGCGGTAGCCCTGGCCCGCCTTGTAGGACGAGACGAAATTCTTGATGACCGTGGCGGCGTCGGTGAAATCGTCGTCGTAATCGTTCAGCCCGTCGATATTCGCCAGGATCGGATCGGAACGCCACAAAGCGCGCAGGGCGCGGCGCTGCACCATCTCGGGCACGTCCTTGCCCATGAAGCGCGTGTAGTCCGAGGAATAATCGAGCGCGTCGAAATCCACGTCGTCATAGGCCGCCTCATTGGCGGCCTGGGATTCATTCTCCGGCGCGCACGGCTCTTCCGTGGTCTCTGCCGGCACGGATGCCGTTTCCGGCGCTTCCTCGGCGATACCTTCGCGCGCGGCCTGCTTGCGGCGCGACCAGCGCGCCAGAAAATCCTTCTCGTCACTCGTCATGGGGCTGACCGCTGTTCATCCGCTGGCGCGGCACGAAAATCGGCTCCTTGCCGAATTTCTGCTCGTTCAGGTCCACCTCGTCGCGCTTGCGCTTGCGGAAGGTTTCCTCGACATGGTGCTCCTTGATGAAGGCCGCGACAGCCTCCGTCAGCGGCTCGGGCATTGAGACCCGCTCGACCGTTTCCTCGCTGGTGTCGAGGTAATCCTGCGCCTCGAAGGGCGACGCCGTCACCAGATGGACCGAGACCGGCGGCGCATCCTCGTCATCGGTTTCGTCCTCGCGCAGCACGATGTAAAGCGATGGCTCGCCGCTCTCGATATTGGACAGGTAGGCTTCCGTCTCCTTGCGGAACAACTCGATTTCGGCGCGCGTGGACAGGTACTGCGTATAGCCCTCGCCGCGCTTCAGCTCACGCCATTCCGGCCCGGGCGGAATATCGAGCATCACGCCGCTGGCCCGCCAGATCAGATCGGCCCAGGGATTCGTCGGTTCCTTGCAGGTCAGGATCACGCCGACCGGGATCGCCACGGACGCTTCGGATCGACGCGGCTGCGGGGCATTCATCGACACTCACTCATGTTTCTTATTGCCGGGTTCGGGCGGTGATCATGATACCGCTTTCATCAGCCGGAGGACTCGTTTAAATTAGAATAATAACATAAAGTGGGGCGCACGGCGAACCCGCAACGAAT
Source organism: Dichotomicrobium sp. (assembly GCA_046543175.1). Lineage (GTDB taxonomy): Bacteria > Pseudomonadota > Alphaproteobacteria > Rhizobiales > Rhodomicrobiaceae > Dichotomicrobium. The sequence continues at coordinate 9,387 of JBKGZY010000005.1, forward strand.
ATGGAGCGTGAAACGCCCGCCATGAGTGACAAACTGAAAGAGCGCCGCCTCCTGGTCTGTAATTGCGAACGCAGCATGGAGATCGACGGCGCGAAACTGGCCGAGGCGCTCGGCCTGCCCGCCGCCCAGACCGTCAACACCCAGCTCTGCCGCAGCCAGCTCGACAACTACCGCGCCGCCCTTCAGTCGGGCGAGCCGGTTCTGGTGGCCTGCACCCAGGAAGCGCCGCTGTTCAGCGAAGTCGCCGAGGAGACGGACGGCGCCGAGGCCGCCTTCGTCAACATCCGCGAACAGGCGGGCTGGAGCGAGGCTGGCGCTAGCGCGCAGCCGAAGATGGCTGCGCTGATCGCCGAGGCGGCATACCAGATCAAGCCCACCGGCCTGACCACGCTGAAATCCGACGGCGTCTGCCTCGTTTACGGTTCGGGGCAGCAGGCGCTCGACGTCGCGCGCCAGCTTTCCGGACGGCTGAGCGTGTCGCTGGTGCTCAAGGATGCCACCGACGCAATCCCGCCGGAGCGGGTGGACGTGCCGATCTATCGCGGAACGGTCGCCACCGCGACCGGCACGCTCGGCAAGTTTGAGATCGTCCTCAACCGCCATGCCCCGGCCACCCCCTCCTCGCGCGCCGAATTCGCCTTCGAGCCGCCGCGCGACGGCGTCAGCGCGAACTGCGACCTGATCCTCGACATGTCGGGCGATACGCCGCTGTTTACGCCCGGCCAGCGCCGCGACGGCTATTTCCGCGCCGATCCGAACCAGCCCGGCGCGATCGCCCAGGCGATGTTCGAGATTTCCGACATGGTCGGCGAGTTCGAGAAGCCGCTTTATGTCCGTTACGATGCCGACATTTGCGCTCACGCCCGCAGTGGCAAGACAGGCTGCACGAAATGCCTGGATATGTGCCCGACCGGCGCGATCACACCGGACGGCGACTATGTTGCATTCGATTCGGCGATCTGCGGCGGGTGCGGGCAATGCAACGCGGTCTGCCCGACCGGCGCGGCCAGCTATTCCTATCCCCCGCGCGAGGACGTGATCGGCCGGGCGCAGACGCTGCTCAAAGCCTATTTCAGCGCCGGCGGGCGCGATCCCGTGCTGCTCGTTCACGATGCCAGCCACGGGCACGAGTTGATTTCCATGATGGCGCGGTTCGGGCGCGGCCTGCCGGCCAATGTGCTGCCCTTCGCGCTGCATTCCGTGGCGATGCTGGGCCACGATCTGCTGTGCGCGATGATGGCTTCCGGCACGGGGCGCGTGGTCGTGCTGGCCCCGCCGCAGCAGGACGAGGAGCTTGAGGCGCTGCGCTGGCAGGCCGAACTGGCGCAGACCTTCATGCGCGAGCTGGGCTATGGCGAGGAGCCCCGCGTGGAGGTTCTCGTCGAGGCCGACCCGGAAGCGGTGGAAAGCTATCTGCATGACACGTCGGCGCCCGATCCGGTCGCGCCGCAGTCGTTCTGGGCGGTCGGGTCCAAGCGCGACATCGCCCGCCTGGCGATCAGCAAGCTGCGCGAGGGCGCGGGTAGCGAAGCCGAGGTGTTTGCGCTGCCCGAATACGCGCCTTATGGCCGCGTTCATGTCGACGCGGACGCCTGCACGCTGTGCCTTGCCTGTGTCGGCGCCTGTCCCGCCGGCGCGCTGCTCGACGGCGATGAGAAACCCGAACTCCGCCATATCGAGCAGAACTGTGTTCAGTGCGGCATCTGCAAGAGCACCTGCCCGGAGAACGCGATCACGCTGGAGCCGCGCTACAATTTCCGGCCCGAAGCCCAGAGCGCAATCGTGCTGAACGAGGACGAGCCGTTCGCCTGCGTGCGCTGCGGCAAGCCGTTCGGATCGAAGAAGGCCATCGACGGCGTCATCTCCAGGCTGGAAGGCAAGCACTGGATGTTTTCTTCCGGCAAGCAGACCGAGCTTTTGAAGATGTGCGACAATTGCCGCATCGTGGCCATGGCCGAGTCGAGCGACGACCCGTTCAAGATGGGCGAGGTTCCGCGGCCCCGCACGACCGAGGATTACATCATGGCGCGCGAGGATGGCGACAACGACTGAGTGGCCATCAGTTTCCGGAGATCAGCGGCAGGTTGAACAGCAGGTTCTGCGGCTTCATCTTCGCGCGCTTGTCGGGCGTCATCGCCATTGCGAGATGGATCGGCTGGCCGCGCGCCTGCTCCAGCACGATGGCTTCGTCGGGGATCGTCATATCGAACAGGGCGATGATCCGCTCTTCGGCGTCCGGCTCCAGCGTCTCCCCGCGATAAAGCGCGTTTAACAGCGCGGTCGCTTGGGTATCCAGACCGATATGCCAGCGCCAGTCCTCGTTCTGGATCGCCTGGCGCGGCTGAACCCGCACCTCCATCCTGAGGAAATGGCGTATCCACGCCTCGATCACGCGCGCGAAGGCATCCAGCGCGGGCTGGCCGAAGCGGAAATCGACAACCATGTCGAACTGGTCCGACCGTCCCCAGTAGTCCTCCTTGTTGTGCTCGCTCAGCACGTCCATTTCCACGGGCCCGCGCGACAGCTCCGCCAGCACGAGCTGGCCCGGCCCGCTTCCCTGTTCCGCGCGCATCTCGACCGTTTCCTGGTCCGCGAGCATCACCCGGCCATCGTCGACGTTCACGTTCTGATCGCGGAAAAAGACTTCCGCCGCGCGCAGGCGGAACGGATCAACGCAATCGGCAAGCACCTGCCGCAGGACCAGATGCACCATCTGGTCGAGGAACAACGGCGGCAGCTGCACCTGCCCGCCTGAAAATATCGACAGGTAGGCGCCTTCCACCGTCCCGGCCTGCACTAGGTGCTCGCGCAGGCGCAGCACGGCGCGGTAATTGTCCGCCGCATCCGGGTCGGCCAGCGCGTCGAGTTCGTCGTCGCCGACCGCGCGGAACGGATCATCCATCAGAGAGTCGAACAGTTTGCGCTCGGCCTCGCAGGACTCCTCGATGGGATGGATTTCCGGGCGCAGGTAATAGGCACGCAGGTAATCCGGCGTGATCGACAGCCAGCCTTCCGCGTTCGGCTCGGTCAGATGCAGCCCGGCGGAGCGCCAGAAGTCCCTAGCCGTCATCAGGTTCGATGCCCCATATCTGGGTGGGAACCAGCGGCGCCGTCTTCGGCCGCTCGATCATGCGAAAGGATTCCTTGATCTCGCCGGCCTCGTTGGTCTCGCGCGACACCGCGAAGACCACGCCCGGGCGCACCTCGGCGCACAGATCGATGATGAATGCGGTCTCCTCGCGCGCGGCCTCCAGCGCGGTGGCCATGTCCGGCGCGCCGTATTCGGTGAGAAGATGCCGGGCCAGCGTGCCTTCCGCCGCTTCCAGTTGCTCCGGGGTAATGGTCGCGGCCACGACGAAAGTCGCGCGGCCGAACGAGCCGAGCCCGAGGAACCCGTTGGCGAAGGCCTGGCGCTCCTTGCCGATCAGCCCATCCGGCGGGAGGTCGGCGAAGGCGAATGCGCCGGAAACCGCCCATTCGCCTGGCTGAGCGGCCCGCGCGAAGACATTGTCGTCGGAGTTGTCGAAGCGGATCGTCCGCGCGAAGTTCATTGCAGCGCCTTTTCCTCCGGCCAGCGCATCACCGCGTCCTGCAGCCGCAGCGAGACATGCTTGCCGTCCGTGCGCTTGAGGATCAGATTGCCGTGTTCGTCCAGCCCGACGAATTCGCCCCTGACCTCGCCGCCGCCCGCGGCATCGGTAAAGCCGAGTTCCCGGTCGTCCGCCTTCTGGGTCCAGGCGTTGTGGATCGGGGCGAAACCTTCCATCGTCCAAGTGTCCAGCCAGGTCAGAAAGTGCCGCGAATAAGACGCGATCAGTTCCTCCGCCGTCAGCTCCGTACAGCCTTCCTCGACCAGCGTGGTGAGGTTCGGATTATAGCCCGGCTCCGGATCGCCCGGGCGCTGGCTCAGGCGCGCTTCGAGCCCGACGGCCAGCCATTGCGGTACCGCGTCCTCGGTGGCGGCGCGGTCCACGACAAGATTGACCTGGGCCACCGCGCCGGCGTTCGCGTACACCATCCCCGGCCAGCCGAAGGTGATGGCGACCTTGGGCGGAGCGAGCACCGCGAGACAATCCCCGCAGGCCACGACGCCCAGCGGCAGCATCTCGAGCGCACGGCTCAGCGGCACTTCCGGCTCCAGCACGATGGCGAGGCCGGCATGCGCCTCTTCCTGGCTCCAGATGACATCGCCCGCGCCGAAACGCCCGGCCGCGGCGCCCTCGCAGGCCGCGCGCATCGGCGGCTCGTTCGCGGGAAACGCGTGGCCGGTCAGCAGCGGCGGGAAGTCGATCTCTGTGTCCGCCATCCGGGTCGTGAACCTCGCAGGCTTCGGATCGGCTCGGCGCTAGCTCAGGTCGATCTCGGTTTCGACGGTGTGGTGGAGGTCGGTGCCCTCGGCGGTGAGCGTCATGCGCAGCTTGAGCTTGTCGCCAGCCTGGCCCGAGCGAACCAGCGCCTCGATCTCGCGCTGCGATGTCACCCCGACTTCCTTGAGAAACTTGCGCACGGCCATATTCAGGCGTTCTTCGTCCATTTCGCACCTATTCTCGTTTATTCTCGTTGTTCGGACTCGCGCGATTCCTCCTTGCGCGTCGCCTCTTCCAGGAACGCGACGAGGGCTTCGCGCTTCTCCTCGTCCTCAATGACCTGAAGCGGCATCTTCGAGCCGGGCGTGACGTGGTCCGGGCCGCGGTCGAACAACTCCCCGATGGTTTCCGCGTTCCAAGTGATGTCAGTCTCCTTCAGGCCCTTCGAGTAAGGATAGTCCGGCAGAGAACCGGCCTCTCGCCCGAAAATGCCGTACAGCGTGGGTCCGGCGCGGTTGGCGTCGTCGGGCGTGAGGGTATGGCAGACGCTGCATTTGCGCGCGAACTGCCGCTCGCCCAGCGACATCTCGCTGTCGACCTGGAAGCGCCTGGGATATTCGCTCGGGATCGTCTCGAACGGCTCGCGCGGATCGGCGCTCCAGTAGACCACGAAATCGTCCAGGCCGCCGTAATAAAGCTCCCCGCGCGTCATGAAGTCCAGCGCCCAGACCGGCCCGGTCGGGTTGTTATAGGTTTCGCCCGGCGCCCATGCCCCGGTCTGCCAGAGACGGATCACCCCGTCGCTGCCACCGCTGGCGAGGATATCGCCTTCCGGCGACACGGCCAGCGACAACACCGGCCCGTCATGCGGCGCCAGAACCTTGATCTCCTCGCCATCCGTGTCGATCACCCGGACATCGCCGTTCTGGGAGCCGAATGCAATCTGTCCGTCCGGCAGAAGCCTCATGGCGTTGATGCCCCAGCCATACTCGATCACGGGACGGATCGACGTTGTGTCGCTGCCATCCGCCGACCAGAGCCTGACGCTGCCATCGGCGCTGCCGGAGTAGAGGTGCTCGCCATCTTCGGAGAAGGCCACGGCATTGACCGGACCGCTGTGCCCGGTCAACTGCGCGATCATCTCGCCGTCGGAAATGCGCCACAGGCCAACCGTGCGGTCCCAGCTCGCGCTTGCAGCGAACCTGCCGTCCGGCGAGACGGTGACATCGACCACCTTCGCCTGATGGCCGTGGAAGCGGCGCAGCATTTCGCCCGATTTGAGATCCCACAGTGCCAGGCTGGCGTCGTCGCTGCCGGTCAGCGCGCGATTCTCCGACAGAAAGATGACGTCGTTGACGGGGCCGTCATGTCCGATCAGCCGCGTAAGCGCCTCCGGCGGGCGGGCGGTGAGATCCCAGTACATCGCCGCGTAGTCGAAGCTCGCCGTGAGCGCGCGCTTGCCGTCTGCGGTCATGTCCAGTCCGCGGACCGGCCCGCCGTGACCGACGAGATTGCGGCCGGGATTCTCGCTGATCCCGGATCTGTCCGCATCGGATGCCGCCGCCGCCGGCGCGAGCGGCGCAAAAACGGCGGCGGCCAACAGAATAATGAGACGCGTCACCATGCCTGCCAAGTTACGCATCTCGCGGTTGTCTACTCAGCCGGCTGCTGCTGGCCGGTGGCGGGGGCTGGCTGGGAAGGCGGCGTGCCGCCTTTTTCCATCTCCTCGACCCACAGGCTGTGATGCTCCCTGGCCCAGTTCAGGTCGACCTTGCCCGAGCCCATCGCCTCGAAGCCGCCTTCCATGCCGATCGTGCCGATATAGATATGCGCGATGATCACGGCCGTCAGGAACAGCGCCACGATCGCGTGCCAGACTTGGCTGAGCTGCATCTCCTCCATCGCCGTGAAGTCGGCGCGGAACTCGGTGCCGAAAATGCCGTTGATGAACGCAAACGTCTTGGAGAACATCGCGAACTCGAACGGCAGCAGCAGCGCGATCCCCGACAGGCTCACCGAGATGCCGCCCAGCACCACCAGCCAGAAGATGATCTTCTGGCCCGCGTTGAACTTCTTCGCCGGCGGATGCGTGTGTTTCGAGAAGAAGCCGCCGCCCTTGGCCAGCCACACGAAGTCGCTCCAGTGCGGCAGGTTATAGGGGATCCACTGAACGATGATCCACAACAGCCCCAGCATGAAGATGAACGAGGCGATGAAATGCGCCCATTTTCCGCCTTCTGTGAGCGCCGCGAAGGCTTCCGGCCCGATCAGCGGCAACAGCGTCTCCCGGCCGTAGAGCATATTCAGCCCGGTCAGTGCCAGCACGATGAAGGCGGTGGCCAGCACCCAGTGGCCGGTGCGCTCGGTGAAGGCGAAACGCTCGATAAGCTTGCCGCTGCGCCCGCCCTCGATGCGGATCGGGCCTCGCAGCAGGTAGAACAACAGGCAAAGCCCCGCGACCGCCGCCAGCGCCCACCAGCCATAGGTGGCCAGTTCGGCGTTGCGGAAGCTGCGCCACTGTTCGCCGGTGCTCTGGATGGCATAGCCCGACTGCGGTCCCTGGACGGCCGTGGTGCCTTCGCCGCCGTGGCGCAGGATGCTCCAGAAATCCGAGTCCGAGGTGCTACCCTGGGTGCGCCCGAAGACCTCGTCGGATTCCTGGCCGGGCTGGAACTGTTGCGGCGCGCGCGAGGTACCCGGCTCGCCCGGCGCCATGTTCATCGTCGCATCCGACGGCGGGCGCACGCTGTTCTGCGCGCTGGCGCTGTTGCCCATCGCAACGGCGATCAGTAGCGCGAGCGCAAGACAGCTCAGGACACGGACCGCGCCATACCCGCTCAACATATTTGGTTTCATTGAGACACCTTGTCCGGTTCAGACAACTGGTTCTTCCGGCACGGCGAAACCATCAACTCCGCTCGCCCGGCCTGTGCATGCGCGCCGCCGCGCTTGAGGCGGCAATCCCCGTGGCCAGACATTGGAGGCGGCCCTGCTTTTCCGCCGGGCCGCCTCCGCCTGTCATGGCAATGGCGCGAACCGCCTAGCCGGACTGACCCGGATAGGCGCGGCCCCAGCCCCAGGCGCCCGAGCCGAAGCCGCGGGCCACCACGCGCTCGCGGTAGATGTCCGCGACACGGTCGCCGTCACCGGCCAGAAGCGCCTTGGTGGAGCACATCTCCGCGCACAGCGGCAGCTTGCCTTCCGCGATGCGGTTGCGGCCGTATTTCTGGAACTCGGCGGAGGAGGTGTCCTCTTCCGGGCCGCCGGCGCAGAAGGTGCATTTGTCCATCTTGCCGCGCGAGCCGAAATTGCCCGACTGCGGGAACTGCGGCGCGCCGAACGGGCACGCGTAGAAACAGTAGCCGCAGCCGATGCACAGGTCCTTGGAGTGCAAGACGATGCCGTCGTCGGTCTGGTAGAAGCAGTCGACCGGGCACACCGCCATGCACGGCGCATCCGAGCAGTGCATGCACGCCACCGAGATCGAGCGCTCGCCGGGCTCGCCGTCGTTGATCGTCACGACCCGGCGGCGGTTGATGCCCCACGGCACCTCGTTCTCGTTCTTGCACGCCGTGACGCAGGCGTTGCATTCAATGCAGCGTTCCGCGTCACAAAGGAATTTCATTCGAGCCATCTAGTTTTCCTCCCTAGGCCAGCGTGATCTTGCACAGTGTGGCCTTGGTCTCCTGCATGTTGGTGACCGAGTCATAGCCGTAGGTCTGCGCCGTGTTGCCTGCCTCGCCGAGCACGTACGGGTCGGCGCCGTCAGGATACTTGTCGCGCAGATCCTTGCCCTGGAACCAGCCGCCGAAGTGGAACGGCATGAACGCCACGCCGCGTCCGACGCGCTCGGTGATCATGGCCTGGACCTTGACCCTGCCTTTCTCCGGACCTTCGACCCACACCATCTGGCCGTCCTGGATGCCCAGATTGTTCGCGTCGACCTTGTTGATCTCGACGAACATGTTCTGCTGCAATTCCGCCAGCCAGGGGTTCGAGCGGCTTTCGTCGCCGCCGCCTTCGTACTCCACCAGGCGGCCCGAGGTCAGGATGATCGGATACTCCTCGGAGAAATCCGTCTCCTGGATCGAGGCATAGCGGGTGGGCAGCCGGTACATCTGCCGGTCCGAATACGTCGCGTACTTCGGCAGCAGATCGCGGCGGTTGGTGTAGAGCGGCTCGCGGTGAACCGGGATCGGGTCCGGGAAGTTCCAGACGACCGTGCGGGCCTTGGCGTTGCCGAACGGGGCGCAGCCATGCTTGATCGCGACGCGCTGGATGCCGCCGGACAGGTCGGTCTTCCAGTTGGTCTTGTCGCCCGCGATACCTTCGATGGTCTGGCGTTCCTCGTCGGTCAGATCCTTGTCCCAGCCCAGCTTCTTCAGCATGGCCATCGTGAACTCGGGATAGCCATCCTTGATCTCCGAGCCGACCGGATAGGACGAGCCTTCCTGCTCGCCTTCGGCCAGCAGGTTGTCGCCGCCCCATTCCTCCGGCGCCTCGACGCCGAAGCGGGCACGGAAGCACAGGCCGCCTTCGGCCACCGGGATCGACGGGTTATAGAGCACATGCGTTCCCGGATGCTTCATTTCCGGCGTGCCCCATGCCGGCCAAGGCATACCGTAGTAGTCGCCGTCCAGCGGTCCGCCTTCGGCCCGAAGGGTCGTCTTGTTGAAGTGGGACTGGTGTTTCATGTGGGCTTTCAGCCGCTCCGGCGACTGGCCGGTATAGCCGATTGTCCACATGCCGCGGTTGAACTCGCGGGTGATGTCCTCGACCAGAGGCTCGTCGTCGTTCACCTCGATGTTCTTGAACATCTCCTTGTCGAAGCCGAACTTTCTGGCGAACTTGTACATGATGGTCTGGTCGGGCAGCGACTCGAACAGCGGATCGACCACCTTCTCACGCCACTGGAGCGAGCGGTTGGACGCCGTCACCGAGCCATAGGTCTCGAACTGCGTGCACGCCGGCAGCAGATAGACGCCGTCGGTCCGGTCGTGCATGACCGCGGACACCGTTGGGTACGGATCAACGACCACGAGAAGATCCAGCTTCTCAAAAGCCTTCTTCATGTCCGGCCCGCGGGTCTGCGAGTTCGGTGCGTGGCCCCAGAACACCATGGCGCGCAGGTTGTCCTCCTGGTCCATGTTGGCCTTGTCCTCGAGCACGCCGTCCACCCAACGGCTGACCGGGATACCGCTCGACTCCATCATCTTCTTGGACGCGAAGCGGCCCAGCAGATAGTCGTAGTCGACCTCCCAGACGCGCGCCCAGTGCTCCCACGCACCCTTCTTCAGGCCGTAGTAGCCCGGCAGCGTATGCGAGAGAACGCCAAGGTCCGTCGCGCCCTGCACGTTGTCATGGCCGCGGAAGATGTTGGCGCCGCCGCCCGACTTGCCGATGTTGCCCAGCGCGAGCTGGAGCACACAGTAGGCGCGCGTGTTGTTGTTGCCGTTGGTGTGCTGCGTGCCGCCCATGCACCAGACCAGCGTGCCCGGCCGATTATTCGCGAGCGTGCGGGCCACGCGGCGGAGTTGCGAGCCGGGTACGCCGGTGACGCGCTCGGTCTCCTCCGGGGTCCACTTGGCAACTTCCTTGCGGATTTCGTCCATCCCCCAGACGCGCTGGCGGATGTAGTCTTTGTCCTCCCAGCCGTTCTCGAAGATGTGCCAGAGGATGCCCCACACCAGCGCCACGTCCGTGCCCGGACGGAACCGCAGGTATTCGGTCGCATGCGCGGCCGTGCGGGTGAAGCGCGGATCGCAGACGATCAGCGGCGCGTTGTTCTCCTCCTTGGCCTTGAGGATATGCTGCAACGACACCGGATGGGCTTCCGCAGGGTTGGACCCGAACAGGATGATCGCCCGCGAATTGTGGATGTCGTTGTAGGAGTTGGTCATCGCGCCATAGCCCCAGGTGTTCGCAACACCCGCGACCGTGGTCGAATGGCAGATACGCGCCTGGTGGTCGCCGTTATTGCTGCCCCAGAACGCGTAGAATTTGCGGAACAGGTAGGCCTGCTCGTTGCTGTACTTCGCCGAGCCGAGCCAATAGACCGAATCCGGACCGGATTTTTCGCGGAGCTCGAGCATCTTGTCGCCGATCTCGTCGATGGCCTGCTCCCAGGAAATCCGCTTCCATTTGCCGCCTTCGAGCTTTGTCGGATATTTCAGGCGGCGCTCGCCATGAGCGTGCTCGCGCACCGATGCGCCTTTCGCGCAATGCGTACCGAGGTTGAAGGGACTGTCAAAGCCCGGTTCCTGCCCGATCCAGACGCCGCCCTGCACTTCAGCAAGGACCGTGCAGCCCACCGAGCAGTGCGTGCAAACTGATTTCTTGATCTCCACCGGCGCATCCGACGAGCCGGCGCTTTCCTGCGCCCTGACGCGGCCGGTGGTCAGCGTGGTCGCGGCGGCGAGCCCTCCGATGGCCAGACCCGAGCGGCGCAGGAATGTGCGCCGGTCCACGGCGCCGTCTGCCATTCCAGCGAAAGCTGACGACAAACGGGGGCCAATCGCAACCCCGTTCTTCTTCTTCAGCATGACGTTTCCTTCCTCAAATTTTGTTCAAGCCGGACACGTTGCCCGGCAAACAGTGCCCCAAGCCGGCCTAGAATGCGGCGTGCTTGTAGTACTGCTTGACGTGGTCCGTTTCCCGATAGCCAGCCTTCGTGGTCGAAGCTTCAGACGCTTCGGCCTGTTCCGTGCTGGCGCCGGTGGCCACGGCAGCCGCTCCCGCTGTCGCCCCGAGGCCGGCAAGCCTCAGGAAATCCCGGCGGTTCGAGCGGATGTCGCTCTTCTTCTCACCCATGGTTCGTCCTCCTTCAAATCACGCGGACGGCCCAACGCAACGTCCGCGCCTTCACGCGCGCCGATTTCAGTCCATCGAAAAAGCCGCTTCCTCCAGTTCCAGGAAGACGCGGCCGATGGTGCCGATGGCGGCGTAAAGCTCGTGTTCCCCGATCTGCTCCAGATCGCGGAAGAAATAAGGTGCCCAGGACTGAACGTGATCCTGGAAGAAGGCGCGCTGATGCGCGATCCCGCTGGCGGCGAAATCGCCGCGGATCAGCCCGCCCATCATGTCCATGACCGAGGCGATGTGATCTTCGGGATCCTTGACGTCCGGGTTTGCCTCGATGCCCAGCCCGGCCATCGTGTTGCGCAGGCGCGCCAGTGGCTTCTCGTGCAGGAAACCCGTGAGATAGTACGAGCCGTAGGGCAGCAGCTTGCCCCGGCTCAGCCCAATGAATATTTCCTGGTAAGCGTCCCCGGCCTGTTCGGCAGTCGTGTTCCGCGCGGCATTCGCCAGGCGCTCGATGCCTTTGCCGAGGGCTGTGTCACTGCCCTGCAATTCGGCGAGCGCGGCCAGTTCCTCCGCGGAAGGCGGGCCCGAGAGCAATTTGGCGAGCATGGCATAGACCGCCGCGCGGGACTCGTCTTCCGGCGCAATCTCGCTCGCGGGGCTGCTGCTCATATGTGACGAACCGCTTATCGTTGTCGGGTCAGCCTGGTTCATGCTCTACGCCGACTCCGTTCTTAACCGCCGAACGCGGACTTCTTCTAAGACTAATTCAAAAAAATGATACACGCTCGCGCCATCTTGGCAAGCGGACGTGAACGCATTTGCAACGCGCGAATCCGTTGATTCCCAACGATTTGGCATTACGTCATTGGTGATATCGATCGTCTAGGCGTGATAAATCAATGACTTGCGCTTAGGCGGTCCGCCTAAGAACAAGGCACAATACCGAATCATTCTGCTACATTAGACTTTCGTATAATAAGAGCCGCCCGAGGGCATGCTGTTATGATGCTCGCCGAGCATGGGTGTCGACCACGGAGGCGGCCGGCACGCCGCACCCGCAACCAACGGAGCGTTATCCCGCATGTCCGAGGCTCACGACCATGCGCGCGATCCCGCGCCAGCCGCCGCGCCGGAGCCGGAGGAGTTCACCGTCAGGCCACAGCCCGACGATCCGCGGCTTTCCGTGACCGTCAGCGGGATCGATCATACCGGCGCGTCCGTCGAAGCGACGGTAGTCACCGAACGCCCGCTGACCCTGTTCCTGAACGGGCAGGAAATCGTAACGATGATGACCATCGGCGATTATCCCGAACTGCTCGCCGTCGGCTACCTGCTCAACCAGAACATGCTGCGCACCGATGACGAGATCATCAGCGTCGATTACGATGACGACATCGAAACCGTGGTGGTCCGCACCGCGCGCGAAACGAACTACGAGGACAAGCTGCGCAAGAAGACGCAAACCTCAGGCTGCGCGCAGGGCACCGTGTTCGGCGACCTGATGGAGCAGATCGACGAGATCGAACTGAACAGGGACGCGCGCGTTCGCACCTCCGAACTTTACGCGCTGCAAAAGAAGATCAACACCGCGCCCTCGCTCTATCTCAAGGCGGGCGCGATCCATGGCTGCGTGCTGTGCCAGGAAGACAGGCCGCTACTTTACGTTGAGGATGTCGGCCGGCACAATGCGGTGGACAAGATCGCCGGCTACATGTTCCTTAACGGCATCGCGCCGGACGACAAGCTTTTCTACACCACCGGGCGACTGACCAGCGAAATGGTCATCAAGACGGTCAAGATGGGCATTCCGATCCTCGCCTCGCGCTCCGGCTTCACCGCCTGGGGCGTGGAGCTTGCGCGCGAGGCCGGGCTGACGCTCATCGGGCGGATGCGCGGGCAGCGTTTCGTCGTGCTGTCCGGTCCCGAGCGGGTCGTTTTCGACGCCGCGCCGGAGAATGCGCCCGCCGAGCCGGGGCATCTGCGGCGCAAGGGCAGCCGACCCGACCGTTGAGAGAACAGGAGCAAGAGCGTGTCCCACTCCGACGATCCCGTCATAGGCGTGCTGCTCGCCGGCGGGTTGGCCCGGCGCATGGGCGGCGGCGACAAGTGCCTGCTGCCGCTGAGCGGCAAGCCGCTCCTGTCCCATGCCATCGAACGGCTCGAACCCCAGACCGATGCGCTGGTGCTCAACGCCAATGGCGACCCGGCCCGCTTCGCCGCATTCGGGCTGGACGTCGTGCCCGATTCGGTCGTGGGCTATGCCGGGCCGCTGGCCGGGGTGCTGGCGGGCATGGAATGGGCCAAGCGCAACCGCCCGAGCGCGCGCTGGATCGCCACGGCCGCATCCGACACGCCGTTCTTCCCGCGCGATTACGTCGCGCGGCTGCTGGAGAAAGCGCAATCGCATCACCCGGCGATCGCGATGGCCGCTTCCGGCGGGCGGGAACACCCCGTGTTCGCGCTATGGCCGGTCGCGCTGATGGGCGATCTGCGCTCCGCACTGGAGTCGGGCACGCGCAAGATTCTCGACTGGACCGACCGGCACACGACCCTGACGGTCACATTCGACATGCTGGCCGGACCGGACGGCGAGATCGACCCGTTCTTCAACGCCAACCGGCCGGAAGACCTCGAACTGGCCGAGCGCGCTGCGGAGATGCAGCCGTGAGCGCGCCCAGGGTCTTCGGGATCACCGGCTGGAAGAATTCCGGCAAGACCACGCTGGTGGCCCGGCTCGTGACCGAGCTGCGCGGGCGCGGCCTGAAGGTGGGCGTCGTCAAGCATGCGCATCATGCCTTCGACATCGACCATCCCGGCCGCGATTCCCACACCATCCGCGAGGCGGGCGCGAACGAGGTGGCGATCGTTTCGGCGCGGCGCTGGGCGCTGATCCATGAGCTGCGCGACGGTGAGCCGGAACCGGCGCTTGCGGACATGCTGCCCCGGCTTTCGCATAACGACCTGGTGATCGTGGAGGGGTTCAAGGCGGCCGATTACCCCAAGCTCGAAGTACGCAGCGAACAGGCGGTGGAGACACGCCCCATGGACGATGTGGCGGCGAATATCGTGGCAATCGCCGCGGACACCCCGCCGGACGATCCGCGTCCGCATTTCCGGCGGGACGACATCTCTGCAATCGCCGACTTCATCACCGCCCGTTTGCGTTTGGCCCCTGAGGCTGCCAATCTTTCAAGGGTTTAAGCTGGCGGAGCGAAGTTTCCGCCCATTCCGGATACCGGATCGCCCATGACCGACAATCCCTCAGACGATTGTTTCCAGTCCAATCCCGCGCGCATGCCGTTCGACGAATCGCTGGCGCGCGCGCGGATGATCGCGGATGCCATCGGCATCGTGACGCCGGCAGAGACCATCGCGCTGGAAGAGGCCTGCGGCCGGACGCTTGCCGCGCAGATCGCCGCGCCGCGCGATATTCCCGCCCACGACAACGCCGCGGTGGATGGCTATGCCTTCGCGTTTCGGGATTACAACCCGAACGCGGGCGGCGACTTTACGGTAAGCGCGCGGATCGCCGCGGGGCATCCGCATGACGGACCGCTTGCCGAAGGCACCGCGGCGCGCATCTTCACCGGCGCGGTCATGCCCGAAGGCGCCGACACCATTGCCATGCAGGAGGATGTCCGCGTTCCCAGATCGGTGCTGCGGGAAATCGTGACGCTCCCGCCGGGCCTCAAACAGGGCGCGAACCGGCGCAAGGCCGGCGAGGACGTGCGGGCGGGTCAAGTGCTGATCCGCCCCGGACGTATCCTGCGGCCGCAGGACATCGCCGGGATCGCATCGCTCGGCTTCGAGGAGGTGGTCTGCTACCAGCCGCCGCGCATCGGGCTTTTCTCCAGCGGCGACGAGTTGCTGCGCCCCGGCACGCCGTTCCGGCCGGGCGCGGTCTACGATTCCAACGCGGCGATGCTGAAGACGCTGGCCGGGCTGGCCGGCGCGCGCGTGGACGATCTCGGCCACTTGCCCGACAGCGCGGATGCCGTGCGCGCCCGTCTGGGCGAAGCGGCCCGGGATTATCCGCTGGTGCTGAGCTCCGGCGGCGTCAGCCAGGGCGAGGAGGATCACATGACCGCTGCGCTGGGCGCGCTCGGCGAGGTCAGCCTGTGGCAAATAGCGATCAAGCCGGGACGGCCGATCTGCGCGGGACGCATCGGAGGCGCGGCGGTCGTCGGGCTGCCGGGAAACCCGGTCGCGGCGTTCGTCTGTTTCCTGCTGTATGTCTATCCGCTGATCCAGAGCCTCGGCGGCGCGGGCTGGCGGCGCGCCCGGCGATTTCAGATACCGGCGGCGTTTTCAATGGGCAAGAAGCCGGGTCGGCGCGAATTCATCCGCGGGATGCTCGACGAGACCAGCGAAGGCGAATTGCGCGCGCGCAACTACGAGCGCACCGGCTCGGGGCTGATCGCTTCGCTGCGCGAGGCCGACGGGCTGATCGAGATACCCGAGGATGTGGAGCGGATCGAGCCAGGCGATCCGGTCGCGTTCATTCCCTTCACCGAGTACGGTATCCGGGCCTGAGGACGCGCCATCCTGCGCGAGGCTGCAAGTTTTCCAGATCAGCAGATATTTGTAGACCATATCCTGACGGGACGTTAGCCAAACAGCATGGCCGAGCAGCAGGAATATCTGACGACAAAAGAGGTCGCCGCGCTCCTGCGCATCAAGGAGCGCAAGGTCTACGACCTCGCGGCCAGCGGCGAAGTGCCGTGCTCGCGCGCGCTGGGCAAGCTGCTATTCCCCCGGCGCGAGCTCGAAGCCTGGCTCCAGCGCGAGGGCGGGCACATGGCGGCGCCGGCAACGGCCGCACGACCGAGTGTCATGCTCGGCAGCCACGACCCGCTGCTGGAATGGGCCATGCTGGAATCGCGCACGGGTCTGGCCAGTTTTCTGGGCGGCAGCCATGACGGGCTGGAACGGTTCGCTGCCGGCGAGGGCGTCGCCGCCGGGCTGCACATCCACGACAGCGCGACAGGCCAATGGAACGTGCCCGCGGTGCGCGCGCGTCTGGCAGAGGGGGATTGCGCGCTGGTGGAATGGGCGTGGCGTCAGCGCGGGCTGATCCTGCCCGAAACGCTCGCCGGAGACGTGCGCGAACTCGCCGATCTCAAGGGCCGGAGCTTCGCGCCGCGCGCGGGCGAAACCGGGAGTCAGTCGCTCTTCGAGACGCTGCTGGCGCAAGCCGGCCTCGCCCCCGACGACATCGCGAACATTGCGCCGGCGCGCAGCGAGGCCGATGCGGTGGTCGCGGTCACGGATGGCAAGGCGGACGCCGCGTTCGGCCTGAAATGCCTGGCGCGCCGCTTCCGGCTGGCCTTCGTCCCGCTCATCGACGAGCGTTTCGACCTGCTGGTGTCGCGGCGCGCCTGGTTCGATCCGCCGTTACAGGCGCTGCTTGAGTTCTGCCGCCGGCCCGAATTCGCCGAAAAAGCCGGCGAACTAGGCGGATACGACGTCTCCGGCTTCGGCCGGGTCCATTTCAACAGCGCCTGAGACCGCCTGCCGATCACCGTTTGGCCCGCGTTCCGATGAGACCGGACGGCTTGTCGACGTCATTGCCGGGCCCCGACCCGGCAATCAGAAGCACAGCACAGACCCCGAGGCCTGGATCACCGGGACAGGCCCGGTGATGACGGTAGGGTGGGCGGCTCTGCCGGGCTGCAAGGCCGACCAGCCATCGCGCCTTTGGCGCGGACGGGCCACGTCCGTGGCCCGGAAAGCTCGGAATGCTGCGTTACGCTCGTAGTGACGTCGGTGCAGCGAGCGTCGAAGGTCTGTCAGCTCCCTTCCGCGTTGGCGTTCGGCGTGAAGAGCTGCTGGCCCTGCACCTTGAAGGACGCGATGGCGTTCTGGCCTTCCTCCGACAGGATCCAGTCGATGAATTTCTGTGCCGCATCGACGTTCACATTCGGATGCTTCTCCGGGTTCACCATGATGATGCCGTACTGGTTGAACAGCGCGTCGTCGCCTTCGACGACAATTTCGTGGTTCTGCTTGTTGTTGAAGCTGATCCAGGTGGCCCGGTCGGTCAGGGCGTAGGCGTCCATGCCCACGCCGGTATTGAGCGTGGCCCCCATGCCCGAGCCGGTCTCGCGGTACCAGCCGCCGCTCACCTCGGTCGGATCGATGCCGGCGGCTTCCCAAAGGCTCAGCTCCTTCTTGTTCGTGCCGGAATCGTCGCCGCGCGATGCGAAGGGCGCCTCGCTCTTGGCGATTTTCGTCAGCCCGGCCACCGCATCGTCCATGCCCTTGACGCCGGCGGGATCGCTGGCCGGGCCGACAATGACGAAATCGTTGTACATGAGATCGTGCCGTTCGACCCCGTAGCCATCCTCGACGAACTTTTCTTCGGCCGGCTTGGCATGGACGAGCAGCACGTCGCCGTCTCCGCGCCGGCCGTTCTCGAGCGCCTGCCCCGTGCCCACAGCCACGACATTGACCTGGATGCCGGTCTTCTCCTCGAACATCGGCAGGAGATGGTCGTAAAGGCCGGATGCCTCTGTTGATGTCGTCGACTGCACGATGATCGTGTCGTCCTGCGCGGCCGCCGGGTTCGCCACCGCCGCAAGCGCCAGCGCGACGCCCGCCGCCAGGCTCAGAAACAGCTTTTTCATACAGTTGTCCTCCCTCGTTTTCGGTTAGAGCACGATGCGCCCGGCGACGTAGTCGCGCGCCGCGCGGGACGCCGGTTCGGTGAAGAACCGTTCGGCAGAGGTGTGCTCCTCCAGCCGGCCGCGGTGCATGAACACGACATCGTCGGCCAGCCGCCGTGCCTGGCCCAGATCGTGGGTGATGAACACCACCTTGACGCCCTGCTCTTCGCGGGCCCTCGTGACGATCTCCTCGATCATCAGCACCGAGGCCGGATCGAGGCTGGCGGTCGATTCGTCCAGGAACAGCACCTCCGGCTCGGTCGCGAGCGCGCGGCCCAGCGCGAGGCGCTGCTGCTCACCGCCGGACAGGAGCCGCGCCGGCTGGCGTTCCCGATCCTCAAGCCCCACCAGTTCGAGGATTTCGCCCCGGCGCTGCTTGTCCGCACCCTCGCGCAAGCCGAGGACGAAGTCGATATTCGCCGCCACGCTGCGGCGCAGCAGGACGGGCCGCTGGAACACCATTGCCTGGCGCTTGCGGATTGCCGGGCTCATTGGATGGCCACCCCACAGGATTTCGCCCCCGGTCGGCCGGATCAGCCCGTGCAGCAGCCGGACCAGCAGGCTCTTCCCCGCCCCGTTCGGCCCCATGATGACGGTTAAGCTGTCGGCGGAAAGGCTGAGATCGACGTGATCGACCAGTACTTTGCCGTCGATCATAAACGTGAGGTTCGAGGTTTGGGCCAGTGGCTCCGCGTCCGGCATCGGGTGGAAGCGCGGCGCGGATTTTTCCGCTCTCTGGACTTCAAGCATGGGCGTGCCTCGTGGCTGTTGCGCGCAGCGACATGACCAGCGCATTGACGGTTACGGCGATCAGCATGAGCACCGCGCCCAGCGCGAGGGCCAGCGCCAGTTCGCCCTTCTGCGTTTCAAGCGCGATGGTCGTGGTCATCACGCGGGTGAGATGCTTGATGTTGCCGCCCACGACGATCACCGCGCCGACCTCCGCCGTGGCCCGCCCGAAGCCGGCCAGCGCGACGGTCATCAGCGCAATTCGCGCGTCCCAGATCAGCGCGCGCATGGCGGTGAACCGTCCGACGCATAGCGAGCGGAACTGTTCGGCGTATTCGTTGTGCAGGTCCTCCAGCACCTGACGCGACAGCGCGGCGATGATCGGCGTGATCAGAATGGTCTGCGCGATGATCATCGCGGTCGGCGTGTAGAGAAGCTGAAGCCAGCCGAACGGCCCGGCGTTGGACAAGGCCAGGTAGACCATCAGCCCGACGACGACTGGCGGCAGCCCCATCAGCGCGTTCATCAGCACCAGCGCAGCGCCGCGGCCCGGGAACCGGCTGATCGCGACGACAGCGCCGAGCGGAAAGCCGATCACGCAAGACAGCGCCATCGCGCTGAGGCTGACTTGCAGCGACAGCAGTATGATCTCCATCAACTCCGGATCGCCCGAGACCAGAAGCTGGAGAGCCAGCCAGAGCGCGCTCCCATAATCCTGCATAATTATGTTTTCTGTACGATCATTCGGCCTTTCATGATCATTGTGCAACATAACGGGGACAAGCGCAATAAAACACAGGGGGCGTGCGCCGAACCGGCTCAGACCACCGGGCAGCCCTTACGGGCGAGCGGCGGCAGGACCGAGTGCTCGATGTGTATAGTCGGAAAGGTGGGAAACGGCGCGTGGAGCAAACCGCTCAGGCGGACTTGTCGACGGCCTGGGCCTGCACGCTGGTAACGGCGATCAGCCGATAGACGTCCTCGGCCGAGCAGCCCCGCGACAGGTCGTTGGCCGGGCGGGCCAGCCCCTGAAGAACCGGGCCGATCGCCTTGGCGCCGCCGAGCCGCTCCGTCAGCTTGTAGCCGATGTTCCCCGCTTCGAGGTCGGGAAAAATCAGCACGTTGGCGCGCCCTTCCAGTGGCGAGCCGGGGGCTTTGCTGGTGTTCACGGCGGGAACGAGGGCCGCGTCGAGCTGGATTTCGCCGTCAACGACGAGTTCGGGACGGGCCTCGCGCACCAAGCAGGTGGCCTCCGCCACCTTGTCCACCAGCGGATGCTTCGCGCTGCCCCGCGTGGAGAAGGACAGCATGGCGACCCGCGGCGTCATGCCCAGCAGTCCGGCGGCATTGTCCGCCGAAGCCTGGGCGATCTGGGCGAGTTGTCCGGCGTCCGGCTCGACCACCAGCGCGCAGTCCGCGAACACCATCGCGCCCTTGGGATCGTGATGCGGTTCGGTCAGCATCATCAGGAAGAAGCTCGACACCGTGTCGAAGCCCTTGCCGAGCCCGATGACCTGGATCGCGGCGCGCACGGTGTCCGCCGTGGTGTTGGCCGCCCCGGCGATGGTGCCGTCAGCCTCTCCGGCGCGGACCATCATGTTGGCGAAATAGAGCGGTTCGCGCATGGTCGCGCGCGCCGTCTCCGGGGCCATGCCCTTGTGACGGCGCATCTCGCGGTAGAGTTCCGCAAAATTGTCATAATGGGGCGACTTCGCGGGCTCAACCACGTTGATGCCGAGATCGCCGCCGCCCTCCCCGGCGAGCGCATCGCGCACCACCGTCTCTTCACCGAGCAGCGTGACCGTCGCCAGTCGCTCGCGCACCGCCTGCACAGCCCCTTTCACGATCCGTTCGTCCTGCCCCTCTGCCAGAACGATGTGCCTTGGTTTGGCGCGGGCACGGGCGAGCAGATCGTCGAACGGATTCATATGTCGCGGCTCCGGGCAGAACGCGGGGCGTAAAGCGCCCGCCATCCGGCATGGACGGCGGGCGGGCTTGAGAGTCCCTTATGCTTCTGCGGCGTAAGCCTTGTACTTGTCAAGGAAGCGGACCGGCTTGGACAGCGCGTCGCGGCGGAACGGATCGCCGAGTTCGCGGGTCAGCATGACCTCCAGAATGGTGGTCTTGCCCTCTTTCTGAGCCTCGCAGGCCGCACGCAGGGCCGGGCCGACATCGTCCAGCTTTTCGATACGCTGGCCTTGAGCGCCCATTGTCTTGGCAATCTCCGCGAAGTTGGGGTTCTCCAGATTGGTGCCGAGGAAGCGGCGGTCATAAAAGTCCACCTGGTTCTTCTTCTCCGCGCCCCACTGCCGGTTGTTGAACACCACCGCCGTGACGGGGATGTTCTCGCGCACGCAGGTGAGGATTTCGCCAAAGCTCATGCCCCAGGCGCCCTCGCCGACATAGGCGATCGCCGGACGGTCCGGCTGGGCCACCTTGGCGCCGATCGCCACGGGGAAGGCGTAGCCGCAATTGCCGAAGCTCATCGCCGCGAGCATGGAACGCGGCCGGTCGAAGCGCAGATAGCTGTTCGCCACCGAGCAGACATTGCCGATATCCGTGGAGACCATCGCATCTGCCGGCATGGCCTTTTCGAGTTCGCGCAGCATCTGGCGCGGATGCATCCGGTCCGGCTCGGCCTTGATGACATCCATGCTGTAGGGGTCGGTCTCGTGGTGCCAGTTGGAGAGTTCCTCTTCCCAGGCCGTCTTCTCGTCCTTGATTTTCGCCACGCGCTCGGACTCATTGGCGCGGCAGGCCAATTGGCGGTTCTGCAGCCCCTCGTACAGCGCCTCGGCAGCCGCGCGCGCATCGCCGTTGATGCCCACGGAGATCGGCTTGACCAGCCCGAGCATCTCCGGGTCGGCGTCAACCTGGATGATCGCCGCGTCCTTGGGCCAGTAATCCATGCCGTACTGCGGCAGCGTGCCGAACGGTCCGAGCCGGCTGCCCAGCGCCAGCACGACATCGGCCTGCGCGATCAGCTTCATGCCGGCCTTCGAGCCCTGATAACCAAGCGGTCCGGCCCAGAGCGGATGGCTGGCGGGGAACGCGTCGTTGTGCAGGTAGCTGGTGACGACCGGCGCGTTCAGGTGCTCGGCCAAGTGGATGCAGGCCTCCACGCCTTCGGAATTGATCACGCCGCCGCCCGCGAGGATCACCGGGAACTTTGCCTTGGAAAGCAGTTGCGCGGCCTGTTCCAGGCTGTTCCTGCCGCCCGGGCCGCGCTCCACGCGGATCGGCTCAGGGATCGTGTAATCACCCTCGCCGTAGAAATAATCGCGCGGGATGTTGAGCTGCGCCGGACCCATGTTGAGCATGGCGCGATCGAAGCAGCGCCCGGTGATCTCCGCCATGCGCTTGGGATTGTTCACGTGCCCCTGGAACTTCGTGATCTTCGAAAAGATCGGAAGCTGGTCGGTCTCCTGGAAGCCGCCGAGGCCCATCGTCATCGTGCCCGACTCCGGCGTGATGCACACGACCGGCGAGTGCGCCCAATAGGCCGCGGCGATGCCGGTGACGAAGTTGGTAATGCCGGGGCCGTTCTGCGCCATGCATACGCCGTGACGCCCGCTGACACGCGAATAGCCATCGGCCATGTGGGCCGCCCCCTGCTCATGCACGGTCGGAATGTAGCGGATACCGGCGGCGGGAAAGATGTCCAGCGCGTCCATGCAGGCCGAGCCGACGATACCGAAAACGTCGGTAACGCCATTGGCCGCCAGCGTTTCAACGAATGCTTCGCTCGGGGTCATGCGTGTCATGAATTCAATTCCTCTGAGTTGCCTTTACACGTTCCGCGATAATGTCGAGCCTGACGCTCCCGCGCCCAAAAGCGCCCCGACCGGGCCGGAGCCTTGGCGCAGTGGAAATGCGCCGCGGTTATAACACGGGCAGGGCGTGGGCGCAGCCGAAAATGAAAACATATTCATGCATGCCTCCGATGCGCCAACAAGCGATTGGCCCATTCCCCCGCTCCGACCTACCCCGCCGACCCGCCGTCCTCGGCGGGCATCACGTCGGACAGTTCCCGCGCGGCCGCGCGCAGGGCGCCGACCGCGGCAAGCGCGTCATCCATGCTCAGCCGCTGTGTCGGCCCGTGCATGGCCAGCCCGGCGACGAAACGCCCCTCGCTGTCGCAGATCGGCACCGCCGCGGCCACCATGCCTTCGACGAACTCCTCGTTGTCGCGCCCGACCCCGCTTGCGGCAATCTCCGCGAGTTCGGCCAGCAGGGCGTCGGGATCGGTGATGGTGTTGGCCGCGTGGCGCTTCAGGTCGAGCGCGCGCACCAGCCGCTCGCGCTGGCGCTGCGCCAGGCTGCTGAGATAGAGCTTGCCCGTCGCCGTGCAGTGGAACGGCACGAGCGAGCCGACAGGCAACTGCACCCGCAGCGGCCAACGGCTCTCCACGCGGTCGAGATAGACCATGCCGCTGTCGTCGGGCAGCGTGATGTTGCAGGTCTCGCCGACACGCTCGGAAAGCCGGCGCAGCACCGCCTGGCGCGCCTGCGTGAACCGCGAGAAACCGATCACGCCGCGCGCCATGTCGCACAGCCGCCGGCCCGGCATGTAGCGGCGCCCGTCGATGTCCTTGGTGAGGAAACCTTCCTCTTCCAGCCGCTTGCACAGGCGGTGGATGGTCGGCTTGGGCAGCCCCAGTCCCTCGTTGATGTCGGTCGCGGTCAGCGGCGCTCCGGCCCTGGCCAGAACGTCGAGGATATACAGCGAACGCACGCCGGTGGGAACGTGTTCGCCCTCCCCGTTCCGCGCACGCGCCGTCGCATTCTTCGCCATCTCCTGATTCCCGCCCCATCGCGTCGGCATTGCGTCCTACTGGAAGATGCCCGCGCCATCATGCCTCAGCAACACCAGCGAAAGCTGCGGCACAAGCGCGATGATCATCCAGGCCAGCAGCAGCGCGAACAGGAAAGGTAGAATATGCCGCACGATCTGGAAATACGGGATGCCGGTGATGCCGCTGGCAACATACAGGTTGAGCCCGTAAGGCGGCGTAATGAAGCCGATGGCCGCGCCGACGAGGAAAATGACCGAGAAATGCACCGGATCGACGCCGATCCCCACGGCGATGGGCGCGAGGATGGGCGCCAGGATGATCGTCACGGGCAGGCTTTCCAGCAGCGTTCCGACGACCAGCACGATCGCCATGCAGGCGAACAGGACGGGATAAAAACCGCCAAGCTGCCCGATCAGCCCTTGCACGAAGGCTTCCGCGCCGAGCAGCGTCAGGATCTGCTGCATGACCACCGACACGGCGATCAGCGGCGCCAGCATGCCGGTGATCTGCCCCGAGCGCAGGATGAGGCTGGGGAGCCGGACGGGGCTGAACCCCTCGACGATCAGGCTGGAAGCGAAACCGCGGTTGTCGATGGCTTCCAGATCGGCGTCCAGATCGCTGATGCCGTCCGAGCGCACCTTCGCGCGCGGGGCGATCAGGTAGCGGTGGATCGGGAAGCAGATCAGCCCGGCGATCAGGCAGAAACCGGCCGTCACCCCCGCCGCCTCGGTCGGCGAGAACGCGCCTGTGTAGATGCCCCAGAGCACCAGCCCGATGGCAAAGAAGCCGAGCCACGCGCCCAACGCCGACTTGACGATGCGCCAGAACCGGATATCGACGAGATGACCCCAGCCGTTGCGGTGGCAGACATACCAGGCGGCGCTCTGCATCGCGACGACCATGAGAACGCCCGGCAAAAGCCCCGCGATGAACAGGTCGCTGATCGACAGGTTCATCAGGAAACCGTAGACGATGAAGATGATGCTCGGCGGGATGATGATGCCGACCGTGCCGCCGGCCGCGAGCGTCGCCGCGGCGAAGTTCTTGTCGTAGCCGCCCTTGGTCATCTCCGGGTGCATGATCGAGCCGATGGCGGCCGTCGTCGCGGAGTTCGACCCGGAAATCGCCGCAAACAGGCCGCAGGCGCCGATGGAGGCCATCGCCAGTCCGCCACGCAGCCAGCCCAGCACGGAAAAGGCGAAATCCGACAGCCGCTTGGCGATACCCGCCCCGTTGATGAGGTCGCCGGTGAGGATGAACAGCGGCAGCGCCAGCAGCCCGAAGAAGTTCAGCCCCTCGTAAAGCGTGACGCCGAGATTGGCGAGCGTGAAGTCGATGACCAGGCTGACCCCGATCACCCAGAAGCCGATCACCAGGAAGATCGGCACGCCCAGAATGAACAGGCCAATCACGCCCGCCGAGATCAGGAAAATGAGTGTTCCATCGGCCATGTCCGCCTCCCTCAGTCGGCGCCAAGCATGCTGCGGGGCAGGTCGAACGGTCGGCCCGCGCGGTAGTTCTTGATATCGCCCCAGACATTCTGGATGACGCGCAGGATGAGCAGGGCGAAGCAGATCGGCGTGGCGAGGTAGAACCACCACTGCATGACGTCGTAGGTGCCCGCGACGACGGCGTAGTTCTGGCGGCTCAACTGCACCTGAACGCTCGTGTGGTAGATCACGACGAGGGAAAACACGATCCACAGAAACCCGTCCAGCATCAGACAGGCGAACTGGCCCGTGTAGCCCATCCGCGAGCGGAATTCCTCGAAGCGAAGATGCGTGCGCAGCTTCACGTTCTGGACGCAGCCAACCCAGACGACCCACAGGAACAGGTAGATCGGGATCGTGCTGCTCCACGGCGCCTGTTCATTCAGGACAAAGCGCCGGATCACCTCGACGAAGATGATCCCGGCCATCGCCACGTAGCTGATCAGGATGATCGTCTTTTCGACGTTGTCATCGAGCCATCTGAGAACGAACATGTGAAATATCCCCCTCGCGCAGCATCCCCGGCGGGGCGCTGCCCAGGCAGCCAGGAAGTCCATCTGTCAATGAGTCTGCATGTGAGCGCAGGAGACGCACCGCTACCGGCGCGCCTCCTGCCCCGGGGAGGGTTACGCGGACATCCACCAGCGCCGCGGCTCGACATTCTCCGGCAGGGTATCGGCCGGGATTTCGCGCGCGATGTCGTAGATGAACTTGTAAGTGTCCATGCCGCCGGACCACTCGTTGAGACGCTCGCGCCATCCCGCCCACGGCTCGGGATTGAACTCCGGCGAGCACATCTCCTCGGCCTCGCGCCGGGCCTCGTCGCTCAGCATCGCGACGCGGACATTGTTCTTCGCGAACAGCGTATCGGGCAGTTGCGGATCCGAGAAACCGACCGTGTTCACGAGCGCGGCCTCGTGCGCGGACTGCACATGGACCTGGGTGAGATAGGCCGATTCCATCACCGCGTCCTGCAACTCGCCGGGCAGTTCGTCGAACTTCTCGGCGCTCATCGCGGTGTGTTCCGTGCCACAGAAGAACTGGAGATTGACACACTGCGAAACCACCGGGGACATGTTGGCGTAAGCCACGGCCGAGGCCCAGGTTTCCGCGCCGTCGATCAGGCCCTGCTTCAGCCCGTCCAGCGTCTCTTCCCACGCGATCGGTGTCGGATTCAGGTCCATGAGTTGCATGGCGATCCGGCCGAGCTGCGTGCCGGTCACGCGGTTCTTGGTGCCCGCCAGGTCCTTCACGCTCGTTACGAGCGGCTTGTCCTTCCATTTCAGGCCGAGCTGGATGCCGCGAAGCTCGGCATGGCTGAACAGGAAGTGGATGCCGTGGCGCGAGCGCAGCGGATCGCGCAGCACCTTCTGGCTGCCCGGATGATACAGGAAGTAGTACTGGGAGGCACGGCTCGGGAACATGTAGGCGTAGTCGAGCACGTTGTAATACGGCGCGCCGCCCGCCGAGTTCTGCGTCGAGGCCGCGAACACGTCGGTGATGCCCTGCTGGGTCTTCTTCACGCAGTCGAGCTGGTTGCAGAGCTGGTTGGAGCCGACGAACTCGATGCGGATCGCGCCGTCGGTGCGCTCTTCCACGTCGCGCACGAACTGCAGGCAGCCCGCACGCTCGATCAGCAGGTTCTGCGCGTTAAAGCCCGCCGCGCCGAACTTCCACTGGAATTTCGCCGGGGTGCTGAAGCGCTTTTCATAGGTGGAGTTCGCCGCCTCGGCGAGGCGCGAGAATGTCACCGCCCCGGAAAGGCCGCCCGCGGCCAGCAGCGTCGAGGTCAGGCCGAACTGCTTGGTCAGGCGCAGCATGTCGCGGCGCGAAATTCCCTGGAGCTTGTCGGAGATCGAGGTCACGGTGTTTCCTCCCAGATTGTGATTGCCCGGTGGTTCGGGGTGTTATACTTTTGAGACTGACAGTCTCATTTTTAAACCAATACCGGGCGCGGTCAAGCGGAATCCAATCCACCCCTTTGGCCGCACCCCAACAACGAAAATTTCAGGGATGGAATTCGATTACATCATCGTGGGCGCGGGCTCGGCCGGGTGCGTGCTGGCCAACCGCCTGAGCGCGGACGAAACCTGCCGGGTACTGCTGCTTGAGGCCGGAGGCAAGGACACCAATCCGTGGATTCATGTGCCGGTCGGGTATTTCCGGACCATGCACAATCCGAAAACCGACTGGTGCTACAAGACCGAACCCGATCCGGGCCTGAACGGCCGGTCGATCCAGTGGCCGCGCGGCAAGACGCTGGGCGGCTCCAGCTCCATCAACGGGCTGCTCTATATCCGCGGGCAGGCGCAGGACTACGACCACTGGCGCCAGCTCGGCAATGCCGGGTGGTCCTATGCCGATGTGCTGCCCTATTTCAAGCGCGCCGAGGACCAGGAAAACGGCGCGGACGACTATCACGGCGTCGGCGGACCGATATCGGTGTCGAACATGCGCGTACATCGCCCGGTCTGCCACGCGCTGATCGACGCCGCCGAAGAGATCGGCATCCCGCGCAATGACGACGTCAACGGCGCGACGCAGGAAGGCGCGGGCTATTTCCAGTTGACGGCGCGGAATGGTTGGCGCTGCTCGACGGCGCGAGGTTATCTGCGCCCGGCGCGCAAGCGGCGCAATCTCACGGTTCTCACGCGCGCCCATGCCCGGCACCTGATCTTCGAGCCGGACGCGCCGCGCCGCGTCGCGGGGCTGGCGTTTCTGCATAAGGGCGAGCCCAAGGAAGCGCGCCTGCGTCCGGGCGGCGAAGTGATCCTGAGTGCGGGGGCGATCGGCTCGCCACAGATCATGCAGCTATCCGGCCTCGGGCCGGGAGAGACGCTGCGCGCGGCGGGCATCGAGGTCGCGCGTGACATGCCCGGCGTCGGCCGGAACCTCCAGGACCATCTGCAGATCCGCATGGTCTATCAGGTCAGCGTCCCCACGCTGAACGACGAGATCAACAATTTCCTCCGGCGCATGCGCATTGGGCTGGAATATGTCCTGCTCCGGCGCGGCGCGATGGCGATGGGCGCCAGCCAGGTCTGCATCTTCGCGAAGACGCGCCCCGAACTGGAAACGCCGGACATCCAGTTTCACTTCCAGCCCTTGAGCGCCGACAAGCCCGGGCTGGAGATGCATCCCTATTCCGGCGTCACGCTGTCGGTGTGCCAACTCCGCCCGGAAAGCCGCGGGCATATCGCCGTGCGCTCGCCCGATCCGCTGGACTACCCGGCGATCCATCCCAATTATCTCGCTACCCAGCTCGACCGGGAGACGGCCGTGGCCGGGATGCGGGTGGGGCGCGATCTCGCCAGCACGAAGGCGATGGCACCGTTCATCGTGCGCGAGACCGTGCCGGGCGAAACCGCTGAGAGTGATGACGAGTTGCTCGACGCCGCGCGCACCATCTCGCAGACCATCTATCACCCGGTCGGCACCTGCAAGATGGGCCAGGATGGCATGGCGGTGGTCGACGAGCGGCTGCGGGTTCACGGCATCGAGCAGCTGCGCGTGGTGGACGCCTCGATCATGCCGGTCATAACCTCTGGCAACACCAACGCGCCGACCATCATGATCGCGGAAAAAGCCTCCGACATGATCCGCGAGGACCGGCGCGGCTACAGCATCGGGCGATAAATCCGGATCGTCCGATGCTGTAGATTCTTTG
>JBKGZY010000075.1:0-11449 GCA_046543175.1 Dichotomicrobium sp.
TCAGCTCGACTTGGTCTTGGTTACGGCAGGCGGGCTCCATTTGCCCGTGAGTGCGTCGGACTTCGGCGCATACAGGCGCATCGTCAGGTTGAACACCCCCTTTGGCGCGGGAAGCCAGTTCGCTTCCTTGTCTTTTCCGGGACTTGTGTTCTGGAAATAGAGATCGAGCGAACCATCGTCGTTGTACTTGAACGGCATCCAGCTTGAGACCGCGAAGCGGTTCAATGAATTGGCGACCTGATAGCCCTTCTCGTCGTAGAGGGTAATGGACCAGAACGCGTTCACCGGCGGGATCTCGTCCTTGTCGAAATGGATTCGGTAGTTGTTGACGCCGTTGAGCGGCTGGCCCTCGCTGTCGCCGAGATTCAGCGGATAGACTGCGTCCTGCGGCTCATTCGCGCCAAGGCCCTGCTGCGTGATAATGGCGCGCTTCAGGTAATAGTTGCCGTAAACGCCCATGGTGTCGGTGTTCATCGACCAGTGGTTCGCCACCTCTGCCAACCGCGGCAGTTTCCAGGCCATTAACGCCAACCCGGCCTTCGGCGCTTTTTCGATCGCCTGCTTGACGAGGGAATCGGCACTGTCGAAGTCGAAGCTCTTGCCGCGCTCGATGCCGAGGCGCTTCATGCGGGCAAGGATCGGCTGGTCGGTAACATGGGGCGGGTACACCTTCAAAAGCTCCGCCGCATAGGTGAAGAACTTGTCGCCCGGCATCGCTTCGACCTGAAGTTTCGGCGGCGTCTTCATATCCACGTGCTGGTCGATCTTGACCTCGGGCGCACTCACGTCCTGGCCCCATTTCGATAGCGGCGCGATCTTCAGGCCATCCTGGATCTTGTGCACGGCAGCATAGTCTGAAGGTCCGTCCGTCTTGATGCGTCCGATAATCCAGGCATGGGGCGTCGGCGCATCAATGCGCTGCGTGCCCTCGGGAAGTCCGAGTTCCTCGGCGAACCGTTCACGCAGATCGGGACGCCAGCCGGGTGGCGCGACGAGCAGCGTTTGGGCCTCCGTCCCTGTCGTTCGCCAGCCGGGAGAGGCGAACACATTCGTCCACATGTCCAGCATCGGCAGCAGATAGTAACGGCCATCGGTCTCCGGCACCGAAATGACCACGGGTTCCTCAGCCAGGTCCAGCCATGCGCTGGAGTAGAGCGTGTCGAAGTTGGGCCGTACCACGGCCTTGTCGTCCGCCGCCGGGTATGCGCGCACATTTGCGAACCAGTTCGGTGGTCCACCATAGCTCGTCCCGCCCGGCTCCATGTTGGTCAACTGCTTACGGGTGATGTCCATCGTGACGAGCGAATAGAAGTAGACATATGCATCCGTCGCGATTGCATTGGCTTCTTCCTGTGTTAGCGCCTTGGCCGGCGACACGGCAATTGCCGCCGCGACCGGGGCCGCGACGATCAGGTTGCGGAACGCGCAGACTATCGTCTGAGAGGCATTCATACCGTTCTTCTCCTCGATTTCAGGCCGCTGGCGCCGACGCGTCGGCTTGTCCAGGCGCTTTCCGTTTTGTGGAGCGATCTCAAAGGGAGCGCTTGGGTTCCAGCTTACAGGAGCTTGGTTGTCGGCGGGCGTGAACTTGCCTCTAGCATTAAACGACTATTATGTGACTCTAGTAATCGTGGAAGCTTTCTGGGTTTTCGTCTTGGGTAAATGAGAACTGAGGCCAATCAAGACCAGCTCGGCGGCTTGTTGTGTTCCTTGCTTGTCACTCCGGCGGGACCGGAAGAGGTCCAGCGAGGGACCTGCTTGAAATGCCGGCGGAATCCGGACCGGCGCGGGGTTGCCAGCGCTGACGCTCAAACGTCAGCCTCAAGGCGAAATAGGAGATCGTCCATTCGCCCCCTGACGATGAGTCGAAATTCAAATCGAGACATTGCCTGAAGCACCGGGGATTGAATCCGCGGCACGATTCGGGCACATTTTGCCATGGAGGGTGGAAATGTCGCGGGAGAATACGACATTGAAGTCCTCAGGGCCGCGCAGCCGCGCGCTGCGCCGGCTTATTCAGGGTCCATGATGGAGGGACAAACAACTGCCCATGCCGACATCAGTCGAGGGTGCCCCACGCGGCGCGCCTCACGTTGAACCCGCGCGGGACAGCGTGGGATCGACTTCTTTGCTGGAGACCGTTCTGTCATCGCTGGATGATTCCAAGGCGGAAGACGTGGTGACGATCGATCTCGCAGGGAAAACCCTGATCGGCGATTACATGGTGATCGCCTCGGGCCGTTCCGAGCGCCATGTCGGCGCGATCGCCGACAACCTTGAAAAGCGGTTCAAGGGCACGGGCGCGCGGGAAGTCTCAATCGAGGGCATGCCCAAATGCGACTGGGTGCTGATCGACGCGGGTGACGTGATCGTACACCTGTTTCAGCCCGAAGTGCGCGAGTTCTACAATCTCGAAAAGATGTGGCTGGCTGACCGCCCGGACAGTTCTTATTCAGCCTGAGCGCCCGCGTTGAGCCGTGACGGCCGGGGAAGCAGGTCATGCGCGTGAGCCTGATCGCCGTCGGGCGCCTGAAGGATAGCGCCGAGCGCGGGCTGATGGATCGCTATGTCGAGCGATTCAATCGCCTCGGGCGCGGTATCGGGCTGGGGCCGCTCGAGGAAATCGAGATCGGGGAAAGCCGGGCCGAGGCCGCACGCAGCCGGCGGGACGAGGAATCCGCGGCGCTGTTGGCGCGCGTGCCCGAGCGGTCGCGCGTTGTTTCGCTGGATGCCGGCGGCAGGCAGTTTTCCAGCGAAGAGTTTGCCGCGCTGATGGCGGACTGGCGCGATGGCGGCACGCCGCGCGCCTGTTTTCTCGTCGGCGGGCCGGATGGTCACGGCGAGGCCGCGACGACGGCGGCGGACCTGACGCTTTCGCTCGGGCGTTTGACCCTGCCGCACGGGCTGGCGCGCATCGTGCTGGCCGAACAGCTTTATCGTGCCGCCACGATCCTCGCAGGACATCCCTACCATCGCGGCTGAATCCGGCGAACGAACATCCCCTTACGCAAATTTCACCACGACGCGGCGATCTTGACGGCCTATCTTCGCTCCGCCGCCGTGAAGCGCGGGACAGGGCGTAGCGCGGGCGGGAGGATCGCGTCATGGAAACACTCGGCGAAATACTGGGGCTGGTCTGGTGGCTGATCACGTTCGTGTTCTCGATGATCTGGTCACTGGTCTGGTTCATTCTCCGCGACCTGATCTCGACGCTGGTCTGGGCGGGGCTGGTGGTATGGATCGTGCTGGCGCTGCGCTATCGCAGCGCGGTGCAGGGCGCCATGGCGATGGTACGCTATGCGCGCTCAGGGCTGGCCTATGGCTGGCGCTGGGCGCGCGGCCAGCCGGCTGATGCGCCGGTGCAGGTGAAGCGGGAGGTTCGGGTCGAGCGAATCCGCTATGTGCCGATCGGCTATGTGTCGGTGTCCGCGCAGATGAACGCGACGCTGGTGCTGATGCTGGTGCTGATGGGGCACATGTGACCGGCGCGGCCGACTATTCCGCGACTTCCAGCTTCTTGCGCAGCATCTCGTTGACCGCCGCGGGGTTCGCCTTGCCGCCGGTCGCCTTCATCACCTGGCCGACCAGCCAGCCGATCGCCTTGGGCTTGGTCTTGACCTGCTCGGCCTGCTGCGGGTTGGCCGCGATCACCTCGTCCACCACCTTCTCGATCTCGGTGGTATCCGTGACCTGCTTCAGCCCGCGATCCTCGACGATCTTGCCCGGCGCGTCGCCGGTCTCCAGCATGATCTCGAACACATCCTTGGCGATGCGCCCGGAAATCGTCTTGTCGGAAATCAGGTCGATCAATTCGCCCAGATGCTCGGCGCTCACGGGCGGATCGGTGATGTCGCGGTCGAGCCGGTTCAGCGCCGCGAAGAAGTCGCCCATCACCCAGTTGGCGGACAGCTTGGCATCCCGGCCCTTCGCCACGGTCTCGAAGAATTCCGCCGAAGCCTGATCGCTCACAAGTACGCCGGCGTCATAGGCGGTCAGGCCGTACTCGTCCATCAGCCGGGTCTTCTTCTCGTCCGGCAGTTCGGGCAGGTCCTTCTCGATTTCCGTGACGTAATCGCTGGTCAACTCCAGCGGCAGCAGGTCCGGGTCGGGGAAATAGCGGTAGTCGTGGGCTTCTTCCTTGGTGCGCATCGGCCGCGTCTCGCCGGAGCGCGCGTCGAACAGCCGGGTTTCCTGATCGACCGTGCCGCCGTCTTCGAGGATTTCGATCTGGCGGCGCGCCTCGTGCTCAATGGCCTGGCCGATGAAGCGGATGGAGTTGACGTTCTTGATCTCGCAGCGCGTGCCGAACTCCTCGCCCGGCCGGCGGACCGAGACGTTGATGTCCGCGCGCAGGCTGCCCTGTTCCATGTTGCCGTCGCAGGTGCCGAGATAGCGCAGGATCGTGCGCAGCTTGTTGATATAGGCCTTCGCCTCGCCGGAGGAGCGCATGTCCGGCTTGGAGACGATCTCCATAAGCGCGATGCCGGAGCGGTTGAGATCGACATAGGAGTAATCCGGGTGCTGGTCGTGCAGGCTCTTGCCCGCATCCTGCTCCAGATGCACGCGCTCGATGCCGACCTCGACGGTGTAGCCTTCCGGCATGTCGAGGATCACGCGACCCTCGCCGACGATCGGGTGCTTGTACTGCGAGATCTGGTAGCCCTGCGGCAGGTCGGGATAGAAATAGTTCTTCCGGTCGAACACGGAATACAGGTTGATCTGCGCGCGCAGGCCCAGCCCGGTGCGGATCGCCTGGCGGATGCATTCCTCGTTGATGACCGGCAGCATGCCCGGCATGGCCGCGTCCACGAGGCTGACATGATCGTTCGGCGTGCCGCCGAAATCGGTTGAGGCGCCCGAGAACAGCTTGGCCTTGGACACGACCTGGGCGTGGACTTCCATGCCGATGACCATCTCCCACGGCCCGGTCGCGCCTTCGATCAGGTTGTCCGGCTTCGCTTCGTTCATTGCCTCGGCCTTCATGTCTGCCCCGTCCGGAATCGGAATAAAGCGCGCGACCACGCCGCCCGCTGCGCGCCTCTGGCGACGAATCCTTCAGCTTTCACATCACCGGCTAAATACACCATTTGGCCCGTCCGGGAAATATCGCCTATGGTGTCATTCCACCCGTGCGCCTCAGCCATGCCGGCAGGTCATTTGCGCGTCAGCTTCAGCTCGATCCGGCGGTTGCGCCTGAGGTCTTCCTCGCTCTCGCCCTCGGCCAGCGGCTGATACTCGCCGAAGCCTGCGGCGACGAGGCGGCCGGCCGGCACGCCCTTGTCGATCAGGTACTTCACCACGTTGACCGCGCGCTGGGAGGAAAGCTCCCAGTTCGAGGGGAATTCCGGCGTGGTGATCGGCCGCTTGTCCGTGTGTCCGTCCACGCGCAGCACCCAGTTTATCTCCTCGGGAATTTCGCCTTCGAGCTGGTTCAGAATCGCCGCCAGCTTGACAAGCTCCTCCTCCCCTTCCGGATTCAGTTCGGCGGAGCCGGTATCGAAGAACACGCTGGCCTGGAACACGAAGCGGTCGCCGACGACCTCGATATCCTCGCGTTCACCCAGCACCTGGCGCAGCCGCCCGAAAAAGTCGGAGCGGTATTTGGAAAGCTCCTGGACGCGCTGGGCGAGCGCTGCGTTCAGGCGGCGGCCGAGATTGGCGATTTTTGCCTTTGCGTCGGATTCGCGTTCTTCGGCGGCCTCCAGCGCGGAGGAGAGTTCGGCAATCTGCCGGCGCAGCGCGGCCAGTTGCTGGTTCAACAGTTCGACCTTGGCCAGCGCGCGGGCGGAGACCTGCTGCTCGGCCTCAAGTTCCTCCCGGAGCGAGGAAATCCGCTCCTGGGCGGTTTCGCCGCGCGTGCCGGCCTGATCGAGCTGGTTGCGCAGCTGGTCGCGCTCCTCGCGCGCCTGGGTCAGCGAGGCGTTCAGGCTGGCCAGTTCCTCTTCCAGCGAACGGTTTTCCGAGCGTTCCAGCGCCAGCATCTCGGTCAGTTCGGAAATCTGGGCGTTGAGGCGGGCGAGCGCGCTGTCCTTGCTGCTGGCTTCCTGCGTGACGAAGTATTGCGCGAGCATGAACACCGACAGCAGGAACGTCATCACCAGCAGGAGCGTCGCCATGGCATCGACGAAGCCGGGCCAGTAATCTCCGCTTATGCGCCGGCCGGTGCGCGAGCGTGGCATGATGCGGCCTCCTCAGAATTGTTGGCAGAGCCGGGCTCTACCGCTCCCGGCGGGGAGCGCGGGCGGCGATGTCGCGCAGGGCGCCGGCAAGCTTGTTCTGCTCGCGCAGCACGGCGGCGAGTTCGGATTGCTGCTGCGCCTGTTCATCGACCCATTCACGCACGATCTTCTGTTCCGCGCGCATCTGCTTGACCATGCGGTCGATGCCGTTCGACAGCTCGCGGATCGCCTCGGTCGCCTCCGCGTTCCCGCCACCGCCGCCGCTGTGCTCGATCTTTTCGCCCAGGTCGGTGATGCTGCGCTGCATGTCCAGCATGGCGAAGCGCAACTGCGCCGGCGTGCCCTGCATCTGGCCGGCCGCCGAGCCTTCGGGCGCCATCTCGGTGATACCCGACAGCCACTCCTCCAACTCGTTGTAGAAGCGGTTCTGCGCCTGCGATGCCTGCAAGTCCAGGAAGCCGAGAATCAGCGAACCGGCGAGGCCGAACAGCGAGGACGAGAATGCCGTGCCCATGCCGCTCAGCGGCGCCTGAAGCCCGGATTTCAACTCCTCGAAGATCAGCGCGGTTTCCGATGTCGTCGTGTTCAGCGAGGAAATCGTCGAACCCACTGACT
Source organism: Dichotomicrobium sp. (assembly GCA_046543175.1). Lineage (GTDB taxonomy): Bacteria > Pseudomonadota > Alphaproteobacteria > Rhizobiales > Rhodomicrobiaceae > Dichotomicrobium. The sequence goes on from JBKGZY010000075.1 coordinate 6,795, forward strand.
GGATCGTCTGCAACAGCCCCCAGAAGGTGCCCAGAAGGCCGAGGAAGATGAGAAGACCGACCAGGTAGCGGGTCGTCTCGCGCGATTCATCCAGCCGCGAGCCGATCGAATCGAGGATCGAGCGCATGACCACCGGCGACACCTGCGCCTGGCCCTGGCGGCGGCTGAACATCGTCGCCATCGGCGCCAGCATGACCGGCGGACGCTCGGTGGCGAGACCGGGATCGGAAATGCGGAAGCTGTTGACCCAGCGGATTTCCGGGTAGAGCCGCAGCACTTGCTGGAGCGCGTAGAGGATGCCGAGCAGCAACACGCCGAGGATCAGCCCGTTCAGCGCAGGGTTGGCCATGAAGGCATCGGCGATGTCCTGATAAAGCAGCGCGGCGATGCAGCCCGCCAGGATGATGAACAGGAACATGCGCCATACAAACACCTGCGGACGCGAGAGTGTGGTCTCAAACCCCGTTTTCGCCATGATCCATGCTCTGCCTAGTCATTTCGTGAAACCGATGCGGTTCGCACGCCGGTTATCGGGCCTTCTTAACGGATTTCATCGCACAGCAAAACGTTAACTTGCCCGTGCGTTCCTGGCCGCATCAGGTGCGCGCCCGCCGTCGCGCAACCAGTTTTAGTAGATCGCGCTGGATGGCTTCGTTGCCGGCGACGATACTGCCGGTCGAAAGCATGTCGCGCCCGCCGTCCGCATCGGAGACGAAGCCGCCCGCCTCGCGCACCAGCACGATGCCGGCCGCCATGTCCCACGCCGATATGCCCCGCTCCCAGTAGCCGTCGAAACGCCCGGCGGCTACCCATGCGAGGTCCGTCGCCGCGGAACCGGTGCGCCTTATGCCGGAAACCTGTGGCATCACTGCGCCCAGTTCGGCCAGATGACGCTCGTGGCCTTCCTTGCCACGATGCGGTATGCCCGTGACGATCACGCAGTCCCGCAGGCGCGAGCGGGTGGCCACGCGCAGGCGACGGTCGTTGAGGAACGCGCCCTTGCCTTTTTCGGCGGTGTATGTATCGCCCGTGACCGGGTTGTAAATCAGTCCGGCAACCAGTTCGCCTTCGCGCTCCAGCGCGATCGAAATGCCGAATAGCGGAATGCCGTGCATGAAGTTGGTTGTGCCGTCAAGCGGATCGACGATCCAGGTATGTGTCTTGTCAGGCCCTTCGACACGCCCACGCTCTTCCATGAGGAAGCAGTAGCCCTCGCGGGCGCGGGACAGCTCCTCGAACAGGACTTTCTCGGCCCGCATATCCGCGGCCGTCACGAAGTTCGACGGGCCTTTCATCGAGACCTGAAGGTTCTCCACCTCGCCGAAATCGCGCGCAAGCCCGCGCCCTGCCTTGCGGGCGGCGGCGGTCATCACATTCATCAGGGCGGATGCGGGCATGTCTTGGTGTCGTTCAGAAAAGATTCTGCGGGATAGGACGAGTTGCGCCGCCTCCACGCGACGCGGGTCAGATGCGATCGCGGCTTGATGCCGTGGTGCGCCCGTTACTCTGCGCGGCGGACATAGGTCAGGTCGCTGGTGTCCACGACCACCTTCTCGCCCGTGCTGATGAATGGCGGGACCATGATCCGCACGCCGTTCTCCAGCGTCGCCGTCTTGTAGGACGAGGACGCGGTCTGGCCCTTCACGACCGGTTCGGCCTCGGTGATCTCCAGGGTCACATGATCCGGCAGCGCCACGCCGATGGGCTTGTCCTCGTGAAACTCGACCGTGACCTGCATGCCCTCCTGCAGGAACGCCTTGCGCTCGCCGACGAAGTCCTTCGGCAATTCGATCTGCTCGAAGGTCTCCATGTCCATGAAGACGAGCATGTCGCCTTCCTCGTAGAGGAACTGGAATTCTCGCTGCTCCAGGCGTACGCGCTCGATCGTTTCCGATGAACGGAACCGCTCGTTCAGCTTGGTGCCGTCCAGCAAATTTTTCAGTTCGACCTGCGCATAGGCCGGTCCCTTGCCCGGCTTGACGTGCTGGGTCTTGACCGCCGCCCAGAGGCCGCCCTTGTGCTCGATCACGTTGCCCGGGCGGATTTCATTCCCGTTGATTTTCATGAGCCTGTCGCTCGGATTTGGATTGGAAACTGTGCTGCCCCGTTAGGAGCCGGTTCTTGCGGCTTGAGTCAAGGGGATAAAGCGGTTGCGCGCCCGATGGCCGCGCTGTCACGACGTGCAGCGCCCGCGCGGTGGACCGGGCGGGCGCTGAATCGGGTCACCGAATCAGGTGGTGCGGATCATGTCTCGCATTCGCTGTCGAGCGCGGCGAAGGCATCGTCGAGGGCCTGCGCGTCCTCCGAATCGGGCGCCAGTTCCTCTTCCACCGCGAACATGGCGTCGTATTCCTCGCCAAGCCCGTCGAAATAGGCGTCGAGCTTGTCGAATGCCGTGTCGAGTTTCGCCTCGTCGTCCCCGGCGGCGTCGATCTCGGCCTGGATGGCGCAGTATTCCTGTACCTTCGCGTCGTCCGCGCGCAGCTTCTCGATCGCGTCTACCGCGGCCTGGACATCGTCACGAAGCGCGGCGGCGGATGTCGCCGTGACAAGCGCACCGCAAAGCATGACCGCGACCAGGGCTTTCGTCATACGAGACATGGATCGTCCTTTCTCAAAAATTTGTCCGGCATCCCTATGGCGGGCCGGACGACCTCGGCGCAGACAGTGACGCACTTAAACCGCCCAATGCGAAACGGTTATGACCGTTTCCTACAAAAATTTGAGCTGTCGCCCCGAAACAGAGCTCGCGGCGCCAGGACGGCCCTGAAGGTTCGGCTCAGAGGTCCATTCCCCGGCCGGTTTCGAGGAAGGACTTCATGCTGGACAGCACCAGCGGCCACCCCTTGCTGATACCGTTCAGCATGCCGCTGCCGGGCTGCAATTCGTCGTGCGTGACGGTCAGCTTGACCATGTCATCCTGCGGTTCGATGTCGAAGCTGACGCGGCTGTATTGGTCCGGATCGTCCTGCTGGCTCTCGTTCGCCCAAGTGATGACGAGCCGCTTCGGCGGATCGCTTTCGATGACCTCGCCGACGAGGTCGACGGTGCGTGCCTCATCGGCGCGGATATGCCGCCAGCTTGAACCGGGCTGCCAGTCTTCCGAGACGTTCTCATGGCCCCAGTAGCGGCGGGCGATCTCCGGCTTCGTGATCGCCTCGAACACCTTTTCGGGCGTCGTGCGGATATAGGTGACGTAAACGAAACTGGCTGATCTGTCGGTCACTTCTGATTCCCTTCGAGTTGGTGTTTGAGGTCGTCGAGAAGGCTCAGGCGTCCTTCCTCGAACTTTCGGACCCACCGCCCATAGACCTCGTAGATCGGGACCGGGTTGATGAAGTGCAGCTTCTCGCGTCCGCGACGAACCGTGCTGACGAGATTGGCCTCTTCGAGCAGGCCGAGATGCTGCGTCACGGACTGGCGTTTCATGTCCATGCTCTCGCAGAGCTGAGCGAGCGTCTGCCCGTTCTTCTCGCAGAGACGGTCCAGCAGTTTCCTGCGGCTCGGATCGGCCAGGGCCTTGAAGACCTTGTCGCTGTCCATCGGCAACTCCATTCCCGATGAGCTCTATCATGCAGGGAAATACCTGCATGTCAAGAAATGCAGTTAGCGACCTGCATAACGAATTGACGTGCTGAAATTGGGCGAGGTGCGGAATGCAGGCAGGATAGTTGACTTAGTCAACTAATTGAATCAGGCTTCAGGACGTGCTGGCAACGGAGGTTCCGCATGGACGAATCGTCGCTCACAGAGGCCGCGGACGCGCTGCGTCACTTCAATCGTTTCTATACCGCGCAGATCGGGGTTCTCGATCGCGACCTCCTCGGAAGTGGATGGTCGCTGTCCGAGGCGCGCGTGCTTTATGAACTCGCGAACCACGACGTGCTTACCGCGGGCGCGTTGACGAAGACGCTGGCTATCGACGCCGGCTATCTCAGCCGCATGCTGGCGCGCTTCGAACGGGAGGGGCTGATCGAAAGGCGCCGCTCGGATGCCGACGGCCGCGTCGCTCATCTCGTCATGACGGACAAGGGGCGCAAGGCGTTCGCGGAACTCGACCGGCTCTCGCAGACGGCGGCCGAGACGACGCTGGCCTCCTTGCCGCAGAGCGAGCGCGGCGAACTGGTGGACGCGTTGCGTCGCGTCGAAACAGTGCTCGCTCGTGAGCATGCGGCCGGGACCGTGACGTTGCGCGACCATCGTCCCGGCGATATGGGCTGGATCGTCCATCGCCAGGCCGTGCTGTACGCGCGCGAGTACGGCTGGGACGAAAGCTATGAGGCGTTGATTTGTGAAGTCGCCGCGTCCTTCCTCCGCAATTTCGACCCGGAGCGCGAGCGATGCTGGATCGCCGAGCGCGGGGGCGAAATCGTCGGCTCCGTCTTCTGCGTCCGCGAAAGCGATGAGGCGGCAAAGCTGCGCCTGTTATACGTGGAGCCGCCCGCGCGCGGCACCGGATTAGGCGCGCGGCTTGTCGGGGAATGCATCGCCTTCGCCCGGGAGAAGGGCTATGCGCGGCTCGACCTTTGGACGAACAGCGTGCTGACGGCCGCGCGCCGGATCTACGAGCGTGCCGGGTTCGCGCTGATCCGTGAAGAGCCGCATCACAGCTTCGGCCACGACCTCGTCGGCCAATACTGGTCGCTTGACCTGTC
>JBKGZY010000076.1:0-11416 GCA_046543175.1 Dichotomicrobium sp.
GCCCCGCGCCCGGGCAACCTCCCGTGACGTGTTGTTATGCGCGCGCCTTGCCGCAACCTCGACCGGCCTGGAAACAGCCCTCACGCTGACTCAGAGACTCCGGCAAGAATTCCTCAACCATGTTCGCGACACGCAGGAAGATGCTGAAGTCTCGCGCGGCGACACTTGCGCCACAAGATGACAAATGTCCACAGCCCGACCGGGTCTCCGGCGCCCCGTCCGGCGCGAGCGTGAGGGCGGCGGCGCGCCGCGGACTGTGCCCGGCAACGCCAACGGCTTGCCCGCCAGTCGGACGGCCGGCCGGCGGGAGCGTCGTTTGTTGCGCGGCGGACGTCCTGGTGACATGCATACTGCGTCGTCCCTGGTAGCGTCACCAATTTTGCAAACGCCCGCGCATTTGTCACCCCAAACGCTTGGAGGTCAATCTTCCGTCCCGATTTCAGATTGTCCAAGGTTACCGGTTCATTCGCCCGCGCGAGGGCACTTGAACGGCGCCCGCGACGGAATGCCGCTCAAGCCGGGCACGCGCGCGCCGGACTGGATGAGGTTTGGATGATCGCTCTCGTGACAGAAGGGAAGGGGTGTGATGGCCTGTCGCCTCCGCCGCCACCTTCTTTTGCGTGGAGATGCGGGACGGGGAGGGGGGACAGCGGCGCCGTCTATTCGGCCTCGGTCGCCGCGCTTTCAGCGCCCCCCTTCACGCGTTGGGCCAGCGCCGCCTCGATGAATGGCGTGATGGCACCGTCGAGCACCTCGGTGGGGTTCGTGCTCTCCAGCCCGGTGCGCAAATCCTTGATAAGCTGATAGGGCTGCAGCACGTAGGAGCGGATCTGGTGGCCCCAGCCGATATCGGTCTTGGAGGCCGACTGCGCGTGGGCGGCGTCCTCGCGCTTCTGCAGCTCCCTCTCGTAGAGCCGCGAGCGCAGCATCGCCCAGGCGCTGGCGCGGTTCTTGTGCTGCGAGCGCTCGTTCTGGCACTGCACGACGATGCCGGTCGGCAGGTGGGTGATGCGCACCGCGCTGTCGGTGGTGTTGACATGCTGGCCGCCGGCGCCGCTGGCCCGGTAGGTGTCGATGCGGCAGTCGCTCTCGTTCACCTCGATCTCGATATTGTCGTCGATGACCGGGTAGACCCACACGGAGGCGAAGCTGGTGTGGCGCCGGGCGTTGGAGTCGAACGGGGAGATGCGCACGAGCCGATGCACGCCGGATTCGGTTTTCAGCCAGCCATAGGCATTGTGTCCTTTGACAAGCAGGGTTGCGGACTTGATGCCCGCTTCCTCGCCGTCCTGGACCTCGACCACTTCGACGCTGTAACCGCGGCTTTCCGCCCAGCGCAGATACATGCGCATCAGCATCTGCGCCCAGTCCTGGCTCTCGGTGCCGCCCGCGCCGGAGTGAATTTCCACGTAGCAGTCATTGGCGTCGGCCTCGCCGGAGAGAAGCGCCTCGACTTCCTGCTTCTGCACATCTCCGCGCAACGCCTCCAGCGCGGCCAAGGCGTCGGCGGCGACCTCTTCGTCGTCCTCGGCTTCGGCCAGTTCGATCAGTTCGACATTGTCGCTGAGCCGTTGTTCGAGCGCGGCGCATGTGTTGATCGCGGATTCGAGCGTTTGCCGCTCGCGCATGATCTTCTGCGCGCGGTCCGCGTCGTTCCACAGGTCGGGATTCTCGATCTCGGCGTTAAGCTCGTTCAGCCGTTCGTTCGCGGCATCCCAGTCAAAGATGCCTCCGTATCAGGTCGAGCGACTCGCGGATGTCATCGGCGATGGCTTGCGCGTCGGCGCGCATGGCTAGCTCCCTCGGTTAAATTCCTGACACTTAGGTTCCGGGTGATCCGGCCCTGAATATCCGGGATATAGGAGCGGAGCCGGGCGGTGTCAGTAGAGCCCGCCGGCTTCCGGGTTGCGCGTTTCATTCTCCGAGCCCGGCGCGAAGGCGTTGGGATAGCCGACATAGGAGAACGGGTCGGGCGGCTCGTTGCCCGGCTTGAAGGCTTCCATGATGACGTCCTTGTCGCCTTCCTGGGCGCGCAGGCCCGTTTTGGCGTTGACACGGATCAGCTTGATGCCTTCGGGAACGCGGAAGGGCACCGCCGGCCGGTCTTCAAGCGCCATCTCCATGAAGTTCACGAAGATCGGCGAGGCGACGCCGCCGCCGGTCTCGCCGCGGCCCATCGGCTTGGGGCTGTCGAACCCGACGAACGCGCCCGCCGTCAGGTTCGGCGTGAAGCCCACGAACCAGGCGTCCTTCTCCTCGTTGGTGGTGCCCGTCTTGCCGGCCACGGGCTTGCCGATCTCCTTGGCGCGGTAGCCCGTGCCGCGCTTCACCACGCCTTCGAGGATCGAGACGATCTGGTAGGCGGTCATCGCGTCGATGACGCGCTCGCGGTTGTCGACCAGTTCCGGCTCGTCCTGGCCCAGCCACGCCTCGGCGTCGCAGCCTTCGCATTCGCGCTGATCGTGTCGCCAGATCGTCTCGCCATAGCGGTTCTGAATGCGGTCGATCAGGGTCGGCATGATCCTGTTGCCGCCGTTCACGAACATGCTGTAGCCCGCGACCATGCGCATCAGGCTGGTTTCGCCCGCGCCCAGCGCCATCGAGAGAACCGGCTTCAAATCGTCGTAGATCTCGAAGCGCCGGGCATACTCGCGGATGATCGGCATGCCGACATCCTGGGCGAGCCGGACCGTCATCAGGTTGCGGGACTTTTCCACCCCCAGCCGCAGGGTCGAGGGGCCGTAGAACTTGTCGCCGTAATTCTTCGGACGCCACAGGCCCTGTTCGCCGGTCTGCTCGATGGCGATGGGCGCGTCGAGGACGATGCTCGAAGGCGTGTAGCCGTTGTCGAGCGCCGCGGCGTAGACGAACGGCTTGAACGCCGAGCCGGGCTGGCGCAGCGCCTGGATGCCGCGGTCGAACTCGCTCTTGTCGAAGCTGAACCCGCCGACATGCGCGAGCACACGGCCGGTATGCGGGTCCATGACCGTCAGGGCGCCGCCGACTTCGGGCACCTGCATCAGCCGCCACCCGTCTTCGGCGCCCGGGCGCACGCGGAAGCCGGCGATTTCCCTGACTTCGGCATCGGCTGGCTCCGCATCCTCGCCGTCCTTGGCTTCGGCTTCCGGCGGCGCGACATAGACGACATCGCCGACGCTGAGCACTTCGGTGGCCGACTTCACTTCGGGACCCCGCGCGGGGACGTCGTCTTTCATCACCTGTTCGCGCGCCCATTCGATTTCCTCGAAGGGAATCGTAACCCGCCGCCTGTTTTCTTCGCCGCCCCCGTTCCCGCTCCTCGACGGGCGCAGCCCGGCCTCGGCCTTGTCTTCGGTGACATCGAGGATCACCGCCATGCGCCAGGGTTCGATGTCGTCGAGCACCTCGCGTTCGGCGAGTTTCCTGCCCCAGTCGCCGGAGACGTCCATCGTGTCGACCGGCCCGCGGTACCCGTGGCGGCGGTCATACGCGACCAGCCCCTCGCGCAGCGCCTTGCGGGCCATGACCTGCAATTCGGGATCGAGCGTCGTGCGCACCGACAGGCCACCACCATAGAGTGTGTCCTCGCCGTAGCGCGCGACCAGCGTGCGGCGCACTTCCTCGGCGAAATATTCGCCGGCGAAGACGTTGCCGCGGAACGGCCGCGAATCGACTTCCAGCCCCTTTGCCTTCGCGGCTTCGGCCTGTTCCGCGGTGATGTAGCCATTGTCATGCATCTGGTCGATGACCCAGTTGCGCCGGCTGAGCGCGCGGTCGGTGTCGTCGAAGGGATGGTAGTTGTTCGGCGCCTTCGGCAGGGCGGCGAGATAGGCGGCCTCATGGACCTCCAGCTCGTGAAGTTCCTTGTTGAAATAGTTGAGTGAAGCCGCGGCGATGCCGTACGAGCCCATGCCGAAATAGATCTCGTTCAGGTACAGCTCGAGAATCTCCGACTTGTCGAAGGTTCGCTCGATGCGGATGGCGAGCATCGCCTCCTTGATCTTGCGCTCGAAGCTGCGCTCGCTGCTCAGCAGGAAGTTCTTGGCGACCTGCTGCGTGATCGTGGAGGCGCCGACAAGGCGGCGCCCGCTTTGATAGTTGCGAATATTGACGAGCGCGGCGCGGAAAATGGCGGGAATGTCGATGCCGCCATGCTCGAAGAAATTCTTGTCCTCGGCCGATACGAAGGCGTGGATGGCCACGTCGGGCACGGCTTCCACCGGCACGTAGAGCCGCTCCTCGCGCGCGTATTCCGCGATCAGGCGCCCGTCATTGGCGTGCAGCCGGCTCATCACCTCGGGTTCGTAGTTCGCCAGCACCTCGTATTCCGGCAACTCCTGCGAGAACATCCAGAGGATATAGGCCGCGCCGGCGGCGCCCACGAGAAAGACGATGACGCCCGCGGTGAACAGGAAGCCGAACAGGCGCAGCATTATACTCTTGCGCCGCTTCGGACGGTGCGGCGGACGGACATTCATATTGAAAGGCATTGTCGTGCGAAATCCCGTTGATTGCTCGGCCGAGCGCCCGCCCTCACGCTGAAACCCGAGGGCGGCACCACATCACCTTCGCCTGATTCACCCCTCGTTGATGCTATCCGTTTCTACCGCGTTCGCCGCCGGCCCGCCATGCCCCGAGGCTGTTTATGCCCAGCACGTGTCCCGCGCGCAGCGGGCGCTGTCCGTTCAGAAGGGCAGCCGCACTTCACGCTTGTTGAAGAATGCCTGGACCGCGCGCGCGACACGCGTGGCAACGTCCTCACGCCATTTTGCCGAAGTCAGCTGTTTTTCGTCCTTGGGGTTCGTCAGATAGCCCAGTTCCACCAACACCGAAGGAATATCGGGCGCGCGCAACACGCGGAAATCGGCGGAGCGCAACGGCTTCTTGTTGAGCGTCATTCGACCCTTCAATTTTGTCAACATTGTGCGGCCGAAGGTGATCGAATAGTTCTTGGTTTCCCGGCGCATCAGGTCGAGCAGGATCATGTTCACCTCGTCCTGGCTATCGTCGAGCTGCATGCCCGCGATCAGGTCGGCGCTGTTCTCCTTGGCGGCGAGGGCGCGCGCCTGGTCGTCGGAGGCCTTTTCCGACAGCGTATAGACGGTCGCGCCGCGCACCAGCTTTGCGTATTTGTCCGCCAGCGCGTCGGCATGGATCGAGATGAACAGGTTGGCGTTATGGTGATGCGCGACATCGACCCGCTCGCTGAGCGGCAGGAAGATGTCGTCGTCGCGCGTCAGGAAGACCTCCAGGCCGCCGATCTCGTCGAGCTGCTTTTTGAGATGCCTGGCAAAGGCGAGGACCACCTCCTTTTCCATCGTTCCGCCCTTGCCGATCGCGCCGGGATCGACGCCGCCGTGGCCGGGGTCGATCACGACGACCGGCTTGGTGTTGCGCTTGTCGCGCTCGTCCTTGTCGAGCGGGTCGGGGCGTTCTTGCGGCTGCGCTCGCTCGGGTGGATCGCCGACGACGACCGTGGGGCGTTCGGCGCGCTCGTTGAACGCCTCCTTGCTGATGGCCGTCAGTTCGATGACGAGGCGCGCCGGGTTGTCGTTGGCCGCTTCCTGGACGAAAGCCCTTTCAATTCGCACCGGCTTCACCACGTCTATGACAATACGGGACTTGCCCTGGCTGAACAGGCCGTAGCGGAAACCGCTGATAAGGCCGTGGCCCTTGGTGCCGAGCTTGGGCGGCATCTGGAAGTTGACTTCCGGAAGGTCGACGACGACCCGGTAGGGACTGCTCAGCGTGAACGCGCGGAAATCCACGGGCTTCGACAGGTCCGCGACAAAGCGGGTCTTCTTCAGGTCGCCGCCCACGCGGGCGTCTTTGGCGACGGGATCGGCGTGAACGGGCGCGGCGAGCGCCATTGTAAGCGTGGCAAGCATCGCGGCCATCCCGAGAAGACATCGGGCCGCCGCGCCCCGACGCCGGGCTGTCATGGCTGATGCGGACGGGTTCGGAATTCGCTGAGTGTCCCTCATGGAGTGGCCCTCGCAAGCTGTGCGCGTCGACATCGTCGGACGTGGATCGGTCGAGCGATAACAGGAAATGCCGCGCGCGCAAAATGTCCGATTCGCCGGCAGTTCGCGGGAGCACGCGCGCCGCAGCTTGTGGTTAACGCTATCTTCTTATTTTAACGCCATTAAGGCGGTCGCAGGATGCGATGCTTGCTGCAAGCGGTATACACGTTTAAGAAGAAACGAGCCGGAGCGCATCTGTGGGCCAGCCGAAGGCCGGCATTTCGATGACTTCAGCGCCATGATACGCTCGCAACGGCGAGTCGCGCGAAGTTCGGCGTTCGACATCCTGATGGCAGGGAGGACTCCGGGTATTTCGACCGCCTGTTCCCGGGTACGCGATTTCCGGGCCAGGTGCGACAGGACGTCCGGGTGGCGGCATGGCCGGCTTCCGGGTTCGGCAAGGAATCGCGAAGGTTTTTTTCAGACGGCACGGGTCTTGAAGGACCTCGAACCGTCCAACGGTAAACATGAATTCCCGCCGCCGATCCGTTGGGCCGGGGGCGGAAAGCGGGCCGGAGACATCCCGTCCGCGATTGTTTCGCGCCGACGTTTTTTGGCGCATGAAACGCAAGGTTTGGTCTTTGACGAGGTTGCGCGATCGATTCCGTGGGCATTGTGATGCCGCCGGATGCGCAGCGGACGAGAAGGCTGGAGAGGCAACCCAGGAATAGCGTCGCAATGCCGAACCCCATGACGACCGGAACCCGAGCCGCTGACAGCGCCGCCCGACAGGCGGCCGCGGCCCGCGTTGCGTCTTGCCGCGCGACAGGTCCGGCCGCCGGGCGGTTGCCGACGCTCAGGTTACGCGCGCGCCCCCCGTGTCAGCGCCAGCCGTCTCCGCAAGGAGCGGCCCGGCGCCGAGAGGCATGGCGCGCGCTGGAGACATATCAAGATGGGAAACAAGATGCTGATCGACGCCGCGCACCCGGAAGAGACCCGGGTTGTGGTTCTGCGCGGCGAACGTGTTGAGGAATTCGACTTCGAATCCGCCGCGCGGAAGCAGTTGCGCGGCAATATCTACCTGGCGAAGATAACGCGCGTCGAGTCATCGCTTCAGGCGGCATTCGTCGACTACGGCGGGAACCGTCACGGCTTTCTCGCCTTCAACGAAATCCACCCCGACTATTACCAGATCCCCGTGGCGGACCGGCGCGCGCTTCTGGAAGAAGAAGCCCAGCTTTCGCGCGCTTCCGCGGATAACGGTGCCGAGGACCCGGACGAGGAGCGCGATCCTGAAACGGAGGCCGAGGACCGGGAGCGCGATCCCGACGGTGACGCCGGGGTGATGGCGATTGACTCGGTTCTGCCGGCCGAGATTTCGGAGGAACTCGCCGCGGCGGTGTCCCGCGCCGACGAGGCGGCCGACGAAATCCCGCCCGAAGCCCAGCAAGGCAAGGGCCAGCGGCTGACCGAGCGTCTGGAAGCGCTGACACAGGACGCGCTCGACGAAGACGATAACGGGCAGGACGACGCGGTCGACGTCGAGGCGCTGCGCGAGGCCGAATCCGCGCCGGCCGAGGACAGGAACGGCGATGCGCCCGCGGTGAAGGAGGGCGAAGGCGTCGAGGCTGTCGGGTCGGGCGATGCCCTCGAGGAAGTTCCCCAGCGCCGTCCGCGCCGCCGCCGGCGCAATTACAAGATCCAGGAGGTGATCCGCCGCCGCCAGATCCTGCTGGTGCAGGTCGTCAAGGAAGAGCGCGGCAACAAGGGCGCGGCGCTGACCACCTATCTCTCGCTCGCGGGCCGCTACACGGTCCTGATGCCCAACACGGCCTCGGGCGGCGGCATCTCGCGCAAGATCGCTTCACCCGCCGATCGCAAGCGGCTGCGCCAGATTGTCGACGAACTCGACGTGCCCGAGGGCATGGGGCTGATCGTTCGCACCGCCGGCGCGGCCCGCACCAAGGCGGAGATCAAGCGCGACTTCGAATATCTGCTGCGGCTGTGGGAGAATGTCCGCGACCTCACGCTGCAATCCACCGCGCCCGCGCTCGTCTACGAGGAAGGCAACCTCATCAAGCGCTCGATCCGCGATCTCTACAACAAGGAGATCGACGAGGTGCAGGTCGCCGGCGAGACCGCCTACCGCGAGGCCAAGGACTTCATGCGCATGATCATGCCGAGCCATGCCAAGAACGTGAAGCCCTACAAGGACCCCGAGCCGATCTTCATCAAGTACAATGTCGAGCGCCAGCTCGACGCGATGTACAGCCCCTATGTCACGCTGAAATCCGGCGGCTACATCGTCATCAACCAGACCGAGGCGCTGGTTTCGATCGACGTGAACTCGGGCAAGGCCACCAAGCAGCACTCCATCGAGGACACCGCGCTGCGCACCAACCTGGAAGCGGCGGAAGAAATCGCCCGGCAACTGCGCCTTCGCGACCTCGCCGGGCTGATCGTGATCGACTTCATCGACATGGAGGAGCGGCGCAACAACCGCGCCGTGGAGCGCAAGCTCAAGGAGTCGCTGCGCCATGACCGCGCGCGCATCCAGATCGGGCGCATCAGCGCGTTCGGGCTGCTGGAGATGTCGCGCCAGCGCATCCGCACCGGCGTGCTGGAGGGCTCGACCAGCGCCTGTCCGGCCTGCCAGGGCATGGGCACGATCCGCTCGACCGAGTCGGTGGCACTGTCGGTGCTGCGCGCGCTCGAGGACTATCTACGCTCCAACAGGGCGATGGACCTGACGGCCGTTACCTCGGCCGAGGTTGCGCTGTATATCCTCAACAACAAGCGGGATTACCTCAACGACATGGAGCACCGCTTCGGCGTGCGGCTCGGCGTTCTGAGCGACGAGCGCATGCAGGGCAGCAGCTTCACGATCGAGAAGATGACGCCGGATTCGCTGTCGGAAACGGAAAGCAACGTCGTCGTCCAGATGGACTGGGGCTTCGAGGCGCCCGGCAGCGGCAAGTCGGAGAGCGAGGAGGAACAGCGCAAGCGCAGCCGGCGCAAGCGCCGTCGCGGGCGCAACGGCCGCAGGGAAGGCGGGGATGAGGCCCGCGCGGGCGACGAACGCCAAGCGGTCGCCGAGGAGGCCGTCGGCGGCGAGGACGGCGAAAGCCGCGCGGAAGCCGAAAGCCCGGTCAGCGAGGAGGAACAGCGCGCCCGGAAGTCGCGCCGGCGCGGACGGCGCGGCGGCCGGCGTCAGCGCGCCCGCCGCGAAACCGGCGCGGAGGCTGGCGCCTCCGAGAGCGCAGCCGAGACGGGCGAGGTGGTCGGGCCGGCCGGTTCCCCGGAAGATCAGGCGGCGTGGGCTGACAGCGCGGCGGCACCTTTCGAAACGGAACGCGCCGACGCCGGCGACATGTCAGAGGCGTCACAGGGCGAAGAGCGCGATACGTCGGCACAATCCGACACCGAAACACGTTCCCGGCCGAAGGCCCGCACCCGGCGCAAGCGTCGGCCGGCGGCCGCTGCGGCAAGCCGGGAGGATGAGCCGGCCCTGGTCGACTCCGTCGCTGCGAGTGATACGCGCGATTCCGGCACGCCCGAGACTGGGCAGCGCGGCGAGGAAAGCGTTGCAGCCGAGGCGGGAGCGGCGGAGAAGGAGACGGTGGCGGCAGGCGCCGAACACGAAAGCGACACGGACGGGCGGCGCCGTCGCGGCTGGTGGCAGCGGCGCTGACACCCGCCAAGCGCGCACGAAGCCGCTCGAGCGGCCGGCCGACCTTGCTCGGAGACAGCACGCTCGACGAAATCCGGATCGGCGAAAGCGCTTCCGCGTGCTCCACAGACGGGCGACGTCATAACCTGCTCTGCGCCAGCCGGACGATCCAGGATCGGCTGGCCTTGAGATGGGGGCTGTCCTCGTCCTGGCGATGATAAAGCATCCAGAGCGGCTGGGTCAGGACGGTGTCCGTAACGCGCTTCAGTCGTGAATCGGCTTCGGCGAGGAAACGGGGCAGCATGGCCCGCGCGGCGCCGCTCGCGACGAGTTCGTGCAGGGCGCTGAAATGGTAGACCTGATAACGGAACCCCTCGGCGCCCGCGAATTCCATCATGACCCTGCTGCCGCTGGTGCGCACATCCTGCTCGATAAGTCCGGCCCACGGCAGAGCGTCTGCATCCTGTCCGTCCGCGCAATAAATGGCATAATTCAAGGCCCCGATCCGGCTTGCCTCGATACGGGCGAACGCGCTTTTGAAATCCTCGGGCCTGTCCTCGATCCGTATGGCGATGTCGGCTTCGCGCCTCGTGAGCATGACCCGGCTCGCCGTTCCCATCAGCTCGACACGGATGCGCCGCCCATACGTCAGTTCGGGAATAGCCGGGGCGAACAGATGCGTGATCAGGAACGGCGGAGCCGTCATGCGCAGTTCGCGCCAGATCGTGCCGGTTTCTGAAACAGCGGATTTCTGCTCCGCAGCACGCAGCGCGTCGCTCGCCGATTCGATGTCGGCGAGCAGGGCCTCGCAACGCGCCGTCGGACCGAGGCCTTCGTGGCCGGTCACAAACAGCTCGTAGCCCAGTTCTCTCTCCAGCAGCTTCACGTGGCGGCTGACGGTCGTCGGATCGATCCTGAGCGCCTTGGCCGCCCGCGCGTAGCTGCCATGGCGAAAGACCTCGAGCACCATGCGCCACTGATCCCACGCCACCATGGCGTCTCCATCCTGCCCGGCGTCGGAGGCGTTCGCTCGACGCCCCGCCCGGCATTACGGTGCCCTTTGGGAAACTGCATTTATGCAGCATTGCGACCGAAAATAACAAGTCGACATGGAATCTCGCAGGCACCAGCCTTCTCACAGCGCCTGCGATGGCAATCGCTTGACCGCTGGCGCTTAGAGCGCCGGGCGAAAAAGTGGCTACCGGTTTTTCGCGAACCCGGCGCGACAACCAAAGAATCTACAGCATCGGACGATCCGGATTTATCGCCCGATGCTGTAAGAGCAAATGGGAGGACAGAGATGGGTCACAGCATTTCCGCCATGCGATTGACGGTGGCAGCGTTGGTGAGCGTCATGGCGCTTGCGCTGGCTTCGGCCAGTGCCGCGTTCGCCGGCGACGAACCGACGGCCTCGGAGATCACGGACGCGGTCTCCGATCACACCTATCAGGGCGCCATGAGCCAGCCCGATTCCGGTTTTGCGGAATACTACGCGCCCGACGGGGAAATTCGTGGCGATGGCTACGCCGGACAGTGGCGGACCGAAGACGGCGCGATGTGTTTTCAATACGGGGACAAGCCGGAAAGCTGCTTCGAAGTCGCGATCACTGGACCTTCGATGGTGATGTACAAGGACGGCGAAATTGATGGAAACGGAATGCTGATTCCGGGAAATCCGAACGGTTTCTGAGGCGTTTCCTGTCACTCAGCAGTTTGTCATTGCGAGCGCAGCGAAGCCGAAGGCCGGCGCGAAGCCGCAAGGCCGACGCGAAGCGGCGAAGCGACCAAACCTAGGATCATTTGA
>JBKGZY010000077.1:0-11307 GCA_046543175.1 Dichotomicrobium sp.
GACACCGACCCCGTCACCTTCGCGCCGAGGCGCTCCGCCAGCGCCTTGGCCTCGTCGCGCGACATGCGCTCCAGCTTGCCGGTGAAGACGATGGTCTTGCCGCTGACCGGCGAATCCGTGGTCACCTGCGCGAAATCCTCGACCATCACCTCCTCGGTCAGTGCGTCGATCACTTCCCGGTTGTGGCCTTCGGCGAAGAACTCGACGATCGCCTCGGCCGCCGCCGGCCCGATCCCATCGATGTTCACCAGCGCGCGGTAGGCCGCGCTGTCGCGATCGCGCGCGGCTTCCATCGCCTCGCGGAAGTGCTGCCACGAGCCGTAGCTGCGCGCCAGTACTCGCGCGGTCGTCTCGCCGATGTGCCGTATGCCGAGTGCGTAAATGAAGCGGTCCAGCGGCATCTCGCGCCGCGCGTTGATCGAGTCGAACAGGTTGGCCGCGGACTTCTCGCCCCAGCCCTCCCATTCGCGGATCGGCCGGTTCGACGTCTTGTCGCGCGCCTCCAGCGTGAAGATGTCCGCCGGATTGTTGATCAGCCCTTCGGCGTGGAACAGTTCGATGCGCTTACCGCCCAGCCCCTCGATGTCGAACGCACTGCGCGAGACGAAATGCTTGAGCCGCTGGATAAGCTGCGCCTCGCAGATCAGCCCGCCGGTGCAGCGGCGCGCGGCCTCCGGCTTGCCGGTGGCCGGATTGATCTCGCGCACGGCGTGCGAGCCGCAGATCGGGCAGCGCTCCGGCATCTCGTAAGGCTTGGCGTCCTCGGGCCGTTTCTCCGGCACGATGCCGAGGATCTGCGGGATGACGTCGCCCGCGCGCTGGACGATCACGGTATCGCCGATGCGCACATCCTTGCGGGCGATCTCGTCCTCGTTGTGCAGCGTGGCGTTGCTGACCACCACGCCGCCGACCGTCACCGGCGTCAGCTTCGCCACCGGCGTCAGCGCGCCTGTCCGCCCGACCTGGATACCGATGTCCTCGAGGATGGTCGTCGCCTTTTCAGCCGGAAACTTGTGGGCGATTGCCCAGCGCGGCGCGCGCGAGACGAATCCGAGCCGCTCCTGGAGCGCGAGGCTGTCCACCTTGTAGACCACCCCGTCGATGTCGTAGCCAAGCGTGGCGCGACGCGTTTCGATGTCGCGGTAATAGTCCAGCAGTTCCTCAGCGCCCGCGCAATGCCTCAGGTCGGGGCTGACCGGAAAGCCCCAATCTGCGATCGCCTGCAACACGCCGTATTGCGTGTCCGCAGGCAATCGCTCCGCTTCGCCCCAGCCCCATGCGAGGAATTTGAGCGGGCGCGAGGCGGTGATCTTCGAATCGAGCTGGCGCACCGAGCCGGCGGCGGCAT
This sequence comes from Dichotomicrobium sp., assembly GCA_046543175.1. Classification (GTDB taxonomy): domain Bacteria; phylum Pseudomonadota; class Alphaproteobacteria; order Rhizobiales; family Rhodomicrobiaceae; genus Dichotomicrobium. The sequence continues at coordinate 1,349 of JBKGZY010000077.1, forward strand.
TGCGCGGATTGGCGAAGGTCTTGGCCCCGGCTTCGGCCTGGCGCGCATTGAGCGCTTCGAAATCCTCATGCGACATGAACACCTCGCCGCGCACTTCGAAGCGCGCGGGAAATGATTTGGCGCGCACGCGCTTCGGGATGCTGCTGATGGTGCGGATATTGGCGGTCACCTCCTCGCCCTCGGTGCCGTCCCCGCGCGTGGCGGCATAAGCCAGCTTGGCGTCCTCGTAGACAAGGCTCATCGACAGCCCGTCGAGCTTCGGCTCGGCGGTGAAGGCGACATCGGCGTCCTTCTCCATTCCGAGGAAACGGCGGATGCGGTCGACGAAATCGGTGATCTCGCTGTCCGCAAACGCGTTGCCGAGCGAAAGCATCGGCACGCGGTGGCGCACCTTGGCGAATTTCTCCGACGGCGCCGCGCCGACCCGCTGGCTCGGGCTGTCCGGGGCGATGATGTCGGGAAAGCGCGCCTCGATGGCTTCCAGCCGCTGGCGGAGCGCATCGTAGTCCGCGTCGGAGATGACCGGAGCATCCTCGACGTAATAGGCCTCGTCGTGCCGCGCGATCTCGTCGATCAGCGCCCGGTAGTCCCGTTCCGCCTGCTCGCGCGTCAGGTCCTCCGGCGCGATCTCGCGAATGTCCGCGCTCACGCCGCGCTCCCGATCAGCCGCTTCGCCGCCGCGCGCGCCTCCTCCGTCACCTTCGCGCCGGCCAGCATGCGCGCGATTTCCTCGTGCCGGTCGGCGTGATCCAGCGGGGCCACGCGCGTGACCATGCTCTCGCCCCGCTCGCCTTGGGCGGCCTCCTTGCTGATGCGCATGTGAGCCTGAGCATGGGCGGCGACCTGGGGCGCATGCGTGACGGCCAGCACCTGCGCGCCCTCCGCGAGCCGGGCCAGCCGCTCGCCGATGGCCGCAGCCGTAGCCCCACCTACCCCGGTGTCGATCTCGTCGAAGATCAGCGTGGGCGCGCTGCCGCGCTCGGCCAGCACCACCTTGAGAGCCAGGATGAAGCGCGACAACTCGCCCCCGGATGCCACTTTCATGATCGGGCCGGGCGCCGTGCCGGGATTGGTCTGCACCTGAAAGCTCACACGCTCCAGCCCGTCCGGCCCGCCCTCTTCGAGCGGATCGAGCCGGGTGATAAAGCGCGCCTTTTCCAGCTTCAGCGGCGGCAATTCGCGCATCACCGCCGCGTCGAGTTGCGTCGCGGTTTCCCGGCGTTTGTCGCTGAGCGCATCCGCCACCGCGCGGTAATGCTTGCGGGCCGCCGTCATCTCCTCGCGCAGCCGGACGAGCGCGTCCTCGCCCTGGGCCAGTTCGTCCAGCAGCCGCGTGAATTCGGCCTGAAGCCCCGGCAATTCATCCACCGTGACGCGGTGCTTGCGCGCCAGCGTGCGCAGCGCGAACAGGCGTTCCTCGACGCGCTCCAGATCGGCCTGCGAATAGGCCGAATCGCGCAACGCCGTCTCGATCGTATCGCGCGCCTCGCCCGCCTCGACGAGCACGCGCTCCAGCACCTCCACGACCGGCGAGAGCAATTCGCCGCCGCCGAACCGCTCCAGCCGTCGCAGCGTACTGCTCAGCCGCTCCTCCGCGCCGCCCGCCCCGGAAAGACTCTCGAGCGCGCCGTTGAGTTCCGTGGCGATCTTTTCGGCATTCATCATGGTCTGCCGGGTTTCGGCGAGGCGTTGTTCCTCGCCGTCCTCCGGGGCCAGTTCTTCCAGCTCGTCCAGAGTGTGCCGAAGATAGTCGGCATTCTCGCGCGCCTGCGCAAGGTTCGCTTCGCGCTCGGCCAGTTGGCCTTCCAGCGTGCGCCAGGCGTCCCAGGCACGCCGCACGGCCTCGACCTCGGCAGTCAGTCCGCCATAGCAGTCCAGCAACCGGCGATGCGTGGCGGCATCCGTCATGGCGCGGTCGTCGTGCTGGCCGTGGATTTCGACCAGCCGCGCACCCGTCTGGCGCAGAAGCTGCACGCTGACGGGCTGGTCGTTGATAAAGGCGCGGGAGCGGCCATCGCTCTGCTGGACGCGGCGCAGAATCAGTTCGGTCGCGCCCGGCTCCTGCGCGATGTCGAAGCCGCTTTCGGCAAGCCGCCGAACTGCCTCGTGGTCGCCCGGAAGCTCGAAACGTGCCGTGACCTGCCCGCGCGACGCGTCAGCCCGGACAAGGCTTGCCTCGCCGCGACCGCCCAGCGCAAGGCCGAAAGCATCGAGCAGGATGGATTTGCCGGCGCCCGTTTCGCCGGTGAGCACGCTCAGCCCGGCGCCAAATTCAAGATGGAGCCTGTCGATAAGGACGATGTTCTCGATCGAAAGGGCCGTCAGCATGATGCCCTTATACGATGATTCCCGGCCAGCGTGTCTAAAGCGGGCTCGTCTGTTGCAGCTTTGTCAATTGCCGGCTGATCCAGGAGCCGGAATCCTCGCGCGGCTCCAGCCCGTCGCTTTGCAGGAGCGCGTGGGCGTCCTCGTACCACTCGCTCTCCGGGAAATTGTGGCCGAGCACGGCGGCGGCGGTCTGCGCCTCGCTCTTGATGCCGAGCGCCATATAGGCCTCGGTCAGCCGCGACAATGCCTCTTCGACATGCTTGGTCTGCTGGTAATTCTCCACCACGGCGCGGAAACGGTTGATCGCGGCGACATAGTTGCCCTGTTCGAGATAGTAGCGCCCGACATTCATTTCCTTGGCGGCCAGCAGGTCGCGGGCGATCTTGACGCGCTTTCTCGCGCGCGGCGCATAGCGGCTGTCGGGATAGCGCCGAACCAGCACTTCGAGCTCGTTCAGCGCCTTTTCCGTGTCCGCCTGGTCCCGTTCCGGCCCGTTCATCCGGTCGAAATAGGCCGAGGCGATGATGTGCTGGGCCAGCGGCGCTTCGTCGGTGCCGGGATGCAGCGTGAGATAGCGCCGCGCGGCGCTCACCGCCTTGGGGTGATCGCCCTGCTTGTAGTTGGCGTAGGCGCTCATCACGATGGACTGGCGGGCTTCCTTGGAATACGGGTAGTTCTTGTCGACTTCCTCGAACTTCTCCGCGGCCTTCTTCCACTCAGCTTCGCCGAGCAGCTTGTCGCCCTCCTCGTAAAGCTGGGCCGCGCTCTTGTCCTCCTTTGGCGCCTCCTCTTCGGAGAACATGCTGCTCAAGGACGTCGATGCGCAGCCGCTCAGCACCGCCGCCATGAGCGCCACAACGACGAGGCGGGCTGCTTTGCCCGGCCGGATTGTCTTGGAGAGTTGATCGGCCAATGGCATTCGACAAACCTTTAATAGGGCGCCGCCGGCACCGTCGCTGTCATTCTTGCTCGCGCGGAGTGTCCCTCACCCGCAGGCAGGCGTACTTTCCCCTCGGCGAGGCGGGAATCGCCTGACTCGGCGCCTAAGGAACACAGCGAATATGGTGATTTTGTGCGTCACGTCAGGCTTTCCCAAGCCAGCTTGCACGCTTGTCACAGACCGGCGCGTCGGGCAAACGTTAACCCAATTCCAAAAGACCCGTAAGAGCCTGATGCGGCATCCTGCCGCAGGTTGACGGCTGCGCCAGCATGCGTTCAAACCATTGTCACGCTTGAACGAGGCTTTTTGAAAACGGAAGCATATGACGAAACAACTGACTCGCGATCAGCATCTGACGCTCGCCAAGAGCGAGATCCCCATCCTTCTTCTGGAGGGTATTGCTGACACCGCGCCCGACACACTTCGTGCCGCCGGCTACACCAACGTCACCCGCGTGAAGACCGCGCTGGATGTCGACGAACTGAAAGAACGCCTGGAAGGCGTGCGCATGCTCGGCATCCGCTCGCGCACCCGCCTCACCGCCGACATCTTCGAGGCCGCGCCGCGCCTGATCGCGGTGGGATGCTTCTCCGTCGGCACCAACCAGGTCGATCTCTCCGCGGCGGCCGCGGCCGGCATCCCGGTATTCAACGCGCCGTTTTCCAACACGCGCAGCGTGGCCGAACTGACGATTGCCGAGATCATCATGCTCTACCGGCGCGTCTTCCCGCGCTCGATGGCCGCGCATCAGGGCAAATGGGACAAGTCCGCGAAGGACAGCCACGAAATCCGCGGCCGCACGCTCGGCATCGTCGGCTACGGCAATATCGGCACGCAGCTCGCCAATCTGGCCGAAGTGATGGGCATGAGCGTGATCTATCACGACCAGACCGACAAGCTGCGCCACGGCAATGTGATAGCCGCGAATGATCTGATGGACCTGTTGGCGCGCTCGGACATCGTGTCGCTGCATCTGCCCGAGACACCGCAGACCAAGGGCATCATCGGCGAGCGGGAAATCCGCGCCATGAAGCCGGGATCGTTCCTCATCAACAATGCGCGAGGTTCGCTCGTGGACATCGACGCGCTCGCGGCGGCGCTGGAGGATGGTCATCTGCGCGGCGCCGCGATCGACGTGTTTCCCTCCGAGCCGTCCTCGAACGAGGAGGAGTTCGTCTCGCCGCTGCGCGGGCTGGATAACGTGATCCTCACCCCGCATGTCGGCGGCTCGACCGAGGAAGCCCAGCAGCGCATCGGTGACGAGGTGGCGCGCAAGCTCATCGAGTACTCCGATGTCGGCTCGACGACGGGCGCGGTCAATTTCCCGCAGGTGCAGTTGCCGATGGCCGCCGCCTCGGTGAAACGCTTCATCCACATTCATCACAACGTGCCGGGCATGATGCGCAGGCTGAACAACGCCTTCGGCGAGCGCGGGGTCAACATCACGGCGCAGTACCTCCAGACCGAGGGCGAACTGGGCTATGTCGTGCTCGATGCCCAGGTGACGGAAGACGTCGCGACCGATCTGCTCGCCCAGTTGCGCGGCATGGAGGGAACCATCCGCTCGCGCATGGTTTACGGTCCGACGGTGAAGCCCTAACCTCGGCTGGCGGAGCGCGGGCCCGGTGCCTGAAGCGCCGCGCGGAATGTGACGGGGGCGGCGGTGTCGAACGGCTCCGAAAACTCCGGCTCTGGGGATGCCGGGTCGAACGGCAGTGATTCCGAGGAACGGGGCCGGCTGGGCGCGATTAACGCACGTCTGGCCGCCCTTACCCGGCAGGTCCGTGACTTGCGGATCGTCGCCGCGTTCTCCGCCCTTGGTGGCCTCGCGGCAGGCGCCGCGGCCGTCTATCTCGCTGTCGGCGCCGAGTGGCCAAGTGTTAGCGCCGAGGAAGACCGTTGCGCCGGCTATGTTCAGGACCGCATCGCCTGGAACGATGACGGCAACACGCGCTGGGATTCCAGCGCGCTGACGCGGCTGTGCCGCGGCACGGAGCGGCCGACACAGCCCGGCCTGTGCTTCGATACCGTCTTCCACGGCGCGCTCGAGGCAGGCGCGGCCATTCAGCAGGACTGGCAGGACGCCGCCGACCTGTGCGCGGGGACGAACGATGCGCAGGCGCGCGTCAAGTGCTATCGCGACGCGATCGGGCGGGGGCTTCATTTCCGCGACGCTATCGAAACCTGCAATCCGCCCCCGGAAGTCGCCGGGCAGACGGCCTGCGAAAGGCTGGTCCAGGGCAACATCGCGTGGAACGAGGCCGGCGACACGACCTGGACGCCCCGGCGGCTGGACGTTCTGTGTGCCGACACGACCCGCCCCACCCAGCCACTGATATGCTTCGACCGGCTGTTCCACGGCAAGGGAAGCTGGGCGGGCATCATCGGCGACAACTGGCGCCGCGCCGCGCAACTCTGCGCCGGGACCAACAGCGCGCAGCAGACCGCGGAATGCGTCACGTCCGAGCTTGCTTCGCTGGAGGACACGGACGCGATGGCGACGCCGCAGATCCTCGACCGCGACGAAGCCCCCGCCTCGGATCGCACTCCGGTAGAGCGGCAGTTCAACGCGGTCCTCAATGCGTGCAATCCGCGCCGGCCCACCGACCGGAGCGAGCGCTGCAAGCGTTTCGTCCAGGGCAACATCCCTTGGAGCGACCGGGGCTACCGCGACTGGCAACCGGACGCCCTCGACGAGCTTTGTGGACAAACCCGCCAGCCACAGGCTCCAGGCATGTGCTTTTTCCGGGCGGTCAGCGGGGTTATCGGCGAGGAGCGCAAGGGCCTGTCGAAATGGGCATATGCCGTCGATCTGTGCGCGGGCGCGAATAACGCGGATGCCCGACTGAGCTGTTACGAGCGCCAGCGCGAGGCCGGCGAGACGAGCCGCGCGGCAATTAAGGCTTGCAAAGAGGCGGCGGAAGATTGAAGCAGGGAAGGTTTGGTCGGCAGACGGCGGAACGCCGCGACCGAAACACCGTACCCGAGGAAAAGCGTTCCAGGAGTGTTTTAATGCGCCGTATCATCTGGTTCTTGGCCGTTTTCGCGGCCCTGGCGGCCGCAGCGGCCGCCCACGCGCAACCGCGCGGCGACTGGCAGGTTCTCGGACAAAAGCGCAGCAGTCCGGGGGTCGAAAGCCTTACCGTCGATGTCGGCGGACGTCGTGCGGGGCGGTTCGATGCGCTGAAGGTCGCCGTACGCGGCGGCAATATCCTGCTGCTGGGCGTCGAAGTCGTCTATGGCAACGGCGAGCGGCAAGAGGCCCGTATCCGAACACCCATTACGGCCGGCAACGAAACTAACCGTATCGACCTGGAAGGACGCCGCGGCCGGTTCATCCGCACGGTCAGGCTGCGCTATGGCTCGCTCGGCTTCCTCGGCCGACCCAAGATCGCCGTGCTGGGGCACCAGGTGGGCCGTGGCCGGCCGGGTCGCGGTTTCCGCGATCTGGGTCCGCGCTGGGAGCGTGTCTCCGCCGAACGGGTGTCGCGTCGACGCGAGCGTGAAGTGATCCAGCTTTCGCGCCGCGACGGCCGCTTTGACGCGATCCTGCTGCGCGTGCGCCAGAGCCCGGTGCGCATTAGGCGTGTCCGGGTCGTCTACGGCAACGGGCGGCGGCAGGATTTCGATCTCCCCAACGTCCTGCGCCGCGGACAGGAGAGCGATGTCCTGGAACTGCGCGGCCGGCGCGGACGCTTCATCGACCGGATCGTGCTGGTCTATCGCGATGCCGGCGGTCCCCGCCGCGCGCGAGTCGAGGCCTGGGCGCGCAAGGCGGAACGGCGCGGCGGGTTCCGCGATCTCGGCCCGAGATGGACCCGTTTTTCCATCGAACGGGCCGGAGGCCGGCGTGAGAGAGAAGTGATTCCGCTTACCCGCCGCGACGGCCGTTTCGATGCCGTGCTTCTGCGCGTGCGCCAGAGCCCCGTGCGCATCCGCCGGTTGCGCGTGGTCTTCGGCAACGGTCGTCGGCAGGATTTAGATCTGCCGAATGTGATACGCCGGGGCCAGGAAACCGGCCCGCTGAAACTGCGCGGGCGCCGGGGCCGCTTCATAAGGCGTATTGTCCTGGTCTATCGCGATGCCGGCGATCGGCGACGCGCCCGTATCGAGGTCTGGGGGCGCCAAGCGCGGCGCCGCTGAACAATAATCGCCCCGCGCCGCGAGACGGCGCGGGGCCTCCCGTGAACATCCGGGGGACGGCGGCCCAACGCCTTGCCGCCTTATCGCGCTCGCGGCGCGCGGCTCACGCCGGCGTGGCAAAATCCAGATACAGTTCGCGCAGACGCCGCGCCACCGGCCCGGGTGTACCGTCGCCGATCGGATGGCCGTCGATACTCACGACCGGAAGCACGAAGCTGGAGGCGCTCGTGAGGAACGCCTCGCGCGCGGCCAGCGCTTCTTCCACGCTGAACGGGCGCTGGTCCACGGGCAGGTCTTCCGATTCGATCAGCGTGAGCAGGCGGCCGCGCGTCAGGCCCGGCAGGATATCCCGACTGAGCGCGCGGGTGATGATCACGCCGTCATTATCGACGATGAAGGACGAGGACGACGTGCCCTCCGTCACCAGCCCGTCCTGCACCATCCACGCCTCGAAGGCGCCACGCTGCTTCGCCTCCTGCTTGCCCATCGCCTGCGCGAGCAGGGCGATGCTCTTGATGTCGCGCCGCGCCCAGCGCAGATCGGGCGTGGTGATGACCGGAACGCCGGTGACGGCATTCCGGTCCCCGGCATAGTCGCGGGTCTGGGTGAACCCGATGACGGTCGGGGTAGCATCGGGGGGATAGGCGAAGTCGCGCTCGGCGACGCCGCGCGTGACCTGGATATAAACGACGCCGTTCTCCAAGCCGTTTCGCTCGATCAGTTCGTGATGGAGCGCTTCGATGGCCGCATCGTCCATCTCCAGCGTCATGTCGAGCTTGGCAAGCGAGGAGCGCAGCCGCTCGAGATGCGGCCGGAAGTCGATCATCCGACCGCCGAGCACCGCAGTGATTTCATAAACGCCGTCCGCGAACAGGAAACCGCGGTCGAAGATCGAAACCTTGGCATTCTCGGCGTCGACAAATTCGCCATTCACGTAAGCAGATCGTGTCACACCCGCTCTCCCGGAAGCAGTGGCACCCTGATTGCCACGCCGGGCGGTTATGGCGTCCGCCCGGCGCCGTGTCAATCAAAGCACGACCGCTTCCGAGGCGGGCATGCTACTCTTGGAGGAAGCCGCGGACGTCCTCGATCAGCCTGTCCCGTTGCGCTTCGTCGCGGGTTTCCAGCGCCTCTTCGCGCCTGGGAACGCAAATGCCGCGCTGAACCGCTGGTCGGGCCCGGATCTCATCAAGCCAGCGCTGGAGGTTGTCCAGCCCGTCAACGGAGACGCCCGACCATTCATGGGTCCGCGCCCAGCACCAGTTGGCAATGTCGGCGATGGTGTAGTCATCGCCCGCCAGCCAGCGGCTCTCGGCGAGCCGCGCATCCAGCACCTCGAACAGGCGGCGGCTCTCGTTCTGGTAGCGCGCGATGACAGGCGGGATTTTCTCCCGCCAGTAGCGGTGGAAAACATTGGCCTGTCCCATCATCGGACCGAGACCGCCGATCTGGAACATCAGCCATTGCAGCGTCACGCTGCGCCCCTTGGCATCCGCCGGGAGCAGTTGGCCCGTCTTTTCCGCCAGATAGACGAGGATCGCGCCGGATTCGAATACCGCGAAGCCATCCTCGCTGCGATCCACGATGGCCGGGATACGCCCGTTCGGGCTGATTTCGAGGAACCAGTCCTCCTTCTGCTCGCCCGCGCCGAGATCGATCGCGTGAACGGAATATGGAAGGCCGAGTTCCTCCAGCGTCACCGAAGCCTTGTGGCCGTTCGGCGTCGCAGCGGTGTAAAGCTCGAGCATGGCGCCTCGCTGGAGCGCGTTGAATGAAATCGGCATCAGGGAACGCGCTCTAAGTTGTTGATTTATCGCATTTGCGTCGCTTCGCGCCGGCCTTCGGCTTCGGACGCAGAACCGGTTCCCACTTTTGCTGAAAATGCTCTATGCCGCTGCGCTCAGGGGCACCTCGCCGCGCGCCGGGTAGTCCTTCTCGATCACGAAGTCGAGCGCGCCGAGCAGCTCGCGCCAGTTCGGCCGGGCAAACGGCATGCTCTGGATGCTGATGAAGTAGAGCGTGCGGTCGGGCTTCATCAGGAACAGACCCGGCTCTGAAAACGCGCGGGGCTCGTCCACGCCCATCGAGGTCGTGCCGTTGGTCGAGGAAATGTACAGGTTCCAGCACCGGGCATCTTCCAGGCTCAGACCGTAGCCGACGGTGAGCTTGTCGAGGCCCCATTCCTCCTTGGCGCGCTCGGCACGGTCCCGCGGATCGGTCGAGACGACGAGCGTATCGACGCCACGCTTGGTGAACTCGTCGGCCTGGCGGTTCAACTCACCCAGATATTTCGAGCAGATCGGGCAGTGCAGGCCGCGATAGAAATTGACCATGATGAAGCGCTCGGCCCGGCGCTGGCTCAAGTCCCATTCGCTTCCCGCCACGGTCGGCACGCGCAGATCAGGAGCCGGCGTGCGCGGCAAGAGTCGCGGATGTCGGGTCATCGGTGTTGCCCTTCCTCGCATTGGCGTTCGGCGCGAAAGCGCCCTTCGGTCATGCCCGTGACCTAGTCGCCAATGCGAGGAATCAAACTCAACTTGTCGTGAGA
>JBKGZY010000078.1:0-11234 GCA_046543175.1 Dichotomicrobium sp.
GGTCCCGTGTCTGCGGCGCGTCATTACATGCCGCGCCGCGCACGGGACGACATGACGCAGCGGTTCCGGCCCGCATGCAGGCTCTTCCGGGACAGGCGGGCACATGCGTGCCGTGGTCCTAAAGCGCCGGGCGAAAAAGTGGAAACCGGTTTTTCGCAAACCCGGCGCGACAACCAAAGAACCTACAGCATCGGGCGATCCGGATTTATCGCCCGATGCTGTAGCGAATCGGATAATGCGCTGCCGGCGATGCGCCTTACGTGGCGACCGCGCCCGTGTGCACGGCCTCCAGCTCGAAAGCGGCGGCCATCAGCGCCTTGGTGTAATCGGTCTTCGGGTTATTGAAGACCTCGCGCGCCTCGCCCTGCTCGACCATATGCCCGTCTCGCATGACGATCACGTAGTTCGACAGCGCCCGCACCACGCGCAGATCGTGGCTGATGAACATGTAGGCGAGGTTGTGCCGGTCCTGGAGGTCGCGCAGCAGATCGACGATCTGGGCCTGCACGGACACGTCGAGCGCGCTGGTCGGCTCGTCGAGCATCACGAATTTCGGCTGGAGCACCATGGCCCGCGCGATGGCGATGCGCTGGCGCTGACCGCCGGAGAACTCGTGCGGGTAGCGGTCCTGGGTCGTCGGGTCGAGACCGACTTCGCTCAGCGCCTGGGACACGCGCGCCCGCCGCTCTTCCGGGCGCATGTTGGGGTGCTGGATCAGCAGTCCTTCCTCGACGATCTGGCTGACCGACAGGCGCGGGCTGAGCGAGCCGTAGGGATCCTGGAACACGATCTGCATATCACGTCGGTACGGGCGCATCTTCTTGAAGCTCAGCCCGTCGATGTTCTGGCCCATGTAAACGATCGGGCCTTTGCTCGAGGTCAGCCGCAGAAGCGCCTGGCCGAGCGTCGTCTTGCCGGAGCCGGACTCCCCGACCACGCCGACGGTCTGCCCCTCGCGGATTTGCAGCGACAGCCCGTCCACCGCCTTGACATGGCCGACGACCCGCTTGAGGAGACCGCGCCGGATCGGGAACCAGACGCGCAGGTTCTCGGTGCTGATGATGACCGGCGCGCTGTCATTGCTTGCGGGCGGCTCGCCCTTCGGCTCGGCGGCCAGCAGGTGCTTCGTGTAGGCGTGCCGCGGCTCGGTGAAGATCTTTTCCGTTTCGGCGGCTTCGACGATCTCGCCGTCATTCATCACGCAGACGCGCTCGGCCATCTTGCGCACGACGGTCAGGTCGTGGGTGATCAGCAGCAGCGCCATGCCCAACTCGTCCTTCAGCCGCTTCAGGAGCGTGAGGATTTGCGCCTGTATCGTAACGTCGAGCGCCGTGGTCGGCTCGTCTGCGATCAACAGGTCCGGCTCGTTGGCGAGCGCCATGGCGATCATGACGCGCTGGCGCTGGCCGCCGGAGAGCTGGTGAGGGAAAGAATTTATCCGTGTCTCGGGGTCGGGGATACCCACCTTGTCGAGCAGTTCCATCACCCGGATGCGTGTCTGGGTGTCCGACAGGCCGCGATGGAGCTTCAAGACCTCCCCGATCTGCTTTTCCACCTTGTGCAGCGGATTCAGCGAGGACATCGGCTCCTGGAAGATCATGCCGATGTCGCGCCCGCGTATCTTCTGCATCTCGGTAAGCGGCAGCTTGAGGACGTCGCGGCCCTTGAAGAAGATTTCCCCGGTTGGATGGGACGCCGCCGGATAGGGCAAGAGCCGCATGACCGACAGCGCCGAGACGGTCTTGCCGGAGCCGGACTCACCGACGAGCGCCAGCGTGTCGCCGCGTTCGAGGCTGAACGATGCGCCCTTGACCGCTTCGACCTCCGCCTCGTCGGAGGTGAAGGACACCGACAGGTTGCGCACATCCAGCAGCTTGGTCGAATCGCTCACTTCGGCCCTCACCTGAATGTCTTGCGCGGATCGAGCGCGTCGCGCACCGCCTCGCCGATGAAGATCAGCAGGCTGAGCATGATCGCGATCACCATGAACGCGGTAATGCCCAGCCACGGCGCCTGAAGGTTGTTCTTGCCCTGCGCCAGCAACTCGCCCAGCGACGGCGAGCCGGGCGGCAGGCCGAAGCCGAGGAAGTCCAGCGAGGTCAGGGTCGTGATCGAAGCGTTCAGCAGGAACGGCATGAAGGTGATCGTGGCGACCATCGCGTTGGGCAGCAGGTGCTTGAACATGATCTTGCCGTCGCTCAGGCCCAGCGCCCGCGCGGCGTGAATATACTCGAAATTGCGTCCGCGCAGGAATTCCGCGCGCACCACCCCGACGAGCGCGACCCAACTGAACAGCAGCAGGATTCCGAGCAGGATCCAGAAAGTCGGCTCGATCACCGCCGCGATGATGATAAGCAGGTAGAGCGTCGGGATCGCCTGCCAGACCTCGATCACCCGCTGGAAGATCAGGTCCGTCCACCCGCCGAAATAGCCCTGCACCGCGCCGGCGCTAATGCCGATCATTGAGGACAGGACGGTCAGCGTCAGCCCGAACAGCACCGAGATGCGGAAGCCATAGATGACGCGCGCGAGCACGTCGCGGCCCTGGTCGTCCGTGCCCAGCAGGTTTTCCGAAGACGGCGGCGACGGCGCGGGCACCGGCAGGTCGTAGTTGATCGTATCGTAGCTGTAGCGGATCGGCGGCCAGATCATCCAGCCGCCGCCCTCCCTGACGAGATCCTGCACATAGGGGTCGCGGTATTCGGCTTCGGTCGCGAACTCGCCGCCGAACGTCGTCTCGGAATAGAAATTGAAGATCGGCGTGTAGTAGGCGCCTTCGTACTGGATCAGGATCGGTCGGTCGTTGGCGATGAATTCGGCGAACAGTGAAACCAAGAACAGCGCCAGGAAGATCCACAGGCTCCAGAAGCCGCGCTTGTTGGCCTTAAAGTTGTTCAGCCGCCGCTTGTTGATCGGCGACAGCTCGAATGTGCCGCGCCGCGGCGGAACGGCGGCAGCCGCATCGAACTGGGCGCGGTTTTCCTTGCTGACCTTTGCTTCCATTCGGGTTTCAGACCTCCCGCGTCTCGAAGTCGATGCGCGGATCAATCCAAGTATAGGTCAGATCCGAGATGAGGTTGATGACAATGCCCAATAGCGAAAATATGAACAGGGTCGCGAAGACGACCGGATAATCCCGGTTGACGATGGACTCAAACGACAAAAGGCCCAGACCGTCGAGCGAGAAGATCGTCTCGATCAGCAGCGAGCCGGTGAAAAACGCCGCGATGAACGCGCCGGGGAAGCTGGCGACGATGATGAGCATCGCGTTGCGGAACACGTGGCCGTAAAGCACCCTGTTCTCGGACAGGCCCTTGGCCCGCGCGGTCATCACGTACTGCTTCTTGATCTCGTCGAGAAACGAGTTCTTCGTCAGGAAGGTCGTGGTTGCGAAGGCCGATAGCGAAAGCGCCAGCAGCGGCAGCGTCAGGTGCCAGAAATAGTCCACGATCTTCATCGGCCAGCTGAGTTCCTCCCAGTTGTCGGAGGTCAGCCCGCGCAGCGGGAACCAGTCGAGAAAGGTACCACCCGCGAACAGCACGATCAGGAGCACCGCGAACAGGAAACCCGGCACAGCATAGGCGATGATGACGACACTGCTGGTCCAGATATCGAAATTGGAGCCGTCCTTGACCGCCTTGCGCACGCCCAGCGGGATCGAAATGCCGTAGGAGATCAGCGTCATCCACAGCCCCAGCGAGATCGATACCGGCAGCTTCTCCGCGATCAGGCTCAGGACGCTGACATCGCGGAAATAGCTTTCCCCGAAATCGAAGGTGAGATAGTTCCCCATCATCAGGATGAAGCGTTCGTGCGGGGGCTTGTCGAAGCCGAACTGCTTTTCCAGTTGCTTGATGAATTCCGGGTCCAGCCCTTGCGCGCCGCGGTACTGCGAGCCGCCCTCGCCGGAGCCTTCGCCTGAGGAACTGCTGCCGAAATCGCCGGATTCCGTGCCGCCGATGCGCGCCGTGGCCGCGACATCCGTGCCGGTAAGCTGGGCGATGACGCGCTCCACCGGCCCGCCGGGGGCGAACTGCACGATGATGAAGCTGATGACCATGATCCCGAAAATGGTCGGGATCATCAGCAACAGGCGGCGAATGATGTAGGCCGTCATGATGCGTCAACCTTTTGCGGCACAGGCGCGGGCACGTCAATGGCCTTGGCCCGCGCGCCGTCTTGCGCCTTTCGCATTACCGGGCGTCTTCCAGAGCGGCCGCTTTGTCCTTGTCGTACCACCACGTCTCGATGACGCCGCGATCATATTTCGGCTTCGTCTCCGGCCGGGAGAACTTGTCCCAGAACGCGATGTGGTGGGTCGTCTTGTACCATTGGGGAACCCAGTAATGCCCGGCGCGCAGCACGCGGTCGAGCGCGCGCGCGGCGGTGCGCATGGCGTCCCGGCTGTCGGCGCCCAGAACTTTCTCGATCAGCGCGTCGATGACGGGCGAGGAAATGCCGGCGAGGTTAAAGCTCCCTTTCGATCCCGCGGCGTCGCTGCCGAAATAATTGCGCAGTTGCGGTCCCGGAGTCTGGTTGAGCACGAAACGCTGCGTGGTGATGTCGAAGTCGAAGCTCTTCATGCGCTCCTGGAACTGCGAGGGGTCGACCCGGCGGATGCCGGCGTCAACCCCGATGGTCTTGAGATTCTTCACATAAGGACCGATGATGCGTTCGAAGGTCGGCGAGAAGATCAGGAACTCGATCGTCAGCGGCTCCCCGGTCTCCTCGTTGACGCGCCGGCCGTCCTTGATGACCCAGCCCGCTTCGCTCAGCAGGCGTGACGCCTCGCGCAGCATGCGCCGGTCGCGCCCCGACCCGTCGCTCTTCGGGGGGACATAGGCTTCCTCGAACACGCTGGCCGGAAGCTGGTCGCGATACGGCTCCAGCAGTTCAAGCTCGGCCGCGCTCGGCTCGCCCTCGGCCTTGAGAGCGGAATTCTCGAAGTAGCTCGCCGTGCGCGTGTAGAAGCCGTGAAACAGCTGCTTGTTCGTCCATTCGAAATCGAAGACGTAATCCAGCGCGAGGCGGACCCTGCGGTCGGCGAACTTGTCGCGGCGCGTGTTGATGAAAAAGCCCTGCGCGCCGGACGGGCGGCCGTCCGGCAGGGTGAGCAGCTTGAGATTGCCGGAATGCACCTGGTCGATATCGTATTCGGTCGCCCAGGACTTGGAGGTGAATTCCTCGCGCAGATCGAACACCCCGGCCTTCAGCGCCTCCAATTCGGCGGTGCGGTCACGGAAATACTCGTAGCGCAGCTTGCCGAAATTGTAGCGCCCCTGATTGACCGGTAGCTCCCAGCCCCAGTAGTCGTCGCGGCGCTGGAGCGTGACGAAGCGGCCCTGCTTGAAGTCCGCGATCTCGTAAGGCCCCGAGCCGACGGGCGGTACCAGTGAGGATTCATTGAAGGGCGTTGCGGAATAATAGGCTTTCGACAGGATCGGCAGTTCCGCGATCATCATGGGCAGGCGGCGTTTGCCCGGCCCGTCGAAGGCGAACCGCACCGTGTGATCGTCGAGCGCCTCGGCCTTTTCGACGTCGCGGAGCATGGAATTGTAGATCGGCCTGCCGTTTTGCTTCAGCGTTTCGTAGGTGAACACGACGTCCTGCGCCGTCACCGGCGTGCCATCCGCGAATTCGGCTTCCGGGCGCATGTAGAAGGTGACACCGCTGCGGTCGGGCGCGAGCTTGGCGGAATGCGCCACCAGCCCGTAGACGGCGTCCGGCTCGTCATAGGCGCGTGTCATCAGGCTGTCGAACAGCAGTTCCATGCCCTGCGCGGCGTCGCCCGTGATGATGAAGGGGTTGAAGCTGTTGAAGGTGACCACGCCGGCGGTGCCGATCATCGACATGCCGCCGCCCACCGGCGCATCCGGGTTCACGTATTCGAAATGCTTGAAGTCAGGCGGATATTTGAGCTTGCCGAAGGCGGAGAGGCCGTGGCGGGCGTCTTCGGGGGCATCCGCGGCCGTGGCCGGCGCGGCGCCCGCCAGCATCCCGAAAAGCAGTGCGGGGATGAGAATGCCGTGCCGCCGGTTGCGCCGCTGAGGCTGCATCGACATCGGGCTGCTCATTGCGTTGTGCTCGCGCGCTGCGGCTCGTCGCCGGCCTGCCACCACACATCCGGGAAGCCGACGGTGCGGTTCGGCAGCCGTTCGGGATGGTCGAACTTGTTCCAGTAGGCGATGCGTATGGCCGGCAGGAACCATTGCGGCACCACGTAATGGTTCCACAACAATACGCGGTCGAGGGCGCGGGTGTAGGCGACGAGCCTGTCACGGTCCTCGGCGAAGATGATCTTGTCGATCAGGGCGTCCACCGCCGGGTTCTTGATCCCGATGGTGTTGCGGCTGCCGTCCAGATCGGCCGCTTCGGACCCCCAGAAATCGCGCTGTTCGTTGCCGGGCGAGTTCGACTGCGGGAAGGTTTCCACCATTACGTCGAATTCGAAGGTTTCGGTCCGCTGCTGATACTGCGAGGTATCCACCGTGCGCACCGATACATCCATGCCGAGGCGTTCTAGGTTCTGCTTGTAGGGCAGGACCACGCGCTCCATCGACGGGGATTGGAGCAGGAATTCCACCTCAAACGGCTCGCCGGTTTCGGTGTTGCGAAGCTGTCCGCCCTCGGTTTCCCAGCCGGCTTCGCGCAGCAGGGACAGGGCTTCGCGCAGATTGTTGCGCGTCTCACGGCGCGATCCGCTTTCCGGATTGAAGTATTCGGTCGTGATGACATCTTCCGGGACGTGCTCGGGATATTCGTCCCGCAATTCTTCCAGAATTTCGAGTTCCAAGCCTTCGGGCAGCCCCTGCCAAGCCAGTTCACTATTCTCGAAATAGCTATCTGTCCGCTCGTATTGACCGTAGAAGATCTGCTTATTCATCCACTCGAAATTGAATACGTAGTTGAAGGCGCGGCGCACACGCGGATCGGCGAAACGGTCCCGGCGCGTGTTGAAGACGAAGGCCTGCATGCCGACCGGCCGGTCAATCTCGACCATCTCCTTGACGACATCCCCCCGCTCCAGAGCGGGGAAGTCATAGCCGGTCGCCCAGTTCTTCGCGCTGTTCTCGACGTAGAAGTCGATTTTTCCGGCCTTGAACGCCTCGAAAGCAATGGTCGTGTCACGGAAATAATCGTAGCGGATCCGGTCGAAGTTGAAATGCCCCTTGCGGACATTCAGATCCTCGCCCCAGTAGTCATCGACGCGCTGATAGGTGATGTTGCGCCCGGCATCCACATCGGCGATGCGGTACGGCCCTGAGCCGAGCGGCGGCTCGAGCGTCGTGTTGGCCGGGTTGCGGTCTTCCGAGCCGTCCCAGTAATGCTTGGGCATGATG
The DNA here is from genome assembly GCA_046543175.1 of Dichotomicrobium sp. Lineage (GTDB taxonomy): Bacteria > Pseudomonadota > Alphaproteobacteria > Rhizobiales > Rhodomicrobiaceae > Dichotomicrobium. Next base: position 7,341 of record JBKGZY010000078.1, read on the forward strand.
GGCAACTGGCCCACGATAAAGGGAAGCTCACGGTTGCCAGTGGTGTCGAAATAAAAGGTGACTTCGCGCTCTCCCGTCTTCTCGACGTTCGCTACATTGGCGTAATAAGCGGCGATACGCGGATCGTTCTCCTTTTGCACCTCCAGCGAGAAAACCACGTCTTCCGGCGTGATCGGCTTGCCGTCATGCCAGCGCGCCTCGTCGCGCAGACGGAAGGTGGCCGAGCCGTAATCGTCCGCGTAAGAGACCCATTCCGCGATCAGACCGTATTGCGTGGACGGTTCGTCCTGGTCGCTCGCCATGAGCGGTTCATAAAGCAGGCTCGTGAGGCCGCCGGCGGCGGTTCCCTTGAAGGTAATCGGATTGAGATTGTCGAAGCTGCCGACCCCCGGCAGGGTCACAGTGCCGCCACGCGGCGCGTCGGGATTGGCGTAAGGGAAGTGGGAGAACCCCGGCTCAAGTTCCAGTTCCGGCGTGATCAACGAGAGGCCGTGATGCTTCTCCCGCGCCTCGTCGGCTGTGTTTTCGGCAAGAGCGGGGCCGGACAGCATCAATCCCGCGACGGCAAAGACGACGGCAACATTACGGAAAATCATGGCACTCCCGGCGTTTGCTGATGAGCTTGGAGCGGCCGCCTGAATAACCTGGCGCCTGTTTAACGTATGCTTGTTGTAACATGCCCCGCCTGCACATTCAGCGGCAAATTAAAAAACCTCCATCGGTCGCCGGGACGGGTGCTCGCCTGAAATGCTGTGAAGAAGCGGACAGCCGCGCCGAAGACGCGCCCGCCCGTTACTACTGTGCCGTGTCGGCCCCGAGGCGGGCCGCGCGCGTTTCCGACTGGCCGCCATCCGCTTTAGCGGCGTCCTTCTCGCTGCCCGCCTGTCCGGTGTCGCGCTCGGCGCCGGGAAGCGGCGGAGCTTCGCCCAGCGAGGCCAGATAGGCGATGATATCGGCGCGCTTGGCATCGTCCTTTACGCCGGCGAAGGTCATCTTGTTTCCGGGGACGCAATCTTTCGGGTTCTCAAGGTAGCAGTTGAGCTTCTCGTACGTCCATTCGCCGCCATATTGCTTGAGGGCGTCGGAATAGTTGAAGTCTTCGGCGGACGCGACCTCTTGTCCGACAATACCGTAGAGATTCGGTCCGACCCGGTTCGGCCCGCCTTCCTCGAAGGTGTGGCAGGCGGCGCAGACGCGCACGCCATTCTCGCCGGCGGAGGCGTCGGCGTTCTCGAACATGGCGGCGAGTTGGTCGCCGCCGTCTTCGCCTTCGGCGGATGCGTCCTCATCGCTCTCCTGCTCCCCGGTCGATGTCGCGTCCGCGGCCGCCGTTTCGGAGGCTTCTTCAGACCGGGCGGCATCTTCGCCCCCGTCTTGTTCGGCCGTTTCGCCGGCATCCGCCGTTTCGGAAGACTGCTCCGCCTCGGCGGCCCGCTCATCCCCCGCGGCTTCGTCGGCCTCGGCCTCGCCCGCGGCATCTCCCTCTTCGGCAGACGCCGCATCGGCCGTCTGCGACTCTTCTTCCGGTTCCGGGAATGGCGGGGTGTCGCCGAGCGACGCCAGATAGGCGATCAGGTCGGCGCGTTTGGCGGGGTCCTGAATGCCGGCATACCCCATGCTGGTGCCGGAGACGCATTCCGACGGGTTTTCCAGGAAGCAGTCCAGGCGCTCGTAAGTCCATTCACCGCCGAATTCCTCAAGCGCGCCGGAATAAGAGAAATCTTCAACCGAAGCGACCTCGCGGCCCGGCACGCCGTAAAGATTGGGGCCAACCTTGTTCGGGCCGCCTTCCTCGAAGGAGTGGCAGGCCGTGCAGGCGCGGGCGGTCCCTTCACCGGCCGAGGCCTCCGCCGCAGCCAGCCGAACCGGAAGCGGCTCGGGCTGCGTTTCGGTCTCGTCCTGGTCCGCGGTCTGCCCGCCCTCCTCGACCTCGGCGACCTGAAATTCCCCCGGCGTGCCCTGGGGATACAGGATCGAGATCGCGGTGTTTCCGCCGACGAGCACGAGCAAGCTGAGCAGGACGGCCGCAGCCAGTTTGTTGAAGGTCCATAGATCCATGTGTCGCGATCCTCAAATTCATACACCGAGGGACGGTACCGTAGGGGTGCCGCGTGTCGAAATCGGTTGACCGGCCAGCATCATATAGCTTTTCTTGGTCGCGCTGTGCAACTTGGATCGGCGCGGCAACGGGGCATGAGCGCCGATCCGTCAGACCAACAAAAACGAAAATGACACGCTCGTTAATCATCATTCCAGCGCGGATGCAAGCCAGCCGCCTGCCGGGCAAGCCGCTCGTCGAGATCGGCGGCGAGCCGATGATCGTCCATGTCTGGCGCCGCGCCGTGGCGGCCGATGCCGGCGACGTTTTTGTCGCCACCGACGACGAAACCATTGCCGAAACGATCAAAGCTGCCGGCGGCGAGGCGGTCATGACGCGGCCGGATCATCCCAGCGGCTCCGACAGGGTCTACGAGGCGGCGTGCAAGGTCGCCGGTGATGATCCGGCAGACATCATCGTCAATCTTCAGGGGGATTTGCCGACGCTCGATCCCGGGCTGGTGCGCGCTTGTGTCGCGCCGCTCGACGACCACGGGACGGACATCGCCACACTGGCCGCGGAGATCGACGACGCGGGCGAAGTCATCGACCCGCATGTGGTGAAGGTCATCGGCACGCCGGTCGGACACAGCCGCAGCCTGCGCGCCCTCTATTTCACGCGGGCGCCCGCCCCGGCAGGCTACGGGCCGTTCCTGCATCATATCGGCATTTACGCCTACCGGCGGGAGGCGCTGGCGCGTTTCGTATCGCTTCCCACCTCGATGCTGGAGAAGCGTGAACGGCTGGAGCAGCTCCGGGCGCTCGAAGACGGCATGCGCATCGGCGTTCGCGTCGTGGACGGCGTGCCGCTAGGCGTCGATACACCCGCCGATCTGGAGCGCGCCCGCGCCCTGTTTGCCGCATCACAGCGCCAGGCCGTGCAATCCCCGGTCGGCGCGCAAGGCTGATATCCGAGATGAGCGAAGCCCAGATGAAAAAGCGCCGCAACCAAACGGCGCAGCCCGGCCAGCGTTCTTCCAGGGCGCGTGCCGCGAACGATCCGGGACCGGCGCCGGTGGTCAAGCCGTCAGGGAATGCCGGCGGCACGATCGTCTATCAGGGCGAGGCCGGCGCAAACTCCCACATCGCCTGCCGCGACCAGTTTCCCGAAATGGAAGCGGTGGGCTGCGCCACCTTCGAGGACACGCTGGGCGCCGTGCGCGAAGGCCGGGCGGCCTGCGCGATGATCCCGGTGGAGAACTCGGTCGCGGGGCGCGTGGCCGACGTGCATCACCTTCTCCCCGATTCCGGCCTTCAGATCATCGGCGAGCATTTCGAGCGGATTTCGCACCAGCTTCTGGCGCTGCCCGGCGCGCGGCTTGAAGACCTGCGCACGGTCCACAGCCATATCCAGGCGCTGGGGCAGTGCCGCCAGGTCATTCAAGACCTGGGGCTGGAGCCGGTGACGCAGGCCGATACCGCCGGCTCGGCGCGCATGATCGCGCGCGACGGCGACATCACCCAGGCCGCCATTGCCTCCGCCCTCGCCGCGGAGGTCCACGGCCTCCAGATCATGCGCAGCGACATTCAGGATGCCTCGCACAACACGACGCGCTTTCTCGTGCTTGCCCGCGAGCCGATGCCGGTGCCCGCCGGAAACGGCCCGGTCATCACGAGCTTCGTGTTCCGGGTGCGCAACGTTCCCGCGGCGCTGTACAAGGCGCTGGGCGGTTTCGCCACCAACGGCGTCAACATGACCAAGCTGGAATCCTATCAGCTCGAGGGCAGCTTCTTTGCGACCATGTTCTATGCGGACATCGAAGGCCACCCGGACGAACGCCGGGTCCAGCTCGCGCT
>JBKGZY010000006.1:0-37163 GCA_046543175.1 Dichotomicrobium sp.
CATTTGCTATGTCGGGTGCTGCAATGGGAGGCAAATGTCTGAATCGGACCACTAGTGCAGTGGCACGGACACTTGATCCACGCTTGCAGCACGCTCTCATCCAAGTGTCTGTGTCGGGAAATTCATGGATGGGGAAAGAGCGGATTCGACTTACGCCATTCCCGACGCCATGGCCGTGCAAATCGCGAAGCTCGTGATCCCCGTCATTCGTTCGACGAGGCGGGTGGACCATGAGGGCGTCCTCATCCTCGGCAACGCGAAACCGGTCCCCGAACCGGCGGCCCGAACCGCGTCTTCGCCGTCATCCGGCGCGGGAAGCAAGCTCTGAACCACTCCACCGAGTGCAGCCCGGCAAAGCGGCGAAACGCCTCAGGACGATTGCTTTTGAATTGATCCAGATCAACGCTGCGCCCTCCCCCCTGCGCCAATAGTGGCGCGGAAAACAAGCCGCCCGGCCGGGGACAGGCTGCGGCGGGTCAGTTTGCATGTTCGACAGGAGGGGCGAATGGCCGAAGCCACCCGGCAGGAAATCGCGGCGATTGCCGACGCATTCGTATTGGCGGCGACCGCTTTCGGCGTGCTCCTCGGCGGCTACCTGTTCTTCGCCTCCCTCGACACCGTGATGGCGTTCCACGGATTGCTCCTGGCCGGCAGTTCGGCCATCGGCGGGTGGTGGATCCTGACGCGCCTGGTGGACGGCGATCTCGTCGTCGGCGGCGAGGGCTACTACAACGACACCGTCATCAAGGCCGGAGTCATCGCCACTGTCGTCTGGGGCATCGTCGGCTTTCTCGCAGGGATGATCATTGCCTGGCAGCTCGCCTTTCCGGAGCTCAACCTCGACCTGCCCTGGACCAGCTTCGGCCGGCTGCGTCCGGTTCATACCTCGGCGGTCATCTTCGCCTTCGGCGGCAACGCGCTGATCGCCACATCGTTCTATGTCGTGCAGCGCACCTGCCGCGCGCGGCTGGCGGGGCGCTGGGCGCCGTGGTTCGTGTTCTGGGGCTATCAGCTTTTCATCGTGCTGGCGGCGACGGGATACATATTCGGCGTGACGCAATCACGCGAGTATGCCGAGCCGGAATGGTACGCCGACCTGTGGCTGACCATCGTGTGGGTGCTCTACCTGATCGTGTTCCTCGGCACGATCATGAAGCGCAGGGAACCGCATATCTACGTGGCCAACTGGTTCTATCTCGCCTTCATCGTGACGATTGCGATGCTGCACGTCGTCAACAATCTGGCGCTGCCGATCTCGCTGACCAGCACGAAGAGCTATTCGGCGTTCTCCGGCGTGCAGGACGCCATGACGCAATGGTGGTACGGCCATAACGCGGTCGGTTTCTTCCTCACCGCCGGCTTCCTCGGGATGATGTACTACTTCATCCCCAAGCGCGCCGAGCGCCCGGTATATTCCTACCGGCTGTCGATCATCCATTTCTGGTCCCTGATCTTCCTGTATATCTGGGCCGGGCCGCATCACCTGCATTACACCGCCCTGCCCGACTGGGCACAGACGCTGGGCATGACCTTTTCGGTGATGCTGTGGATGCCGTCCTGGGGCGGCATGATCAACGGGCTGATGACGCTGTCCGGCGCGTGGGACAAGCTGCGCACCGATCCGGTCATCCGCATGCTTGTCGTCTCGGTGGCATTCTACGGCATGTCCACCTTCGAGGGGCCGCTGATGAGCGTGAAAGCGGTCAACTCGCTGTCGCACTACACCGACTGGACCATCGGCCACGTGCATTCCGGCGCGCTCGGCTGGGTCGGCATGATCAGCTTCGGCGCGATGTACTGCCTTGTGCCGTGGCTGTGGAACCGGCGGGGGCTGTACTCGCAACGCCTGGTGGAGTGGCATTTCTGGCTCTCGACCATCGGCATCCTGCTCTACATCACCTCGATGTGGGTGTCGGGCATCCTGCAGGGGCTGATGTGGCGCGCCTACGACGATCTCGGCTTCCTCCAGTACTCCTTCGTCGAGACGGTCGAGGCGATGCACCCGTTCTACATCATCCGCGCCATCGGCGGGACGATCTTCACGCTGGGCGCGGTCCTGATGGCCTACAACCTGTGGCGTACCGCCCGCGACGACGTCTCGGTGGACATCGCCGACCAGCCGCGCGCTGCCGCCGCTCCGACGCTGCGCGGGCAGGTCGAAGCCCCGGCGCCTGCGGAATAAGGAAGCGCATCAATGTGGAAATGGCATCTCCCGTTCGAGCGCAAGTCGATGGTCCTGTTGATCGGCATTCTCGTCGTCGTGGCCATCGGCGGGCTGGTCGAGATCGCGCCGCTGTTCTGGCTCGGCTCGACCATTGAGAAGGTCAAGGGCATGCGCCCGTATTCGCCACTGGAACTGGCCGGCCGGGACATCTACGTCCGCGAGGGTTGCTACACCTGCCACAGCCAGATGGTTCGCACGCTGCGCGACGAGGTGGAACGCTACGGCCATTACAGCCTCGCGGCGGAAAGCATGTACGACCATCCGTTCCAGTGGGGCTCGAAGCGCACCGGCCCGGATCTCGCGCGCGTCGGCGGCAAGTATTCCGACGAGTGGCATGTGGCCCACTTGAAAGACCCGCGCGCGGTCGTGCCGGAATCCATCATGCCGGGCTATTCCTTCATGGCCGAGCGGGAGCTGGACTATCGCGACATCGCGGACCGGTTGAAGGCGCAGCGCGCGGTCGGCGTGCCCTATACCGACGAGATGATCGAACAGGCTGAAGAAGACCTGCGCGCGCAGGTGGCCCCGGACTCCGACGCGGCCGAGGCGCTCATGGAGCGCTACCCCAAGGCGCAGGTCCGCGATTTCGACGGCGACCCGGACGCCATTACCGAGATGGACGCGATGGTGGCCTATTTGCAGATGCTTGGCACGCTCGTGGACTTCGCCACCTTCGACGAGGCCGGGCCGAACCTGCGCTGAGGGGAACGAGCGATGGACTACGAAACGGTCGTGATGATTTCGCAGATCGCGGCGCTGCTGCTGTTCATCGGGCTGTTCGTGGCCGTGCTGATTTACGTCTTTTGGCCTGGCAACAGGAAACGTTTCGAGCGCGCGTCGCGGATGCCGCTGGAGGAAAGCGACAAGCCGCAGGAAGACAATACCGAAAGAGAGGCCAATGGCCGAGAAACCTGAACGCGACGATGTTACCGGCGTTGAAACCACCGGGCATGTCTGGGACCATGACCTGAAGGAGTTGAACAAGCCGCTGCCGAAATGGTGGCTGTACGTGCTCTACGCCACCATCATCTGGTCGGTCGGCTACTGGGTGCTCTATCCCTCCTGGCCGCTGATAAGCGGCTATACCGAAGGCGTGCTCGGCTACAGCCAGCGCGACACGGTGCGTGCCGAAATACAGGACGCGCGCGCGGCGCAAGGCGAATTCACGCAGGCCATCGAGACGTCCTCGCTCTCCGCGATCCGCTCCGACCCCGAGCTTCTGCGTTTCGCGATGGCCGGCGGCGAGGCGGATTTCGGCGACAACTGCGCACCATGCCACGGCAGCGGCGCGCAGGGCGGCCCCGGCTACCCGAACCTGAACGACGATAGCTGGCTCTGGGGCGGCTCGCTCGAGGCTATTCACCAGACGATTCAATATGGCATCCGCTCCGAACACCCGGACACGCGCGCCAGCCAGATGCCGCGCTTCGGCCTCGACGGCATGCTCGACGATAATCAGATCGCCGATGCGGCTGCCTATGTTCGGTCGCTGTCCGGGCTGGAGCACGAGGAAGAGGCCGCCGCCCGGGGCGGTGAAATCTACGCGCAGCAGTGCGCCCACTGCCACGGCGAAGACGGCAAGGGGATGACTGACCTCGGCGCGCCCAACCTCACCGACGCCATCTGGCTTTACGGCAGCAGCCGGGACGCTATCATGACCAGCATCCGCACCGGGCGCGGCGGCGTGATGCCCGCATTTACCGACCGCCTTGATGACACCTCGATCAAGCAGCTCGCGGTCTACGTGCATACGCTGGGCGGCGGACAGTAGGGGTTTGCAGACCGGACCCGCCCCCTTGGAACGCAGTTCACCGAATGGCTGATGACGCCGCAACAACCTCTGCCGGGCACAGCGCATCGCGCCGCGAGGCCGCGCCGGGCATAGCGCAGCTCGACGCCGAGGCGATCAACACCGCCGCCGACAGCAAGCTCTACGCCGCGCGCGAAAAGGTCTACCCCAAGCTCGCCCACGGCACCTTCCGCACGGTCAAATGGGGCGTGATGGCCGTCACCCTGGGAATCTATTACCTGCTGCCCTGGCTGCGCTGGGACCGCGGGGCGAACCTGCCGGACCAGGCCTTCCTCATCGACTTCGCCAACCAGCGCATCTACATGTTCTGGCTCGATATCTGGGCGCAGGAACTTTATTTCATCACCGGCATTCTGGTCGTCTCCGCGCTCGGTCTGTTCCTCGTCACCGCGTTCGCGGGGCGCGTCTGGTGCGGCTACGCCTGTCCGCAGACGGTCTGGACCGACCTGATGATCGCCATCGAGCGCCTCTGGCAGGGCGACCGCAATGCGCGCATGCGCCTCGACAAAAGGCCGTGGACGTTCGACAAAGTGTGGCGCAAGACCGGCACGCATATGTCCTGGCTGCTCGTGGCGCTGGCGACGGGCGGGGCGTTCGTCTTCTATTTCCGCGACGCGCCGACGCTTGCGGTGGAACTGGTCAACGGCACGGCCCCGGCCATCGCCTATGTCTTCCTCGGCATTTTTACCGGCACGACCTACCTGCTCGGCGGCATCGCTCGCGAGCAGGTCTGCATCTACATGTGCCCGTGGCCGCGCATCCAGGGCGCGATGTTCGACAGCGATTCCATGCTGGTCACGTACCGCGACTATCGCGGTGAGCCGCGCGGACCCCACAAGAAGGGTGAAAGCTGGGAGGGGCGCGGCGACTGCATCGACTGCAAGCAGTGCGTCGCGGTCTGCCCGACCGGCATCGACATCCGCAACGGCCCGCAACTGGAATGCATCCAGTGTGCGCTGTGTATCGACGCCTGCAACGAGATCATGGACAAGGTCGGGCGACCGCGCGGGCTGATCGCCTATGACACCTTCCGCAACATCGAAGCGGCCAAGCGCGGCGAGAGCGCGCCGATCCGGCTGATCCGGCCACGCACCGTGCTTTATTCCGGGCTGATCGTCTTCGTGCTCGGCATCATGACGCTCGGGCTGATGAACAAGACCGTACTGGAGACGAATGTCCTGCGCGACCGCAATCCACTGTTCATCCAGCTTGCCGATGGCGGCATCCGCAACCGCTACACCGTCAAGATCCTCAACAAACTGTATGAGCCGCGGAGCTATACCGTCGCCGCGCAGGGACTGCCCGGCGCGCAGATGGAGATCGTCGGGTTCGAGGGCGAAGCCTCGCCGCAAATCGAGGTGCCCCCCAGCGATGTCCGCGCGCTGCGCGTCTATATCATGGTGCCCTCCGGCGATCTGGCGGAACTGGACGGCGCCGAGACGACCTTCCAATTCGTGATTCGCGATACGCAGTCGGAGACGGCGAGCCGCGTCACCACGACATTCCGGAGTCCGCAATGAGCCTGGGTTCCTTTCAGCCGCGCCAGATCACCGGCCGCACGGTCCTGTTTATCCTGCTGGGGTTCTTCGGCGTGATGATCGCGGTCAATGGCGTGTTCACCTATTTCGCCGTGACGACATTCAACGGCCTTGTTACCGAAGGCTCGTACCGGAAGGGGCTGGAATACGACAGGCATCTCGCCGCCGAGGCAGCACAGGAGCGTCTGGGCTGGACCGCGCGCCTCGAACTGGCGGCTCGCGGCCGGGAACTCCGCTTCAAACTGCAAGACGAAGACGGAGGGCCCGTCTCCGGCCGGCTCGTGCGCGCCCGCGTCGGGCGACCGGCCACCGACAGGTTCGACCGCACCGTGATTCTCAGCGAGACCTCTCCGGGCACCTACACGGGCGACATTACCCCGTCCGGCCCAGGCAACTGGCTGGCGTCCCTCGAAGTCATTGAGGGCTATGGCGAAGCGAAATCCGTCGTGTACCGCATGAAAGAACGGCTATGGCTGACGCCGGGCAACTAATCGCAGGCCACGCTGCCAAGCATGACGGCGCGATCGCCGGAGACGACACGCAGCGCGAGGACGACACCCCCCTCGCCCCGGCGACGGGCACGGCAGAAACTGTCACACTCACCGTCGAGAACATGCACTGCGGCGGCTGCATGACCAAGGTGGAGCGCGTGCTCTCGGCCACGCCGGGCGTCGTCAGTGCGCGCGCCAACCTGACGGCCAGGCGCGTAACCGCAACCATCGACAATACGGCGACCTCGGTCCCCGCCCTCACGGACGCGCTGTCCCGCGCGGGCTTCAACGCCGCCGAACTGGCCGATGACGCGCCAGCCGAGCCTCAAGACGACAACCTGCTGCGCGCCATGGCGGTCGCGGGCTTCGCCGCAGCGAATGTCATGCTTCTCTCCGTGGCGGTCTGGGCGGGCGCCGCCGGCGACATGACGCCGGAAGTCCAGGCTCTGTTCCACTGGGTCTCGGCGCTGATCGCCCTGCCCGCCATCGCCTATTCCGGCCAGCCGTTCTTCGCTTCCGCCGCGGACGCGCTGAAGGGGTGGCGGCTCAATATGGACGTACCGATCTCACTTGCGATCCTGCTGGCGGCGTCGATGAGCCTTTACCAGACCATTCAAGGCACCGAGCAGGTCTATTTCGACGCGGCGGTGACGCTGCTGTTCTTCCTTCTGATCGGGCGGTTCCTCGACCAGCGCATGCGCCGGCGGGCGAAAGGCGCCGCGCAGAACCTGATGGCGCTTCAGGCCGGCGAGGCGACGGTGATCGGCGACGGCCCGCCCCGGCGGGTTTCCGCGCGCGCGCTCCGGCCCGGCATGCACGTGCTGATCGGTACCGGAGACCGCGTGCCCGCCGACGGCGTAATCGCCGGTGGCGCAAGCGAGATCGACGAAAGCCTGATTACCGGCGAAACACTGCCGCGCACCGTGTCCGCCGGGGCGGACATCCATGCCGGCACGCTCAATCTCGGCGCGCCCATCGAGATGACGGTGCAGGCGGCGGACGACAGCACGCTGCTCGCGGAAATCCGCCGGCTCATGGAAACCGCGGAGCAGGCGAAAGGGTCGTATGTCCGGCTCGCCGACCGCGCCGCGCGGATTTATGCGCCGGCTGTCCACGCCTTCGGTGCCATCACCTTTATTGGCTGGACGCTCGCCGGCGCGGGGTGGGAAACCGCGCTCACCTACGCCATCGCCGTGCTCATCATCACATGCCCCTGCGCTCTGGCGCTCGCCGTGCCCGCCGTCCAGGTGGTCGCCTCGGGCCGCTTCTTCGCCGACGGCGTGATCCTGAAGGCGGCGGACGGGTTCGAGCGGCTGGCCGAGGTGGACACCGTGATCCTCGACAAGACCGGGACGCTGACGCTGGGCATGCCGCAACTGGTCAACGGCGGCGAGATCGACGACGCAACGCTGGCCGAAGCCGCATCGCTGGCGCTGGCGAGCCGGCATCCCTACTCACAGGCGATCGTCGCGGAAGCCACGCGGCGCGGGCTGATGATCGCGCCGGCGGAGAAGGTGCGCGAATTCCCCGGACAGGGGCTTTCGCAGCCGGACGGTGCGGGCGAAGTCAAACTCGGTGCGGCGGTCTGGTGCGGCGTGGGCGAAGCTTCGGATGACAGCCAAGATGAAACCGGGCGTGTCTGGTTCGCGCGGCCAAGAAAGGATGCTGTCGTCTTCATCTTTGCCGACCAGCTCAGAGCGGATGCGCGGGAAACCGTCCGGCGGCTGCTTGCGAGCGGCATGGATGTGCGCATCCTCTCGGGCGATCGGGCGGCGGCCGTCGCGCGCGCAGCCGAAGCGATCGGCGTCACGCAATGGCGCGCGGCCCAGCGTCCGGACGACAAGATCCGTCTCCTCGACGATCTCAAGGCGCAGGGGCGCAAGGTGTTGATGGTGGGCGACGGGTTGAACGACGCCCCCGCGCTCGCCGCCGGCCACGCCTCCATGTCCCCGGCAAGCGCGACGCATATCAGCCAGACGGCGGCGGACGCGATCTTCCAAGGCGCGCGGCTCGCCCCCGTCGCGGACGCGATTGCGCTGGCGCGGCGGGCGCGGCGAACCGCGCTTCAGAATTTCGGGCTGGCGGCGGTCTATAACGCCATCTGTATCCCGCTGGCGATGGCCGGGCATGTCAGCCCGCTGATCGCGGCGGTGGCGATGTCCGCTTCATCCATTGCCGTTACCGGCAACGCCGTGCGCCTGCGCGGCGCGCGCATTTCGCTGGAGCCGGGGCGATGACGGCGCTTGCCTGGCTCATACCGGCCGCGCTGTTTCTCGGCCTGCTCGGCGTGCTGGCATTCCTGTGGGCGCTGCGCAGCGGGCAGTTCGAGGATCTCGACGGCGCGGCCTATCGCGCTCTGGAGGACGATCCGCCGGACGCGCCGAAGCCGGAACCGCGTCGCGACCCGCCATCATCGGAACATCGCAGCGAGCACGGTCTGCGGCGCGATCACGCCGACTGATGGTCGGAAACGGCTCGCCCGGTGTCGCCCCGATCGGGCACCACCTGCCGGAAGGCGTGCCATGTCGCGTGGCCGATCAGCGGGAACGCCACCACCAGCCCGACGAAGAACAGCGCGAAACCCAGCGCCATGATCGCCGCGATCAGGATCGACCAGAGCAGCATCACGCCGGGGTTGAGCGCGACCGCGCGCCAGCTCGTCACGATGGCCGTGACGACATCCACCTCGCGCACCATCAGCATCGGCACCGACACCACCGTGCTGGCGAAAATGATCGCGGCGAGCACCGCGCCCGCCGCCGTCCCGACGATCAGCAGCACCAGCCCGCGCGGCTCCAGCAGCAGCGTCTGGATGAAATCGGCCATGGGCGGCATCGCGATGGGGCCGAAGACCAGCATGAACAGCAACAGGGCGATCTCCACCCAGGCGAAGAACGCGACCATCAGCACCACGCCCATGAAGGCGAGTTGGCCCGGCGAGCGGATATTGGCGAGCAGCGTGTTTCTCAGCGTCACCGCCTCGCCGTGCTCGATGAGATCACTCATCCGGTACAGCCCCGCCGCGAGGATCGGACCTACGAGCAGGAAGCCGCCCGCCAGCGGCAGGATCAGTTCGGGAATGCCCGCCAGATACAGCCCGGCAACGAGTAAGATGGCAACGATGACGAACACCGCGCCATAAGCCACGCTGAGTCCCGGCGCACGGCGCATATCGCCCCAGCCCAGCGCCAGCCAGCGCCACGGAGCCACCATCGGCACCCTGGCAATGGGGATCAGGCGTACGTAACCGACGGTCTCTGTTGCGGTGATTGGGGCCGAGGGATCGTTGCCACGCTCCTGGGACATTTGGCGTCTCTCTCGTTGCTGGGCGCGCTGAGTTTAGCTGCGCCCTGCGCATGGTGAGTTGATTCATGTCAAATGAGCCGACCTTCCACAATGCTTCGCTGCGACGGGTTGCGTGCGCGCGGGATATCGGCGCCCTGCATCTCCGGCCGACAATGCTGCTTGCCCTTCACGAAGTCGGCCGGGACCGCGCCGTCCTTCAGGACACGCTTCTCGTGACAAGTATCGTGAAGAAACGCCCCATCGCTTCGGGCCAAACATTTACGCTTGTTCGATCACGTTTCGTTGTGCGGTCTTGGCCGCGTCATCGTTCGTTTGTACGCTGTCGAACAATGCCGCCCGGCGGCGTGCATGGCGTGCAAGAGGCATTGCGAGGCCGATACACCGGGCCGGGCGAACTGCAAACCGGATCGAGGATCATCCATGTTTATGCTGGAGACGGATGACGGGCCGCAAACGCCGCGCGGCGCCGACAGGGTGCAGGTTTTCAACGTAACCAGGCGCGGCTTCGTCGCCGGGGCGGGCGCCGGCGCGTTCGTGCTCGGCCTCGCGCTGAAAGGCGGGCCGGTCTTCGCGGACTCCACCGCGGGTGGCCTCGCGAATGTCAAGGGCGGCGACGCCACGCCGGACCTGTTCATCGCAATCGAAAAGGACGGTGCGATCAAGCTCACCTGCCACCGTTCCGAAATGGGCCAGCAGGTCTGGACCTCGATCGCGCAGATCCTCGCCGACGAGCTGGAAGCCGACTGGGACCGCGTGGAAATCGTCCAGGCCATCGGCCATCCGAAATACGGCGATCAGAACACCGACGGTTCGCGGTCGGTGCGGCGCAACCTGCACAGGCTGCGTGTCGCGGGCGCGGCGATGCGCACGATGCTTGAGCGCGCGGCCGCGGAGCGCTGGGGCGTCGATCCGGCGGAATGCAGCGGCGTCCAGAACGTCGTGACAGGGCCGGACGGGCGCACGCTCGGCTATGGCGAGCTTGCCGAAGCGGCTTCAGCGCTGCCGGTTCCGGGCGAAGCCGATATCCGCCTGAAAAAGCGCGAGGAGTGGCGTTATATCGGCAAGCCGGTGCCCTCCCTGACCGTGCCGAAGCTCGTTCGCGGCGAAGGCACGTTCGGCATCGACGTGCAACTCCCCGACATGCTGGTGGCCGTGATCGCCCGCCCGCCGCAGGTGTTCGGCAAGGTTGCCAGCTTCGACGCTTCGGCCGCGAAGGACATGCCGGGCGTCGTGCAGACCGTCGAACTGCCCGCGCTGGAGCCGCCGGCCGGCTTCAAGCCGCTCGGCGGTATCGCCGTGGTGGCCGAGGATACCTGGACGGCCATGCAGGCGGTCGATGCGCTTGAAGTCGAATGGGACACCGGCCCCAACGCGGATTACAACTCCGGCGATTTCGCCGAGGCGATGACGGCCACCGCGCGGCAGCAGGGGCAGGTGCGGCGCAAGCGCGGCGACGTCTACAGCGCGCTGGATGAGGCTGAAACCCGCGTCGAGGCCGAATATTACGTGCCGCATCTGTCGCAGTCGCCGATGGAGCCGCCGGCCGCGACCGCGCGCTGGAACGGGGACAAGGTGGAATGCTGGGCCTGCGTTCAGGCGCCGCAAGCCGCGCGCTCGGCTGTCGCCGGGGCGACGGGCGTGCCGGAGGAAGATGTCACGATCAACGTCACCTGGCTCGGCGGCGGCTTCGGGCGCAAGTCGAAGCCGGACTTCGTCGTGGAAGCCGCTTTGATCGCCCGCGAAGTCGGTCGGCCGGTCAAGGTCACTTGGCGGCGCGAGGACGATATCCGGCACGGCTATTTCCATTCGGTCAGCGCGCAGCGCATGGAAGGCGGACTGGATGCCGATGGCCGCTGCACGGCCTTCCTGCACCGCACCGTGTTCCCGCCGATCCCCTCTACCTTTCAGGAAGGTGTGAAAACGCCGTCCTGGGGCGAGTTGCGGCTCGGCGCGTCGGACAACCCGTTCGCCGTTCCCAACCTTCAGCTCGAATCCGGCGACGCCCCGGCCAAGCTGCGCATCGGCTGGCTGCGTTCCGTGGCGAATGTCTACCACGCCTTCGCGGTCCAGAGCTTCGCCGACGAACTGGCCCACGCCGCCGGGCGCGATCCGAAGGACTATCTGCTGGAACTGATCGGGCCGCCCCGCCAGGTCGATCCGCGCGAGGAAGGCGCGGAGTACGACAATTACGGTGATCCGATGGAGGACTACCCTGTCGACACCGGCCGGCTGGCGAACGTGGTCGAGGTCGCCGCCGAGATGGCCGGCTGGGGCCGCTCGCTGCCGCAGGGGCGCGGGTTGGGGATCGCGGCGCACCGCTCGTTCCTGACCTATGCGGCCACGGTCGTCGAGGTCGCGGTGGATGGCGAAGGACGTCTCACTATTCCCAATGTCTGGGCGGTGCTCGATGCCGGCACGGTCGTGAACACCCGCCACACGGCAGCGCAGATCGAGGGCGGCACGCTCTACGGCCTGTCCAACGCCTTGTATGGCGCGATCACGGCGGAGAACGGCGTCGTCCAGCAATCCAACTTCCCGGACTGGCGGCTGATGCGCATCGACGAAGCGCCGCGCGCGATGGAGGTGCGCATCGTTGGATCCGACGCGCCGCCCGGCGGCGTCGGCGAGCCGCCGACTCCGCCAGCCGCTCCGGCGCTGACCAATGCGATCTTCGCCGCCACGGGCACACGCATCCGCCGACTGCCGATCTTCACACCGGAGCGCGGGGAGCGTCTTCCGACGCCTGATACCGGACGCGAGAGTTAAGGAAACCGATCCATGGCTATCACGCTGACAGTCAACGGCACTGAACACGAACTCGAGGTCCCCGAAGGCATGCCGCTTCTGTGGGTGCTCCGCGACCGGCTGGGCCTGACCGGGACGAAATATGGCTGCGGCGTTGCCCAGTGCGGCGCCTGCATTGTGCATGTCGACGGCGCGCCGCAGCCCTCCTGCGTGACACCCATCGAGACGGTGGACGGCGCGGCCGTGACCACCATCGAAGGGGTCGAAGGCGCGGAAGCGGACGCCGTGCGCGCCGCGTGGCAGGAGATCGACGTGCCGCAATGCGGCTATTGCCAGTCCGGCCAGATCATGTCGGCGATCGCGCTGTTGCAGCAGGTCAAAGAGCCGAGCGACGATGATATCGACCAGCAGATGTCGGGCAACCTGTGCCGCTGCGCCACCTATATGCGCATCCGCCAGGCGATCAAGGACGCGGCCCGGAGCATCTGATCCACCGGGGCGGGCAATCAGCTTTGCGCTCGCCGTGCCCCGCGGAACAGAAACGGCACGATCATGAACAGCCCGATAAGGCGCAGGAACTGGTGCCCGGCGACGAAAGCCGGGTCCACGCCCGTCGCCAGCGAGAGCGCAATCATGGTGTCCAGACCGCCAGGGGCCAGCGCCAGCCAGACCTGTATGAACGGGATGCCCAGATACACGGCGGCGGGCCACGCGATCATGCCGGTCAGCACAACCGAGATGCCGATGCCGCCCGCCCCGGCACCGACACAATTCACCAGATAGGCGCGGTCCACGCCCGCGAAACGCGCGCCCACCGAGGCGCCCAAAACGATGAAGGCGGCGGCGACAAGCGGTTCCGGCAGCCGCCCGTCGAACGTCCCCGTGGCGAAGAGCGTTCCGGAGAGCAGCATCGGGCCGGTGAGATAGGGCGCGGGCATCCCGAGCTTCCGTGCCGCCACGATCCCGGCCAACGAGAAGACCACCATGATCGACAGCTGCGACCATGCCAGCAGCGGCGCGGGGGCCTGCACGGCATCGCCGGTATCCATTCCCAGCCCGACGGCCAGCGGCACCAGCACCATCAAGAGGGCGAGGCGCAGCGATTGCAGCACCGCCACGCGCCGTTCGTCCACGGCCAGATCGTCCGCCAGCGCCAGCACCAGCGACAATGCGCCGGGAATCGCGCACAGCCGTGCCGTCGGCGTGTCGATGTCGTGCATGCGGGTGAAATAACGCGGCAGCACCACGATGAGCGCGGCCATCGCCGTAGCGAGCGCGAGGATCGAGACGGGCCATTGCGGCAGGGAGCGCAGCGTCTCCTGCGTTATGGTGGTGGCGACGACCATGCCGAGCACGGTCAGCGCGACGTTGCGCACCGATTGCGAAACGCGCAGTTCTGCACCGGAAAGCGCGGCGGCGGCGCCTGCCAGGATCGCCCCGCTCAGGTAGCCGCCCGGCACGCCGAGCAGGGCGAAGGTGGTTCCGCCCGCCGCCGAGATGGACAGCGTCGTCAGTTGGACGGCGGCGTCCCGGCCATGTCTCGCCTCGGTTTCGGTGTCGGGGGTTAGCGGGGTGGGCATGGCGCCGCCACTGTCCGGCGGTCCGGGGTGCGATGTCAAATGCGTGTTCTGAAGACCTGATGCCCGTTGCGGGAGTGCGCGCGCTGCCGGACAAGCCGTCATCCGGCATTCGATTATTGCCTTGCGCCGGCGGGCTAAGCGAGCGGTGATCGCGTCAGGACATTCAGGCTGAACAGGTTGTCGTCATCGACCCAAGCCCTTGCGTGCTCCCAGCCGGCGCGCTCGGCCATGACCGTGATGTCGTTCAGACTGTATTTGTGCGAGTTTTCCGTGTGGATGCGCTCGCCGCGCCTGAAGGCGAAATCCCGGCCAAGCACGGTCACGTTCTGGTTCTCGCGGCTGGTGATGAAAATTTCCATCCGCCCGGCCTCGGCGTTATAGACCGCTTCGTGCGCGAATTTCGAGAGGTCGAACGAGCCTCCCAGCTCCCGGTTGATGCGCCGCAAGAGATTGAGGTTGAATTCGGCGGTGACGCCTTCGCTGTCGTTGTAGGCGGGTACGAGCACGGACTCGTCCTTTTTCAGATCGACGCCGATCAGCAACGCCCCGTCCGCCCCGAGCAGTTCGCCCGCATTTTCGAGGAACGCGACAGCCTCGTCCGTATCGAGATTGCCGATGGTGGAGCCGGGGAAGAAGCCGAGCTTGCGCTTGCCCGTGACCCCGGCAGGAAGCTCGATAGGGCCGTTGAAATCGCCCGTGACGGTAACGACGGAAAGACCGGGAAAGCGCGCGCGCAGCCGTTCCGCGGCTTCGGTTAGCGCTGCGGGCGAAATGTCGATGGCGACATAGGCCGCCAGTCCGGGCAGGGCCTCGATCAGGATTTCGGTCTTGCGGCTGGAGCCGGAGCCGAATTCCACGATGACCACGTCCTCGCCCGCCAGCGCCGCGATGTCGACCGCATGCCTTTCCAACAGGCCGATCTCCGTGCGCGTCGGGTAATACTCGTCGAGCTGCGTGATCTGCTCGAAAAGTTCCGAGCCGCGCGCATCGTACAGAAAGCGACAGGGAATCGACCGTGGCCGCGTACTCAGGCCGTCGAGCACCTCTGCGGCGAAATCCTCGTCGCCTGCGGCGACAGCGGGCGCGGTTTTCGGCATGATCGGCTCATCCGGTTGATGGCGGGGGCAGCTCAGGCGTCGCAAGCCAGACGCAAGCCCATGAACTGCCAGCGCTGATGCGGATAGAAGAAGTTGCGGTAGCTGCGCCGCACATGCCCGTCGGGCGTTGCGATAGACCCACCGCGCAGCACATACTGCCCGCACATGAACTTGCCGTTGTATTCGCCCACGGCGCCGGGCGCGGTGGAAAAGCCGGGATAAGCGCTGTAGGCGCTCGACGTCCATTCCCAGAGATCGCCGAACATCTGTTGCAGCGTGCCGTCCGGAGCGCGGGTCGCGGCGGGGCGCAGGAGGTCGGCGCCGAGCGTGTTGCCGGTTTCAGGCAGGTCGCGGCTGGCGATTTCCCATTCGAACTCGCTCGGCAGGCGCCTGCCCGCCCAGAGCGCGAAGGCCTGCGCCTCGTAATAGCTGATGTGGCAGACCGGCCGCGCCGGATCGACAGGGACGAGGCCGCCAAGGCCCATCTGGTGCCACTCGCCGTCGCGTTTCTCCCAATAGCACGGCGCGCGCCAGCCTTCGGCATTCACCGTTGCCCAGCCGTCGGAGAGCCACAGCGTGGCGGTTTCGTAGCCGCCATCGGCCATGAATTCGAGCCATTCGCCGTTCGTCACCGGCCGGTGCGCCAGCTTGAACGGGCGGATCAACTGGTCGTGGCGCGGGCCTTCATTGTCGTAGGCGAAGCCGTCGCCATCGTGGCCGACCGGGACGATGCCGCCGTCGAAGCTCAGCCATTCCAGCGGCGGCGTTTCGCCTTTTGCGGTATCCGTTTCGGCGCGATAGGCCGGGCGCAGGGGGTTGACGGCGAACAGGCTCAGAATGTCGGTCAGCAGCAGTTCCTGATGCTGCTGTTCGTGATTGATGCCCAGCTCGACGAGGTCGAGCGCGTCGGCGGACAGTTCGTCGGTGTCGAACATCGCCGCCAGCGCCGCGTCGACATGCGCGCGGTAAGCGCGCACTTCCGCGCAGGACGGGCGGGTCAGCAGTCCGCGGCGCGGGCGCGGATGGCGCTCGCCCAGCGTCTCGTAATAGGAGTTGAAGCAATAGGCGAAGCGTGGATCGTATTCGCGATAGCCGCTCGCATGCGGCTTCAGCACCAGTTCTTCGAAGAACCATGTGGTGTGGGCGAGGTGCCATTTGGTCGGGCTGGCATCCGCCATCGACTGCGGCGTCTGGTCTTCATCGGAGAGCGGTTCGGCAAGCCGCGTCGAGATCGCGCGGGTTTCGGCGAGGCGCTGTTTCAGCGCGTCGCGGCGCCGTACATGCGGCTGCCTCTCGGCCTGGATGTGTTCTGCGATGGCCATGTGACCTCCTCGACGTCGTGATGGGGGTGCGCCTTTGCCGTTCATCGCTCGGTGGCAGGGCAACGAACAGCGCATCAGTGTCGTGGAGAAATATGCTTCAAAGTTGGTTTGTCCATGAAGCCCTGTTCGGGAGGATCGCCGCAAGCATCTGTTCGCGGCATATATAGCCCGACGCGCAGCTCGGTTTCCACCCCCGAAGGGGAATGTCCTGATACGAAAGCCCCTGCGCTTTTCGATACAGGCTGGTCTCGCGGGCGCTGCGAAGTGTTCTTCCGCTTCGCAAGGCGAGGTCAACGCCCGCCGCGCGACCGCTGAGCGAGTTCGCGCGCCTGTTCGACCCAGCCCTCGCGTTCGATGCGCCCACGAAAGTTCAGGGTGTCGTTGATTTCCGCGATATCGCTCTCGGTCCAGGCGGCGATCTGGTCGAAGCGCTCGATACCCAGCTCATTGAGCTTTTTTTCCAGAACCGCGCCGATTCCCTTGATTTCCTGGAGGTTGTCGGGCTCGCCGTTCGCGGTGGATTTCTCGGCAGTCTTGTTCGGCTGCGCCTTGGCCGTCTCCCGTTTCTGCGGCTTGGCAGGCGCGGCCTTTTTTGCCGCGCCCTTGGAGTCGTGCCCCGATTCGCTCCTGGCGGAACCGCGGGATTTCGACGCCCGCGCACCCCTGCGCAACAACGAGTGCGACTGATGCTCCTGACGGCTTTTCAGCGTCAGGCCGCCGCTCTCGCCGCTTCCTGAATTCACCGGGAACACGCGCGTGCGCAGCAGGTAGCCGATACCCACGCCCACGACAAATGCCACAAGGATCAGCGCGATAATCTGTATCTCGAATACCGTCATCTCACTCCGCCCCACGATCCCGCCTGCCGGCCGATCGGCCGGCGTGGCGCGCCCCAAGCATCAGCGCGCCCGATCAGGTTTCCACCGAATACCATCCCACAGCGATGCCGACCAGAAGTGCCAGAAGCAAGAACGGCCATAGCTGTGCAATCAGATAACCCATATTTCCTGTCCTTATGATCCCCGCCACATCCACCGCCGCGGCGGCGCGTGGCGAGACGTACACCGCGCCCCTGTTTTACGCATATTGGGGATTTTCGCAAACGGTGAAGACATCCGGCGCGAACGCTTAACGGCTGGGAACAACACGAATATCCCGCGAGTGATTATTGTGCGCAGCGACCGAAAGGAATCGGCAGGCGGTCCAGCGAAACCTGTGTCGAGGGCGCGCCCGCCCAATTAGAGTTGCGCGCGCGGCTGCCCTTCGGCGTTCGCTTGGTTCGGCGTGAAACTGCTTGGCTGCCACGCGGAGAAACGGACGGACGCCTGGAATTCGAAGCCGGAAGGCCATGCATCCTTGAGCGCGGAGATCGCGCGCTGCGCGGCCCAGTTTTTCGCCACGCCCTCCATCGTTATTTCCGCTCGCCCCAGCGTCACCGAGCCGGACCGCAGATGGTTCAGCGCTTCCAGCGCCGTACGGGCGGCGCGCCACCATCCCTGCGGTTCGCCGTTCGCGATGACGGTCCTGTCGATTACCTTGGCATCGGGGAACAACCGCTGCGCGATGGCGACAATGGAGGCCTGCGCCAACTCGCTCGGCGCATGACCACCGAGAATGACATTGTCATCGTCCCGCTGGATCTTCCAGGTAAACGGCTCCGCCTTGGGCGGGCTGACCCGAAGCTGCGTTACCGAGATGCCCGAGGGCGTTTCCTCGCGAAAGCCGCGCATCAGCGCTTCGTAAGCGCCCGGTTTGGCCGCCCGCCCTTCGAAGGACAGTTCGGCGTCGGCGAGCAGAGAGCGGCCCGATGACACGTTCTTCAATTGGCTGAGCGCGAACCCGACACCGGTGAGCCAGCGTTCGGTCTCCGCCATGCCGGGGTCGACTTCCAGTTCCGTGGAGGTGTCGAAGCTGGGAAAGTTGGCGTTGATCAGCCCGAGAATGGTCTTGCGCGTCTCCTCGTCCGGCACGCTGCCACGCAGCGTGAGTTCATCCTCCGAGCGCGCAAGGGAGATCTTGTAAGGCTGCTCCCGGACGGCGACCTTGAGCCGGCTTTCGACCCTGCCGATCCCCCAAATGTCGCGCAGCGCATCGATGGCACGATCCCGATCCCGTTCCGAGAAGACCGCGCCCTGAAGCGTAACATCTCGCCCGGAAACGGAGACGCCCAGCCACGAATAGCCCGCCTCGGCCAGCATGCCGGTTGCGCGCGCCTCGAGTTCGGACTCGATCGCGGCGCGGGCGCTGAGGATGGCCAGGCCGGCGATGAAAGCCAAAAAGATGATCCCGGTAATCCAGACCCGGCGCCTTGCGCCGGGAGATTGCGTGCTCATGCTCGCATCACTCCGCCATTCTTGCCAGGCGGTGCCCGTGGTTTTGACGGTCCGCGCTGACTATTGGCTGTCAGAGCGAGGAAGCCAGCGTACCCCCTGCGCTGATCAGCAACAGCTTATATCAAAGCGGGGCCATGCTTGACCAGCATTCAACGGCGATTCTTGTCCGGACGGGTGCCACAATCCCCAACTGTATTCTCGAAATATTTCAACTTATACGAGAATTCGTTGCCGCATCTCGCCTCTCAGCCTGTGGAGCGATTATCGCCGATTCGCGCGAAAATCGTCGCCACATCGCGCTCCATTTGGCTCAGCCTCGTCTCCAAATGCGCGAAATCCGTCTCGCCGCCCGCGCGCGTCACAAGCGCCTTCAGCCCCTCCGGCGCTGTGGCGGGCTCGAACGTCTCTTCAACGCATAGCCGGATGATCTGCGTCAGGTCGTGATACAGCGAGGCCGCGCCGATGAGCGTGTCCGCATCCTCGCTGGGGACGAGCGCGCGCTCGCGCAAAGCCCTCAGCGCCGCCAGCGTGTTCCGACGCAGAATGTCCGGAGCGGCATGAGCGTGAACGAGCTGCGCGTACTGCGTGATGAACTCGATATCAAGCAGCCCGCCGCGTTCCATCTTGATGTCCCAGACGCCGCCGCTGCCCTTCTCGCGGGCGATGCGTTCGCGCATGTCGCGCATGTCGCTCAGCACCTGATCCGCGTCGCGTTCCTGCGTCAGCACGGCCCGGATCGTCTCCCGGATGCGCCCCGCGAGCGCCTCGCCTCCGCTGATGACGCGGGCACGCGTCAGGGCCATGTGCTCCCACGTCCATGCCTTGTGGCTCTGGTAATCAATGAAGCTGTCAAGGCTGACCGCCACCGGGCCGGCATGGCCGGACGGGCGCAGGCGCATGTCCACGTCGTAAAGCTTGCCCTGGGCCGTGGGCGCGGACAGCGCCGCGATCAGGCGCTGGGTCAGCCGGGCGTAGTATTGCTGCGGCGACAGCGGCTTCGGCCCGTCCGATTCCTTCGCGTCGGGGGCGTGGTCGTAGACGATGATGAGATCGAGGTCGGACGAGGCCGTCATTTCCCGGCTGCCGAGCTTGCCCATCGCCAGCACGGCGCACTCCCCGTCGGGCAGGCGGCCATGCGCCTTTTCCATTTCCTGTTCGACACGCGCCTTCAGGGCGTCCACGAGGACAGCCGCAAGGTCGCTATAGGCAGCCGCGGCCCGGTCGGTGTCCACCGAGCCGGACAACAGCCCGACGCCGATCAGGAACCCCTGCTCCTGGCCGAGCACGCGGGCGCGATCGAGCGCGTCCTGATAATCCTGGGCCTCCGCCAGTTCCTCGGCCACCATCTCCCGCAGTTCGTCGCTGCCGGGAAGCGCGCCGATATAGCCGGGGTCGAGAACGGCGTCGATCACGCGGCGGCGCTGGCTGAGCACATGAGCGAGCCGCGGAGCGGAACCCATGATGTCCGCGATCAGGTTCAGCAATGCGGGATTGTTGCGCAGCATGGCGAAGAGCTGGACACCGGCGGGCAGTTCGGCGAGGAACTTGTCGAAGGACGCCAGCGCGAAGTCCGGCTGCGCCGTCTGTGACAGGGCTTCAAGCAGCGCCGGCAGGAATTCGGTCAGGCGTGCGCGGGCGGCGGGCGTGCGCGTGGCGCGGTGACGTCCGTAATGCCAGGCGCGAACGATGGCGGTCACGGCGGAGGGGTTCTCAAAGCCCATGCGCTCCAGAGTACGCAGCGTATCGGGATCGTCGCTGTCGCCGGTGAACACGAGATTTCCCGACGCGCGCGCCGATGTCAGTTCCGGCACGTCCTCGAACAGCGCCGCGTAATGAGCCTCGACAGCGCCGAGATGTCCGCTCAGGTCGTCGGCGAATGTCGCGACGGTTTCGTACCCCGCGAAATTGACCGCTTGCAGCAGCCTCGCCTCGTCGCGCGGCAAGGCATGCGTCTGCTCGTCCGCGATCATCTGAAGCCTGTGCTCGGTGCGCCGCAGGAAGCGATAGGCGCCAGCCAGTTCCTGCGCCGCGGTCCCGGAAATCCATTTGCGCTCGGACAGCGCGCGCAGTCCCTCCAGCGTGCCGCGGCAGCGCAATTCCGGCTGACGCCCGCCCGCGATGAGCTGCTGGGTTTGCACGAAGAACTCGATCTCGCGGATGCCGCCGCGCCCCAGCTTGAGATTGTGACCGTGCAGCGCGATCCTGCCATGGCCGCGCACCGCGTGGATTTGCCGCTTCATGGCGTGGACATCGGCGATGGCGGCGAAGTCGAGGTACTTGCGCCAGATGAAGGGCGCCAGCTCGTCGAGGAACTGGTTGCCCGCGGCGATATCGCCCGCGACCGGGCGGGCCTTGATGAACGCCGCGCGCTCCCAGTTCTGGCCGTGGCTCTCATAATACTGGAGGCCGGCATCCACCGACAGCGCGATCTGGGTGGAGGCCGGGTCGGGCCGCAGGCGCAGATCCGTGCGGAAGACATAGCCGTCGGCGTCACGCTCGTTCAGCAGATGCACCAGTTCGCGTGTCAGCCGGACGAAGTACGGTCCGTGCTCGACATCCGCAGAGACTGGCGCCCGGTCCCGCTCGTAAAAGACGACCAGGTCGATATCGCTGGAGTAATTGAGCTCCCGCGCGCCGTATTTGCCCAGCGCCAGCACGATGTAGCCGCTGTCATTGTCCGGTGCATCCGGGTCGGGCGGCTGGAATTTTCCGCGCGCGGCGCTACGGCGCAGGCAGAAGCGAACCGCCTGTTGCAGCAGCGTGTCGGCGGCCTGCGTCCAATGCGCCATCATCGCGTCCAGATCGAATACGCCCGCGAGGTCGGCCAGCGCGACGCAAAGCGCGTAGCGGTTCTTGGTCAGGCGAAGCGCCCGCATGGCGGATTTCTGGTCGTCGGTGTCGATGCCGGTCGCGAGGCCGGCCGCGATCTGCTCGAGCCGCGCCGACGGCGATTGCGAAAGGGTGAGCCAAAGGGCCTCGGGATCGCGCAGGCACTGCCTGGAAAGAAACGGAGACCCCGCGCCGATCCCGCGTATCAGTTCGCGCGCCGGTCCCGGTGTTTCCAGCAGGGCCGCGAGATCGGCGCATTCGGCCTTCGATGCATTCGCTACAAGGTCGGCGATGAAACGGTCCGCCGCCTCGGCATTGCCGACGACCGGCATTGCAGCGATCTGATCGTGAAGAGGCGTGCCGTGGGCCGGTGTCATGACGGAGCCGCCCCGGTCTGTGTTTGCGTTTGCGCGTTCGGCCCGTCCGCCGCCGGCAGGGAGACGACGACACGAAGACCCGGCTGGTTGTCTTCCAGTACGACCCGCCCGCCATGCAGCCGCGCAACCGCCGCAACGAGGCTGAGGCCCAGGCCGCTGCCGGCGCGGGACCGGCTGGACTCCAGCCGCGTGAATCGCTTGAGGGCGCGCTCGCGCTGCTCCGGCGGGATGCCCGGGCCGTTATCGGCAACGCTCAGGCGGATGTTTGCGCCATTCCGCTCGACGCGCACCGCGATGGCCGGAGAGACGCCGTCGCCAGCCTCGGGCCGGGCATACTTGATCGCGTTGTCGATGAGATTGGCGGTCGCCTGCGCCAGCAATTGCCGGTTGGCCGTCACGCGCGCCTGCGCATCGGCGGCGAGCGAAATCGCCATGCCTTCGCTTTCGGCGACCGGCTCGTAAAGCTCCACGGCGTCGCCGGCCAGCGCGGCGAGGTCGAATGTCTCGAAGTCCTCGACCTGCGCACCCGCTTCCAGCCGGGCGATGCTCAGCAGGGCGTTGAAGGTGCGGATCAGCTCGTCGGCCTCCTCGATCGTCTGGATGAGCGTTTCGCGGTATGCCGTCTCATCGGGCGCCTCGCGCAGCGCCGTGTCGATCCGGTTGCGCATCCGTGTCAGCGGCGTCTTCAGGTCGTGCGCGATATTGTCGGAGACCTCCCGCAGGCCGTTGACCAGCTGTTCGATCCGGTCGAACATGGTGTTGAGGTTGCCCGCCAGGCGGTCGAGTTCATCGCCCGTCCCGGTGATTGGCACGCGCTGCGACAAATCGCCATGCATGATGCGCTGGCTGGTATCCGTGACCACGCCAATGCGGCGCAGGAGCACGCGGCTGACCAGCAGCCCGCCCAGTACACCGATGACCGCTATAAGCCCGACACCCCACAGGAAGGCGGTAGCAAATAGCTGCTCGAGCTCGCGCCGGTCCTCGATATCGCGGCCGACGAACAGCCGGTAGCCGTCCGGCAGTGTGAAGATCTGCCCGATCGCCAGGCGCCTCTCACTGCCGCCAGGCGCGGGTGCGCGGTAGGGGAACTGCACCCGGCCGGAGCTTTGCAGGAGTTCCGCGGAAGGCGAGCCGAAATTGCCGGAGATCCGTTCGCCGTCTTCGTCGGCGATCAGGTAGAGACCAGCCCCCGCGGATGCACTGCGCTGCGCCACCACCTCGTTCAGGCGCGGCAGGCCGCCCAGCCGGTATTGCTCGGCGAGGCCGCGGATTTCAGCGCCGATGGTCTCGTTGAGCTGGCGGGCGTAGAACACGCTGGTCTGCCAGTAGACGTAGCCCATCGCCAGCGCGGCCGCCACAGCGAACACGCCCGCATAGAGAAGCGACAGGCGAAAGGCGGTGCTGCGGAAAATGTTAGGGCCCGCTTTCGCCGACCATGTAGCCCGCGCCCCGGACGGTGTGCAGGAGCGGACGGTCGTAGCCCTTGTCGATCTTGGCGCGCAGTCGCGAGATGTGGACATCAATGACATTCGTCTGCGGATCGAAGTGATAATCCCAGACATTCTCAAGCAACATCGTGCGCGTGACAACTTGTCCGGCGTGTTTCATGAGGTACTCTAGCAGACGGTATTCGCGCGGCTGCAAAATGATGGGCTGGCCGCCGCGCGTCACCTTGTGGGCCAGCCGGTCGAGCACGAGGTCGCTGATGACATAGCGCGTGGCGGCCTCCTCCGGCGCCGGACGCCGCGCCAGCGCCTCGACACGGGCCAGCAACTCGGACATGGCGTAGGGCTTGGTCAGGTAATCGTCGCCGCCGGCCCGCAGGCCGGTCACGCGGTCGTCGACACCACCAAGCGCGCTGAGCACGAGGACAGGCGTGTTTACGCCTTCCGCGCGCAGGGTTTCGATGACGCTGATGCCGTCGCGACCCGGCAGCATGCGGTCCACGATCAGGACGTCGAAATCGCCCGCAAGCGCGGCTTCGAGGCCGTCTTCACCGTCGGTATGCAGGTCGCAGACATGCCCGGCCTCCCTGAGCGCACGAATCAGGTAGCCCGCTGCCGTCTCGTCGTCTTCGATGATCAGGATACGCATGGCCGTGTCGCCGTTCGCTGGGTAACCCCCGGTTCGCTCGCTTCGGTGTTTCGCAACAGCGTAGCCCGGCCATCATAAGACGGCCGGGCCAGACATGCCAGTCATGCCAGCAGCTTACCGCTGGGCATCGAGGGGCAGTGCCACAAAGCGGCGCTGATCACCGCGGCGGATGCGCATGACGACGACGCCGGAGGCACCGCTGCCGCTTTCAAGGCTGCGCCGGACATCGCGCGGGGTGTAAACGGCCTGGCCGCCCACCTCGTCGATGATGTCGCCAGAGCGCAGCCCCTTCTCGGCAGCGATCGAATCGCCTTCCACATCGGCGATGCGCACGCCCTGCTCGCCGCGCGGTCCGTCTCCGGAGCCGCCACGGTCTTCATCGTAGCCGCGGCGCTCGTCATCGTACTGCTCTTCGGCCGGAGCCAGGGTGATGCCCAGGTCTTCCAGCCTCATATCCGACGGTTCGTCAGACGGCTGGAGCGCGGCCATCCGGTCGGAACTGGGGAACTGCCCGAGTTCGAGCTGAACGGTTCGTTCTTCGCCATCGCGCATGACCGTCAGTTCGGTCTGGGTTTCCGGCTCGATTTCGGCAATCTTGCGGGCGAGATCGCGCGAGCCTTCCACGCGCGCGCCGTTGACCTCGATGATGGCATCGCCGACGCGGACTTCCGAATTCGCGGCCGGCCCGTCATCAAGGATGTTCGTCACCAGCGCGCCGTGCGGATCGCTGGCATCCATGCCCAGCCCTTGTGCGAGATCTTCATCGACATCCTGGATGGTGACGCCGAGCCATCCGCGGTCGACCGTGCCGTCTTCCTTCAAATCCTCGACGATCTGCTGAACCAGACCGGCGGGAATGGCGAAGGCGATGCCGACATTGCCGCCCGAAGGCGAGAAGATCGCGGTATTCACGCCGGTCACGGCGCCGTCGAGGTTGATCAGGGGACCGCCGGAGTTGCCCTTGTTGATCGCCGCGTCGACCTGGAGATAATCGTAGGGGCTTGAGCCGATATCCCGGCCGCGCGCGGAGACGATGCCGGCCGAAACCGAGCCGCCGAGCCCGAACGGGTTCCCGACCGCCAGCACCCAATCGCCGACACGCACCGGCGTCTCCGCGAATTCGAGATGTGGGAAGTCGCCGTTGTCCTCGATCTTGATCAGGGCGATATCGGTGCGCGGATCAGAGCCGATGAGCTTGGCGTCATAAGTCCGCTGATCCTCGCCCATCGTCACTTCGATGTTCTCGGCGTCGTCCACGACATGGTTGTTCGTGACGATATAGCCGTCAGCCGAGATGATGAAGCCGGAGCCGGCCGCGCGCGACGGCCGGGGACGCTCCGGCATACGGTCGCCGAAACGCTCGAAAAATTCGCGCAGCGGGTGATCTTCCGGCAGGCCGAAGAAGTCGCGGCCATTGTCGTCATCGCCGCGGTCCCGGCGGCCGGGGCGGCGGGCCGGTCTGCTGCGTCCGCTTGTTTCAATGCTGACGACCGCGGGGCGCGCTTTCTCTGCCAGGTCGGCAAAGCTGTTGGGTACACGCGATTGGGTTGATTGTGCCTGCGCCGGCGAGGTCAGGGCCGGGCTCTCCCCGGTCATCTGCCAGACCGACGTGCCGGCAAGCGCGCCGACCAGGAATACCGCAGCAGTTCCAAGCCCCGCGCGGCGCCACGGGCTACGACCTGCTCGCTCAGTTTTGTTGAACTCTTCCGCCATTGGACTTAGTCTGCTCCTCTCAGATTTCGTATTTCAATAGCTTGCATATAGGCAGATGCTCATTACTGGTCACTTTCCGGCATGTTAAACTTTGTTCATGGAGCGCATGCCCGGCGGCTGCCATCCTTGAAAAGCGGAAAGGGGCTTGTTGTTCCGGCCAGCGGTTGAGGTCGAGCGCAACGGGGGGAATAAAGGTTCAGATGCGTGGACAGGCCTTTGCGGGAGTTCAACGGGGGGCAGCCGCGTTCCGGCAGGTGGCCGCGGGTGTGTTCGCAGCAGCGGTAACGCTGGCGACCGTCAGCACGGCATCCGCGGCGATATTCGGGCAGGACGCACGAAGCGACGTGCCCCCGGCCTATGACGACCTCGCCGGCAGGATCGGAATGATTTACGAGCCGGGCACGCAGACGCTGTGCTCCGCCTTCTGTGTCGCGCCGAACGTTGTCGCCACGGCATCGCATTGCCTGTTTCAGCCGCGTGACGGCCGGCTGCCCGACCTTTTCGACATGAGTTTCCGGCTCGATTACAAGGATCTGTCGTTGTCCACGGGGATCGCCGGGCGCATGGGCGGCACGCCGAAGCACAGCGTTGCCGTCGGCACGACGCGCTTCGGCAAGGAGCCGCCGCTATCCGCACCGAAGGACTGGGCGCTCGCCAAGCTGCGCCAGCCGATGTGCAAGTTCGGTACGATCAAGCTGTCGCCGCGCCCGACCCGGGATTTGATCCAGGCGTCGCGCGAAGGCCGCATCTTTCAGCTCAGCTATCACTGGGATTACACGCACTGGCAGCTCGCCTACAGCACGCCGTGCCGCATCAGGCGCAGTTTCAAGGGCATCGAGTGGCGCTATATCCGCCAGCATTTCTCCGGGGCCGAGGATCTGCTGCTGCACGACTGCGATACCGGTGGCGCATCGTCCGGTTCGCCGATCCTCATGCAGACCGAAGACGGGCCGGTGGCCGTGGGCCTCAATGTCGGCACCTATACGCGCACGCGGCTGCTGCTCAGCCAGGGCAATGTCGTGCGCCGGCAGAAGCCGGACATCATCGCCAATACCGCCGTCAACGTGGGCGCCTTTGCGCATGTGGTCGATCCGCTGGCGGATCGCACCATGATCGCGAGGGAACAGGAGGTGATCGACCTCCAGAAGGAATTGCAGGCACGCAACCTGTATACCGGCCCGATCGACGGTATATTCGGGCGCGGCACCCGCAGCGCAATCCGTGCTTACGAGAGCCTGCGCGGCGAAACCCTCACGGGCCTGCCGAGCCGCTTGCTGCTCATGAACCTGATAACAGAAGGCGCAGGCGCGGAGATCGAGCACCAGAACGTGCGCGAATGGGCGGTCAAACCGTTCGAGTAAGAGGCTGGCCGGGCTGCGCCGGTGAGCCGAATCAGGCCTTGCCGTCATCGGCGAGCGTGGTGTCGATGACCGACGAGGCTTCCAGCGTGCGATGGACCGGGCAGCGGTCCGCGATCTCCTTCAGCCGCTGACGCTGATCCTCGCTCAGCGCGCCTTCCAGGAACAGTTCCCGTTCAAAGCGGTCGATCCGCCCGCCCGGCGCGTCCTCCTTCTGGTCGTCACTGCAACTCTCGCAGTCCTCGGCGTGGATCTTGTTGTGGCGGACGGTCACGCGCACGCGCTCGAGGTCGAGCTTCTTGCGGTCGGCATACATGCGCAGCGTCATGGAGGTGCAGGCGCCCAGCGCCATGTTGAGCAGATCGTAGGGCGACGGGCCGCTGTCCAGGCCGCCGTGGGACGCCGGCTCGTCAGCCAGCAGGTGGTGCCGGCCGGACGCGATGTCCTGCTGAAACTTGCCGCGCCCTGTCTCGGCTACGCTGACCACGCCTTCCGCGCCCGCCTCGTCGGGCCGCTCCCCCGCTTCCTCCGCACGGACATAGCGCGACGCCCACGCGCTCAAGACCTCCGCGACATAGGCCGCGTCCGCGCGCCGTGACAGCAGATGGTCGGCGTCGTCCAGCGAAATGAAGCTCTTGGGGTGCCTGGCGGCGGTGAAGATCGCGCTGGCGTTCTCGATACCGACGACGTCATCGACAGGGGAATGGAACAGAAGCAGCGCCTTGCGCATGGACGCGATCCGGTCGGTGAGCGTGTGACCCTTCACGTCGTCGAGAAACTGCTTCCTGATCGTGAACTTGCGCCCGGCGAGCGAGACCTCGGCCACGCCCGACTGCTCGATTTCGTCGACATGGGCGCCGAAGTTCTTGACGACATGCTCGGCGTCCGATGGCGCGCCGATGGTGGCGACCGCCTTGACCTCGGGGATCTCGCCCGCAATGCCGAGAACCGCCGTGCCGCCCAGGCTGTGCCCGATCAGGACGGCCGGCGCCTCGTGCTGCTGCCGCATGAAATCCGCGGCATGTATCAGGTCAGCCATGTTGGAGGAGAAATTGGAGTTGGCGAATTCACCCTCGCTCGCGCCCAGGCCGGTGAAGTCGAAGCGCAATACCGCGAAGTTGCGATCGGTCAGTTCGCTGGCGATGCGCGCGGCGGCGAAGATGTCTTTCGAGCAGGTGAAGCAGTGCGCGAACAGGGCGCAGGCGCGCGGCGCGCCGGCTGGGAGATCAAGCCGAGCTGCGAGCTGTGCGCCTTGCGAGCCGGGGAAAGTGAGTTTCCGCGTGGAAGCGGGCATCGCTCTTCTCCTGCATTACAGAGCCCCTACAGCATCGGGCGATAAATCCGGATTGTCCGATGCTGTAGATTCTTTGGTTAGTTTATTGAGCAGGATTGAGCGTCGCATTGACAGTTCGCAAGGCACCACCGCTCACGAGTCCGTCAAAGCAGCGTTACCGCTTGTCGGCGGGGCCGTCGGGTTCGGCTTGCTGGGCGAGCAGATTGTCCAGCCGCGTGCGCTCGGCTTCGCTCAAGGGCTCTGGGGCGCCGGAAGCAGCCGTATTGGAGCGGCCGCGAAACAGCTTGAACGCCAGCAGCAGACCGAAAAGCAGCAGCAGCACCGGGGCGAGCCACAGCGCGTAGGTATGCGGCGCGAAGCGCGGCTCCAGCAGCACGAACTCGCCATAGCGGGCGACGATGTGGTCGACGACTTCCTCGTTGGTGTCGCCCGCCGTCAGCCGCTCGCGCACGAGCAGGCGCAAATCCTTGGCGAGATCGGCGTTGGAATCGTCGATGGACTGGTTCTGGCAGACGACGCAGCGCAGCCCGGCGGAAATTTCGCGCGCGCGTTGCTCAAGTTTCGGATCGTCGAGCGCCTCATCGGGATCGACGGCGTTCGCCGTCATGGCTGGCAGCGCGAGCACGAACGCCAGCAAGATCAAAAGCCCTCGGGTTTTGCCAAGCGCCGTCATTCCGCCGGCGCGCCTCCCGGCGCAGTTGCCGGGACCCGGCGGCGGCTCTTTTGCGGCGCGCCGACGCGCAGCCGACGGTCGCCCAGCGAGATGCCCCCGCCCAGGAACATGATGGCCGTGCCGATCCAGATCAGCACCACCAGCGGATGAAAATACATGCGCACGGTGTAGCCGCCGTCCTCGAGGTTCTCGCCGAGCGCGAGATAGAAGTTGCCTGACCAGAATGGATGGATGCCGACTTCCGAGGTCGTCTGGCGCGGCGCGTCGTAGGCCCGCTTGGACGGGTGCAGCGTGATCGTCCGGCCACCGGCGGTTTCCAGCGTGAAGCTGCCGCGCTCCTCGGTGTAGTTCGGCCCGCGCCGGGGCGTCACGTCTCGCAGCGTGACCGCCGTTCCGGCGAATTCCAGGGTCTCGCCCGGCTTCATGGCCGTGATCCGCTCGCTATACCACGCGCTTGTGCCGACGATGCCGAGCACCATGATACCGACGCCGAGATGGGCCAGCGCCGCGCCGTAATTCGACGCGGGCAGGCCGCGCGCGCGCCGCCAGCTTTCTGCGAGCGGCGCGTCGAACAGCTTGACCCGGAAGGCCAGTTCCGACAGCGCACCGAAGATCAGCCAGACCCCGAGCGCCACGCCGAGCGGGGCGAGTACCGGGCCGGTCGTGGTGATGGCGAACGCCGCGACGCCGGCAAGCAGCGCCAGCCCGGCCGCCACAGCGAGACGCTGACTCGCCCCGAGGATGTCGCCGCGCTTCCAGGCCAGGAACGGCCCGTAGGGCATGGCCATCAGCAACGGCACCATCAGCGGCACGAAAGTCGCGTTGAAGAATGGCGGGCCGACGGAAATCTTCTCGCCCGTCACCGCTTCCAGCGCCAGCGGGTAGAGCGTGCCGACGAACACCACGCCGCAGGCCGTCGTCAGCAAGAGGTTGTTGAGCACCAAGCCGCCTTCGCGCGAGATGGGCGCGAACACACCGCCTTGCCTGAGCATCGACGCGCGCCAGGCATAAAGCGCCAGCGCGGCGACCATGAAGAACGCGATGATCATCAGGATGAAGATGCCGCGTGTCGGATCGCTGGCGAAGGTATGGACCGAGGTGAGCACCCCGGAGCGCACCAGGAAGGTGCCCAGAAGGCTCAGCCCGAAGGTCAGGATCGCCAGCAGGATCGTCCAGACCTTCAACGCCTCGCGCTTTTCCATGACCACCGCGGAGTGCAGGAGCGCCGTGCCGAGCAGCCACGGCATGAACGAGGCGTTCTCGACCGGGTCCCAGAACCACCAGCCGCCCCAGCCAAGCTCGTAATAGGCCCACCACGACCCCATCGAAATGCCGAGCGTGAGGCACATCCACGCCGCCAGCGTCCATGGCCGCACCCAGCGCGCCCAGGCGGCGTCGATGCGGCCCTCGATCAGCGCGGCGACGGCGAAGGAAAACGCCATCGAGAAGCCGACATAGCCGGCATAGAGCAGCGGCGGGTGGAAGGCGAGCGCCACGTCCTGAAGGACCGGGTTCAGCCCGTTGCCTTCGGCCGGGGCCGGGTTGAGCCGCTCGAACGGGTTCGAGGTCGCGACGATAAACACGAGAAACGCCAGCGATAGCGAGCCCTGCACGGCCAGCGTGTTCGCCTTCAGCGTCGAGGGCAGGTTGCGCCCGAACAGCGCCACGCCGGCGCCGAACAGCGCCAGGATCAGCACCCACAGCACCATCGAGCCTTCATGGTTCCCCCAGACGCCGGAAATCTTGTAGATCAGCGGCTTTGCGGAATGGGAGTTGGCGGCGACGTTCGCGACGGAGAAATCCGAGACGACATAGGCGTGGGTAAGCGCGCCGAACGCGATCAGGACGAGGACGAACTGCGCCACCGCCGTGGGGCGCGCGGTGTCCATGAGCGCGGCGTTGCCGCGCTGCGCGCCCCAGGCCGGCGCGATCGTCTGCACGGCGGCCACGCCCAGCGCGAGCAGCAGCGCGAAATGTCCGATCTCGGTAATCAATGCCGGCGGTCCTTCGTCCCTGGCGTCATTGCGTATTCCGCGGTTCTTGTACGTCTGTTCCGTCGGCCGCTGGGCGGGCCGGTGCTGCGCCGTCCTGCGATTCGCCATGCTGCCAGACGCCCTGGCGCTTCAGCGCATCCGCCACTTCCTTCGGCATGTAGTTCTCGTCGTGGCGCGCCAGCACGGTATCGGCCTTGAACACGCCGTTCGAATCGAGATGGCCTTCCGTGACCACGCCCTGCCCTTCGCGAAACAGGTCGGGAAGAATGCCGGAATAGGTGACGTCGACGGATTGGTTCGTGTCCGTGACGGAGAAGCGGACGGTCGTGCCTTGTTTGCGCTGGACGCTGCCTTCCGCGACGAGACCGCCGAGCCGCAGGCGTTGACCGGGGCTGACGGATTTCTCGGCGATGTCACTGGGGCTGTAGAAAAACGTGACCTTGCTCTCCAGCGCCGTAAGCACCATCGCGGTCGCCACGCCGAGCACGACAAGGCCCGTGACGATCAGTACGCTTCGGCGCTGCTTGCGTGTCATAGACGTCGTTTCGCTCCCTCGTCCGGGATCATGATTTCAGTCCGAGCTGGCGCGCGGCCGTGTCAATCCGCTCCAGCGCGGTCGCATTGCCCTTGAAGTTCTCTCGCGCCGAAGCTGCGGCCTGTTCTGCTTCGCTCGGCTTGCCGAGCACCTTGTAGGCACGCATCAGCCGCAGCCAGCCCTCAAGATCGCTGCCATCGGCTTCGAGCCGCTTCGCCAGCCCGGCGACCATGTTTTCGATCATGGCGACGCGCTCTTCCGGCGACATCGACTCTGCCGAACGCATCGCCTCGGGCGGCAGTTCCGGCGCGCGCGCGCGTGCAGGGTCGAGTTGCTGCCTAACCGCTGCGAGCCGGGTTCCCACCATCGCGCGCCATGGCGCATCTTCGGGGCTGTCCCTCATGATCGCCTTGTACGCTTCCGCCGCCTCTTCGAGTTCGCCGTTCTGCTCGTCGCTCATCGCCAGCCAGAACCGCGCCTTCAGGCTGTCCGGATTGCGCACCAGCGCCCGGGAAAAGGCAAAGCGCGCCTTTTCGCCCACCTGTCCATCGTCGCGAAGTGCCAACGCCTCGCCCAGACCTTCCAGCCGCGCGGCGTTTTCGCCGTTCAGGTTCAACGCGCGCTGAAATGCGAAGACAGCATCATGATAACGCTTCTGGCGCAAGTAAACCGGCGCGATCACGTCCCAGCCTTCGCCATCCTCCGGGTGTTTTTCCAGACGCGCCTCGACCTGGCGCACAAGCTCGGCGACACGCTGGGCGGCGGGCGGCCGTTCATTGCGTTCGGCGTATGGCTGCTGCGGCAGCATTGGCGAGCCCAGCGCCAGATAGCCGCCGAGAGCGAGAGCGGGAATGGCGACCGTTATCGCCCCGATGGCCCAGTCGTTCTGCCGCGACTGGCGTCGGGCATCCGGGCTGTCGCCCCCCTTGTCCTCGGTTCTCAGCAGGCGGCGACTCACCTCGAGGCGGGCGGCTTCGGCTTCGCTGGCACTTATGACGCCGCGCTCGCGCTCGTCCTCGATTTCCGCGAGTTGCGCCTTGTAGATTTCGGCGTCGGATTGTGTCGCGGCATTCTGCTTGCCGCTGGGCCGGACCAGAGGAAGACAGACGGCGGCGATCACCAGTGCGGTCAGGACGGCAAGGATTGCCCAGAGGATCATCACGCTTTAGCTCGCAGTGTCACTGTCGTGACAAAATAGGAAATCGCGAGCCGTCAGCGCAAGTTTTCCCGGTGGCTTCACGCCGGTTGGCGGCGAAAGGACGCGCCGCGATTACACATAAGATATCCCGTCCGCGCTGCCCGCTCCCGGAGCAGGCAGCGGCCGGTTCCGTTTATCCGACCTCGCGCCAGCGCCCGTCGTCGCCCCTGCAAGAGGTGCCGCGCAGCACGTCTGGCTCGCCCTCGATATAGATGGTGTGCTCGTAGTCGCGGCAGAGTCGGCCGGCCTCGCGGTATTCATCGGTGATGACGACCTCGCCGCGATGGCCGGAATCCGGGCTGCGCCAGCCCCGGGACTTGCCAACCGGTTCCTCCTCCAGCGCGTAATATTCCGCCGCGGCGGCGCGGCGGCGGTCAGCTTCATCCAAGTCCCGGCCGATCTCGCTGCCGACGATGCCGCCGACCACGGCGCCCGCCGCCGTCGCGAGTACGCGGCCCGTTCCCTGGCCGACCTGGTTGCCGATAATGCCGCCAGTGACGGCCCCAATTAACGCACCCGAGTCCTGCTTGCTTGAGCAGCCAGCCACGCTGACAGCCAGCAACGCGGTCAGCACCAAGACGAAACCTTTGCGCAAAACAGCCCCCCAAAATCCAGCCTGTATCGTCTCCGTACGACGCCTCTCCGCCCCGGACACGATTTGTTCACGGTTACGGCCAGAGCGAAGTGCGATATTCTGTCATTTTTGCGGCGCGGTCAGTCACTTTGAACAGAAGGCAGGACGAGGATCGCGCGCAGGCCGCCGAGCGGCGATTCCTCCAGGTGAAAGTTCCCCGAATACAGGTTCGACAGGTCCGCCACGATGGATAGCCCGAGACCCGACCCCGGCTTGCCCTCGTCGAGCCGGCGGCCGCGCTTGACCGCCTTCTCCCGGGCCTGCGGCGACAGGCCCGGCCCGTCATCGTCCACGTAAATCCGCAGATAGGGCCGTTTCCCGGCCTGGGATTCCGCGGAGACGGCGACAGTTGAGCGCGCCCACTTGCACGCATTGTCCATCAGGTTGCCGATCATCTCCTGGAGGTCCTGCTTCTCGCCCTCGAAGCGCAGATCGGGGGGGCATTCGGCGGTGACGGCAATCTGGTTCTTGCTGTAGATCTTGGTCAGCGCGGAGCGCATTTCCTCGATTACCGGCTGAAGATGCGTCGCCCGGCCGACGGCACCGGCGCGCGCCGCCACCCGCGCGCGGTCGAGGTGATGCGTCACCTGCTGGCGCATGATCTCGGCCTGCTCGCTCACCTTGTGCGCGAACGGATCCTTGCGATCTCGCGCCTCGTTGGTGATGACGCTGAGCGGTGTCTTCAGCGCATGCGCCAGGTTGCCGACATGAGTCCGCGCGCGTTCAATGATGTCCTGATTGGACTGGATCAGCGAGTTCAGTTCCTGCTGGAGCGGCTGGATTTCCTCCGGCAACTCGCCCTCCAGCTTTTCCGCCTTGCCGGAACGGATGGCGGCCAGTTTCGCGCGGATCTCGCCGAGTGGGCGCAGTC
This sequence comes from Dichotomicrobium sp., assembly GCA_046543175.1. GTDB lineage: Bacteria > Pseudomonadota > Alphaproteobacteria > Rhizobiales > Rhodomicrobiaceae > Dichotomicrobium. The sequence goes on from JBKGZY010000006.1 coordinate 34,020, forward strand.
CGTAGCGGACCTGGAACAGGGTGGCGAACAGGAGCGCCACGCCCAGCGCGGCGAAGGCGGCGGCGAGCATGGTCATGAAGCTCCATACCGACTCGTCGATCTCGCCCGCATCCCCGGCCACCGCGAAGGTATAGCTGCGCGGACTGTCTTCGCCGGGGAAAATGATGTCGCGGGCCACGACGCGAAGCTGCTCGCCCTCCGGACCGATGATGTAGGCGCGCAGAACATTGGAATCGGGATCGCCCGTTTTGGGCAGCGTCAACGATTCGGAGACCAGCGATGCCGACTTGATGAGCGGATCGCCCTTTTCGTCTGCGGGCCCGATTTGCCAGTACCAGCCTGAAGCCGGCAGCGAGAACAGCGGCTCACCCAGCGTGTTCGGTGCCTCGAGCACCAGCCCGTCTTCGCTCCGCGAGGTCGCGCCGATCAGGTATTGCAGGTAATAATTGATCCGGACATCGAAGCTGCTTTCCACGGCGCCGCGATAGACCGAGACCAGCGCCACGGCGGTGGCCGGCAGGATCAGCAGGATGCAGGCGGAAGCCGCCGCGGACAGGCGAAAAGCTAGAGAGTTGCGTTTCATCAACGCTGTGCGCCGTCACCGTTTTCCGCGAGCCGGTAGCCCAGCCCGCGCACGGTTTCGATCAGGTGTCCGGGAATCTTCTTGCGCAGCCGGCCGACGAACACCTCGATCGTGTTGGAATCCCGGTCGAAGTCCTGCTCGTAGAGATGCTCGACCAGTTCCATGCGGGGCACGACCCGGCCGCGATGATGCATCAGATAGCTCAACAGCCGGAATTCCAGGGAGGTCAGCTTGACAGGCGTGCCGTCGCAGGTGACGCGGGCGGAGCGCGTGTCGAGCCGCAGCGGCCCGCATTCGATCTCCGAACTGGCGAATCCCGCGTGCCGGCGCAGCAGCGCGCGCACGCGCGCGAGCATCTCCTCCATGTGGAACGGCTTGGCGACGTAATCGTCCGCGCCGGCGTCCATGCCGGCGACCTTGTCGCTCCAGCGGTCGCGCGCGGTGAGAATCAGGACCGGCATGTTGCGTTGTTCGCGCCGCCAGCGTTCCAGAACGCTCAGCCCGTCGAGCGTGGGCAGGCCCAGATCGAGAATCACGGCGTCGTAGGATTCGGTGTCTCCGAGGAAGTGGCCTTCCTCGCCGTCGAAGGCGCAATCGACCGCGTATCCGGCCTCGGCCAGCGCGGCCTTGATCTGCCGGTTCAGATCCTCGTCGTCTTCAACCACCAGTATTTTCATCGGAGCATACTTCCGAATTCCGAAGCGGCCGCTCGTTCACGGTTCAGCGTGCGCTGATGCGCAACTCCTCGCGCGTCGAGTTGACGATCGCGATCACCCGAAAATAGGCCGAGCCGCCACTCCCGCACAACTCCACACGAACGATCCGCGCATTGCCCAGCCGGGCCGTCACTTCGCGCTTGATCTGGGAATAGGACTTATAGCTCGAACTTGACCAGGATGAGGTGCAGGCTTGCGCTTGCGCCAGCGTCGCCGGACCGGCGAGGCCGACGAGAACCGCGAGCAGGAAAAGGGCGGGGCGCAGCAGCGCCTTCAGCTTGGTCATGTTTCAATCATCGGGAATTTCAGTGATCCTTTGCGCTTAAACCTAATGTCTTCGGGCTGAACTTTACATGAATGTTCGTGTTTGTCAGCCTTCAGAATGCGGCGACATCCCGACAGTCAAGCCGTCTCGTGGTGTGCGAGAAACAGGCGGCGCACCAGATGCCCGGCCGCTCGATCCAGTTCTTCGGCGGCTTCGTGCCGGCCCGCGGACGGTTGCCGGTTGTCAGGCACGAAATGCGACAGTTTCGTGGAGGAAATCTCGCAATACTGATGCCATGACGCGTATTTGCGCAACACCACGGCCATGAAATTGTCATCCGCGAGTTCGACCCGACGCGGAAGCAGGGCGGCGACGGGCCGGCCGCTCATGACGGCTTCGCTGACCATCGTCAGGCTGTCGCGCGTGACGAACACCCGCTCGCCCGCGCCGAGGAAGGGCAAAACAACGCGCTTCGGCTCGCGGCCGTAGAGAACCAGTTCCTCGACCGCCTCGGGGGCGAGATCGCCCGCCAGTATCGCCTCGGCTTCGGCGCCCGTGCGCCGCGAGGTGGAGATCAGCCACCTGATGCCGAAGCGCTCAGCAAGCCCGTTGACGCCGGCCGCGATATCCCGCCAGTCCTGCTCGCCGTAGAGATGATTGCGGCTCGGGCCGCCGATCAGCAGCGTCCAGAGGCCCGGAGGTGGTGGGCCATGCCAATATTCGCGGGCCTTGGCTGCGCAGTCTCCGGGCGTCACGATATTCGGCACGATCCCTGTCGGGATCGCTTCGCATTGCGGCAGCGGGACCGGGGAGAGCACCGCGCTGAACCAGTCCCCCGGGAACGGCTTGGGATTGCCAACGAAGACGTTGGGCGCGCCGGTCTCCAGCGCCAGCGCACGGCTGGCGAAAGCAGTGCGGCCGCCGCTGGAAATGATGAGAGACGGCGGCGGCCCATTGGGCCGGGTAAACTGCGCGACATGCCTCGCGAAGCGCATGGCGCGCGGCCCGTCGAGCCGTGACAACGCCGCCCGCGCCACCGGCCGGAAAATGCCGCGCAATTTCGGCCGACATTCGATCCTCTCGACCGCCAAGGATAGCCCGGCGCGCTCCAGCGCCATGACGACGCCCTCGGACTGCACGCGGTGCCCGGCATGCCCCTCGTCGATGAGCCAGACTGTGTGCAGGTTGGTCATAACGGTGCGTAGCCGGGACGGTCAGTTCATGGGAACGCAGTGCGCGGCGCAGATGCGTTCGATAAACGAGCCTTTCGGCGCGGGCTCGCGCTTGAGTTCCTTGATCCCCTCGTTCCAGAGATGGACCGCGATTGTCCTGTCGGTGATGTATTGCGCGATATCGGCATCGGGGTCGAACAGCAGCTTGGCCTGCTTCGGCGGCACCGGATAGAAGACATCCTGCGGGACGGCGTAATGCGTCAGGTCAAGCTCCCTGGCGAAATGGGTGAGCGCGCGGGGGCCGATAACACCCCAGGGATATTCGGCGAGTGTCAGTGGACGCAGGCCGAGCCACGGCCGGATCTGATAGCGCAGTTTTTTCCGCTTGGGGAGCCAGGGCGGCACAAT
>JBKGZY010000079.1:0-11139 GCA_046543175.1 Dichotomicrobium sp.
TGAGCGATCTGAAACGCTACGGCGCCATTGTTCTCGCCGCCGGCCTGTCCCGGCGGCTGCCGGGCGAGAACAAGCTGCTCAAGACCTATCGCGGCGCGCCTCTGGTTGCGCACGCGCTGACCACGGTCGCATCGCTGGGGCTGGGTAATACCGTGGTCGTCACCGGCCAGGATGCACAGGACGTCGCGGCGCTGGCCAGCGCCGCGGGGCTGCGCTGCATCCACAACCCGGCGGCCTCCGAGGGCATGGGCGCCTCGCTCTCCGCGGGGGCGCATGCGATGAGCGAGGCCGTCGCCGGTGTCTTCATTGTTCTGGGCGACATGCCCCACATCACCGCTGAAGACTACGCCCGGCTGGCGGCCGCGCATGAAGCGCAGCCCGCGCGCATCTGCGTGCCGGTCCGGGACGGGCGGCGCGGCCACCCGGTCCTGTTCGGGCGCGATTATCTCGCTGAACTGGCCGCCCTGGCGGGCGATGTCGGCGCGCGCGGCATCCTCCGGGGCCATGCCGCGCGAGTTGTGAGCGTCCCGGCCCCCTCGCCGGGCGTATTGAGCGATATTGACACGGCCGCCGATTTTGCCTTGGAAGGCGCTCACAGCGAACCAGGAGCACCACCGCTTACGCCCAAGCCCGAGAGGAAACGACCATGAAAATGTCCGGCTCGCATACCCTGCCCGCCCCCCGGGAAGAAGTCTGGGAAAAGCTCAACGATCCCGACGTTCTGCGCCGGTGCATTCCCGGCTGCGAAAGCCTCGAGAAGCACGACGAGGACAAGCTGGCGGCGATCGTGAACGTGAAGATCGGGCCGATGAACACGCGCTTCAACGGCGAGGTCCAGCTCACCAACCTGAACCCACCGGAATCCTATCGGATCGAGGGCAGCGGCTCCGGCGGGCAGGCCGGCTCGGCCTCGGGCGGCGCGGATGTCCGGCTGGAGGACAAGGGCGATGAGACGGAACTGACATACGATGTCGATGCCCGCGTCAGCGGCAAGATCGCCCAGCTCGGCAACCGGCTGATCGACGCCACGGCGCACAACCTCGCGACCAAGTTCTTCGAGAATTTCGCGAACGAGATCGAACGGCCGGGCGCAGAGCCGGTTCACACCTCCGCGGTCAGCGTTCCCAACTGGGTCTGGATCGTGGCGGTGCTTGTCGTCGCGGCCGTGATCCTGTTTTTCGCCATTGGCTGAGAAGCCTAATTGATTTAATCTCAAGAATCGAATTGAGCCGCGTCAAATCTGGATGCTCTGCAAGGAGTTAAGCCTGCGGCCGCCAACCAGGGAGGAACTCATGCCGCATGTCAGCATGACGGTGAACGGGAAGACTGTTTCCGCGGATGTGCCGGGCCAAACGCTGCTCGTGGAATTCATCCGGCAGCAACTCCACCTGACGGGCACCCATGTCGGCTGCGACACGAGCCAGTGCGGCGCCTGCGTCGTTCACGTCAACGGCGAATCCGTCAAGAGTTGCACCCTGCTGGCCGCGCAGGCCGATGGCGCGAATGTGACCACCATCGAAGGCCTCGCTGATGGCGGCACGCTACACCCCATGCAGGCGGCGTTCCGCGACGCCCACGGGCTGCAATGCGGCTTCTGCACGCCGGGCATGGTGATGTCGGCGGTCGATCTTCTCGCCAAGAACCCGGATCCGAGCGAAGAGGAGATCCGCGACTGGCTGAAGGGCAATATCTGCCGCTGCACCGGCTATCACAATATCGTCAAGGCGATCCAGTCAGTCGCCGCGCAGAACCAGGGGCGCGAAGCGGCGGCGTAGGCGAAGGCGCGAGCAACAGACATAAAGGGCGGAAACATGGCACCGGATGGCATTGGCGCGCCGATGAAGCGGCGCGAGGACGAGCGGTTCCTGAAAGGCATCGGCCGGTATACCGATGACATCAACGAACCGAACCAGACCTATTGCTATTTCCTGCGCTCCAGCATGGCCCATGCGCGGATCGACAAGCTGGACACGTCGCGCGCGGCGAGTGCGCCAGGCGTGATCGCGGTTCTCACGGCGGAGGACTTCAAGGAGGTCGGCGGGATACCCTGCGGCTGGCAGGTAACCGGCAAGGACGGCCCGATGAAAGAGCCAAAGCACCCGATCCTCGCGGAAGGCAAGGTGCGTCATGTCGGCGATCCCGTCGCGCTGGTTATTGCCGATAGCCTGCGCGAAGCCAAGGACGCCGCCGAACTGATCGAGCTGGAACTGAGCGAGCTTCCCGCCGTGATCGACATGCGCGCGGCGCTTCAGGGCGGCGGCACGCCAGTGCATGACGAGGCAGAGGACAATCTGTGCTTCGACTGGGAGCTTGGCGACGAGGCTGCCGTCAACGAAGCCTTCGCCCGCGCCAGCCATGTGACGAAGATCGACCTCGTGAACAACAGGCAGATCGCCAACGCCATCGAGCCGCGCGCGGCCATCGGCGTGTACGATCCCGGCCGCGACGAGCATACGCTGATTACCACCAGCCAGAACCCGCATGTCATCCGCCTGCTGATGGGCGCGTTCGTGCTGGGCATCCCGGAGCACAAGCTGCGGGTCTATGCACCGGATGTCGGCGGCGGCTTCGGCTCGAAGATCTATCACTACGCCGAGGAAGCGGCCGTCACATTCGCCGCGAAAAAGATCGGCCGGCCGGTGAAATGGACCGCCGAGCGCACCGAGAGCTTCATGTCCGACGCGCAGGGCCGCGATCACGTGACCCACGCGGAAATGGCGTTCGACGAGAACGGCAAGGCCATCGGCCTGCGCTGCGATACCATGGCGAATATGGGCGCGTATCTGTCCACCTTCGCGCCCTGCATCCCGACCTGGCTGCACGGCACGCTGCTCGCCGGGCAGTACACGACGCCGGCGATCTACACCAACGTCAAGGCGGTGTTCACGAACACCGTGCCGGTGGACGCCTATCGCGGCGCGGGGCGCCCCGAGGCGACCTACATCGTCGAGCGGCTGATGAGCAAGGCCGCGCGCGAGCTGGGTATGGACCAGACCGAAATCCGCCGGCGCAACTTCGTCCAGCCGGACCAGTTCCCGTATCAGACACCCGTGGCGGTCTCGTATGACACCGGCGATTACGAGGCGAGCCTGAACGCGGCGATGGAGCTTGCGGATTACGCCGGCTTCGAGCAGCGGCGCGCCGAGGCCGCGGCGCGCGGCAAGCTGCGCGGCATCGGCGTGTCGTCCTATATCGAGGCGTGCGGAATCGCGCCGTCCAATCTCGTCGGCGCGCTCGGCGCGCGCGCCGGGCTCTACGAGGCGGCGACGGTGCGCGTGAACCCGACCGGCTCGGTCTCTGTGTTCACCGGCTCGCACAGCCACGGCCAGGGCCACGAGACGACCTTCACGCAGATCGTCGCCGACCGGCTGGGCATCCCCGGCGACAATGTCGAGATCGTCCACGGCGACACCGACAAGGTGCCGTTCGGCATGGGCACCTACGGCTCGCGCTCGCTGGCCGTCGGCGGCACGGCGATCGTCAACGCGCTCAACAAGGTGGTCGAAAAGGGCAAGAAGATCGCCGCGCATCTGCTGGAAGCCGGCGAGGAGGACATCGAATTCACGGAAGGCGCCTACCGCGTGAAGGGCACCGACAAGCAGAAGACCTTCGGCGAGATCGCGCTGACCGCCTATGTTCCGCATCAGTATCCGCTGGAAGAGATGGAGCCGGGGCTGGAGGAAACCGCGTTCTACGATCCGAAGAACTTCACCTTCCCGGCCGGCACCTATATCTGCGAGGTCGAGATCGAGCCGCGCACGGGCGAAACCAGGATCGTCTCCTTCGTCGCAGCCGACGATTTCGGCAACATCGTCAACCCGATGGTCGTGGAAGGCCAGGTGCATGGCGGACTGGCGCAGGGCATCGGCCAGGCGATGCTGGAACACGCGGTCTATGACGAGAACGGCCAGCTCGTCACCGGCTCCCTGATGGATTACGTTATGCCGCGCGCCGACGACATGCCGTCCTTCAAGGTGACGACGACCTCGACGCCCTGCACGCATAACCCGCTGGGCGTGAAGGGCTGCGGCGAGGCCGGGGCCATTGGCGCGCCGCCGGCGGTCATCAACGCGATCTGCGACGCGCTGCGCGACTATGGCGTCGATCACATCGACATGCCGGCGACACCGGAGAAGGTCTGGCGCGCGATCCAGGCGGGCGCGCCGGCCGCGGCGGCGGAATAAGCGAGGGAGACCAGACATGCACGCATTCGAGTATCACCGCCCGTCGTCGGTTTCCGATGCCGCGCGTATCCTGTCCGAAAAGCCGGAAGCCAGCCTGCTGGCCGGCGGGCAGACGCTGATCCCCACGCTCAAGCAGCGCCTCGCCGCGCCGTCCGAGGTGGTCGATCTGCGCGGCATCGGCGATTTGCGCAGAATCGAGAAATCCGGCTCCAACATCGTCGTCGGCGCGATGGCGACCCACGCGCAAGTGGCCAGCAGCGCCGATGTGCGCAGGGCGATTCCCGCGCTGGCGCACCTTGCCGGAGAAATCGGCGACCCGCAGGTGCGCCACGCCGGCACCATTGCCGGGTCGATCGCCAACAACGACCCGGCCGCCGACTACCCGGCCGCGATCCTCGGGCTCGGTGCGACAATCGTAACCGACAAGCGCCAGATCGATGCCGATTCCTTCTTCACCGGCCTGTTCTCGACCGCGCTCCAGCCCGGCGAGATCATCACCGAAGTGCGCTTCCCGATCCCGAGCAAGGCCGGCTACGCCAAGTTCGAGCAGCGCGCCTCGCGCTATGCGCTGGTGGGAGTGTTCGTCTCCCAATCCTCGGGCATGTTCTCAACTTCGGTGCGCGCGGCGGTCACGGGCGCGGGAGCGAACGGCGTGTTCCGGTCGTCCGATCTGGAAAATGCTTTGAAGAGCAACTGGGCGCCGGAAGCCGTCCGCGATCTGAAGGTAGCGGCCAGCGGCCTGCTCAGCGATCTCCACGCCAGCGCGGAATACCGCGCCGCACTGATCCCGGTAATGGCCGAACGCGCGGTGCAAGCTGCCCCGGTATGACGCGGGAGCGGGAGGCGAAGCTGCCCGCCAGCACGGAGAGAGTGCGGGAGGCGTCGCGGGCGCTCGGGCTGGACATCGCCATCCTCGAAATGCCGCAAAGCACGCGCACGGCCGAGGACGCGGCCGCAGCCTGCGGCTGCACGACGGCGCAGATCGTGAAGTCTCTTGTATTCCGGGGCGCTACGAGCGGCAAGCCGCTGCTCGCCCTCGTCTCCGGAGCGAACCGGCTGAACGAAAAAAGCGTTGGCGCGGCATTGGGCGAGGTTCTCAAGCGGCCCGACGCAGCCTATGTGCGCGAGGTCACCGGCTTTTCAATCGGCGGCGTGCCGCCTTTCGGGCACGCTTCACCGATGACCGTGATCATGGACGAAGACCTCATGCGTTTCGATATTGTGTGGGCGGCGGCGGGAACGCCCCGCGCCGTGTTTTCTGTTACGCCCGGCGCGCTCGCCGAGGCGCTCAGCGCGAGAGTTATGAAAGCGACCTGATGGCGGAAGAGCCCTCGAATGTCCCCGAGGTAAAGACGCTGCTGCGCGAGCACGGCTATATCGCCAACGAGGCGCTGGCGACGGCGGCGTTTCTCGCTATGACGCTGAAGCGCCCGCTGCTGCTGGAGGGCGAGGCGGGCGTCGGCAAGACCGAACTCGCCAAGGTGCTGGCGGCGGCGCTTGGCCGCCCGCTGGTGCGCCTGCAATGCTATGAGGGGCTGGACCTCGCCTCGGCGGTCTATGACTGGAACTATTCGCGCCAGCTCCTGCACATCCGCGCGGCCGAAGCCGCCGGCGAGGCCGCGAGCACGGAGACGGTCGAGCGCGACATCTACGCGCCCGATTACCTGCTGAAACGCCCGCTTCTTCAGGCGCTGGAGCTTTCCGCGGAAGGCGAGGCGCCGGTGCTTCTGATTGACGAGCTGGACCGCGCCGACGAGCCGTTCGAGGCCTTCCTGCTGGAACTGCTGGCGGATTACCAGGTCACGATCCCCGAACTCGGCACGATCAAGGCCGACAAGCCGCCGCTGACCATCCTGACCTCGAATCGCACCCGCGAGGTCCACGACGCGCTGCGCCGACGCTGCTTTTATCACTGGCTCGATTATCCCGGCGTGGAGCGCGAACTGGCCATCCTGCGGCTCAAGGTGCCGGAGGCCGGAGACGAACTGACCCGGCAGATCGTCGCTTTCATCCACGAAATCCGCGCGATGGACCTCTACAAGAACCCCGGCATCGCCGAGACGATCAACTGGGCGCAGGCGCTGACCGCGCTCAATCATGTCGCGCTGGACCCGGACGCCGTGGACACCACGCTCGGCACGCTGCTGAAATACCAGGACGACATCGCCCGCATCGAGGGCAGCGAGGCCGCGCGCGTGCTTGAGAAGATCAAGAGCGATGCCCGCGGCGCCGTCACCAGCGAGACGCCGCAATGACGACGGCCGCGAGCGGCAATTCCGGCGCCGACATCCGTGCGAATATCGTCGCGGCGGAGGTCGATGGCGGGCGCATCGCCGACAATATCGTCATGTTCGCCCGGCTTCTGCGTGCCGCCGGACTGCCCGCCGGGCCGGACAAGACGGCGCTGGCGACCGAGGCCGTGCTGGCGGTGGGCATCGATGATCCCAAGCGGTTCTACTGGACGCTGCATGCCGTGTTCGTCAGCCGCCGCGTCGAGCATGACATTTTCAACCAGGCTTTCGTCATGTTCTGGCGCGATCCCGGCTTTCTCGATCAACTCATGTCGCTGATGCTGCCCACCGCGCGCTCCGGCCAGGCGCCCGACGACAAGGCGCTGTCGCGTCGCATGGCCGAGGCACTGTTCGCCAGCCGCGGCGAGGAAGCGCCGCGCCACGAGGAGCAGGTGGACTTGCGCGCGACCGGCTCATGGAGCGACCGCACCCGGTTCCAAGACAAGGATTTCGAGCAGATGAGCGCGGCGGAGCTGCGCGAGACCCGCCGGCAAATCGCCGCGCTGGCCCTGCCCTTCGAGCGGCTGCGCAGCCGCCGCTTCGCGCCCGTCTCTGCGCACGGGCGGCTCGATCTGCGCCGGATGCTGCGCGACATGGCCGCGCGCGGACCGGATTACCTGCGCCCCGCCTTCCGCCGCCGCCGCTGGGTGCGCCCGCCCATCGTCGTGCTGTGCGATATCTCCGGCTCGATGGACACCTATGCGCGCGTGTTCCTGCATTTCATCTACGCGCTGACCAACGACCGCGACCGCGTTCACGCGTTCCTGTTCGGCACCGAACTGACGCCGGTTTCGCGCCTCATGAAGGACCGCGACCCCGACGCCGCGCTCGCGCGCGTTTCCGCCCAGGTGCGCGACTGGGCGGGCGGCACGCGCATCGGCGATTGCCTGCAAGCCTTCAACCGCGACTGGGCGCGACGCATTTCCGCGCAGAACGCCACCGTGCTCTTGTTCACCGACGGGCTGGACCGCGCAGGCGGCGAAGGCATCGGGCGCGCGGCGCGCAAGCTGGCCGCGAACAGCCGGCGGCTGATCTGGCTCAATCCGCTGCTGCGCAGCGACGACTATGCACCGCTGGCGCAGGGTGCGCAGGCGCTCGCGCCGCATGTTGACGAAATCCGGCGTTGTCATAACCTGAACAGTCTGAGCGCGCTTGCCGAAGCGCTCGCGGGCGACGGTCCGGTCGCAAGGAGGACGCCATGAGTTCTGTGAAATTGTCCATACTGGAGACCGCGCGCGCCTGGACTGACGCCGGGCGCAAGGTCGCTGTTGCCACGGTCGTGTCGACCTGGGGGTCCGCGCCGCAGCCCACGGGGAGCCAGCTCGTGATCGACGCGGACGGCAATTTCGAAGGCTCGGTGTCCGGCGGCTGCGTGGAAGGCGACGTGATCGTCGCAGCCGAAGACGTGATCGCCTCCGGCCAGCCCGAAATGCTGGAATTCGGCGTGGACAACGAAACGGCATGGCGCGCCGGGCTGGCCTGCGGCGGACAGATCCGCGTCTATGTCGAGCCGGTCACACGGGACTGAACGCCATGCAGGCCCGCCATCTGCGCACGCTCGAACAGGACATGGCCGCGCGCCGGCCTGCCGCGTTGCTCACCTGGCTGGACAGCGGCGAGCAGCGAGTGATCCGGCGCGGCGAGTCCGGCGCGGACGTGTCACCCGCGTTGGCGGAGGCGATCGAGGCGGCGTTTCGCACCGACACCAGCCGCACCGTGGCTGTGGAAGACCGCGAGGTCTTCATCAACGTGTTCAACCCGCCGCTGCGCCTCATCATCCTCGGCGCGGTGCACATCGCCCAAGCGCTCGCGCCGATGGCCGAGCAGGCCGGCTACGATGTCGTCATCGTTGATCCGCGCACGGCCTTCGCCACGGTGCAGCGTTTCGCGCATGAGCGGCTCGACACGCGCTGGCCCGACGTGGCGCTGCCGGAGATCGGGCTGGATACGCGCACCGCGCTTGTCGCGCTCACGCACGATCCGAAGCTGGACGACCCGGCGCTGCATCTGGCAGTCGCCTCGCCCGCCTTCTATGTCGGCGCGCTGGGCAGCCGGCGTACCCATGCCAAACGGGTGGAACGGCTGCGCGAAGGCGGTATGAGCGAGGAAGGTATCGCGCGGATCAGCGCGCCCGTCGGGCTTGACATCGGCGCGGTCGGGCCGGTGGAGATCGCGGTTTCGATCCTGGCGGAGATGACGGCGACGCTGCGTGGCAAGCGGCCCGAAACCGCCTAGGGCCGCGTCCGCGATGCGCGTCTATTATTCCGACACGTTCAATCTGCCGCTGCCCGAGGGCCATCGCTTTCCGGGTCAGAAATACGCGATGCTCCGGGCGAAACTGCTGCGCGACGGACTGGTCGCACCGGACGAACTGCATCTCTCGCCGCTGGCCGAAGACACCGACATCGCCCGCGGCCATGACGCGGACTACATCGCGACTTTTGAATCCGGCGCGCTGGACGTCAGGGCCATCAGGCGCATCGGTTTTCCCTGGAGCGCGCAACTCGTGCGACGCACACGGGCGACGGTGGGCGGCGCAATCGCGGCCGTGCGCGCGGCGCTTGAGGACGGTCTTTCGGGACAGCTTGCCGGCGGCACGCATCATGCCCATCGCGACTTCGGCGCCGGCTATTGCATCTATAACGATCAGGCGATCGCGGCGCTGTGCGCGCTCGACAACGGCTGGGCCGAGCGCGTGGCGGTCGTCGATCTCGACGTGCATCAGGGCGACGGAACAGCAGCGATCCTCGGGGCGCGCCCGTCGGCCTTCGTGTTCTCCATGCATGGCGCAAAGAACTTCCCGTTCCGCAAATACGACTCCGATCTTGACGTGCCGCTGCCCGACGGCGTGGAAGACGACGCCTATCTGCGCGCACTGGCGGACCATCTGCCCGCCGTCTTCGCCTTCCGCCCCGATCTGGTCTTGTACCAGGCGGGGGTCGATCCGCTGCGCGAAGACAGTCTCGGCCGCCTCGCCCTGACCTTCGACGGGCTGATGGCGCGCGACGAGATGGTGCTGGGCGAATGCGCGCGGCGCGGCTTGCCCGTCGCCATGGCCATCGGTGGCGGCTACGCCGACCCGATTACGCCATCGGTCACGGCCTACGCCAACACCTACGCCGTCGCGCGGCGGGTCCACCGTACCGGCGGCGTGGCCGTCAGCCCGCGAAATAACGCTCCAGGAAACGCCGGTAGATCGCCGTGAGCTGGTGCAGATCGTCGACCGGCACGCGCTCGTCGACCGCGTGGATCAGCGCGGAAGTCAGGCCGAACTCGACGACCGGGCAATAATCCTTGATGAAGCGCGCATCGGAGGTGCCCCCGCCGGTATCGTAGGAAGGCGTACGCCCGGTCACATCGGTTATCGCCTCGGCCAGCGCACCCACCCACGGGCCCGGCTCGGTCAGGAAGCTGTCGCCCGACAGGTGGAAGGTCAGCTCGTGGTTCAGCCCCGTCCCGCTCAGCGCCTCGGCAACAAGGCCGGCGATCCGCTCGCGCAGGCTCTCCGGCGTATGCGCGTCGTTGAAGCGGATGTTGAACTGCATGACGACCTGCGCGGGAATGACATTGTCAGCGGTATTGCCGGTCTCCACGCTGGTGACTTCGAGATTGGAGGGGGCGAAATGGGCTGTTCCCTCATCCAGCCGCAACGCCGTCAGACGGTCCAGCACCTGCGCGAGCCCGCGCACCGGGTTGTTCGCCTGATCCGGATAGGCGACATGTCCCTGCGTGCCGGTGATGACGAGCCGCGCGCTCAGGCTGCCGCGCCGCCCGACCTTGATCGTTTCGCCGAGCGCCTTCGGGTTGGTCGGCTCGCCCAGCAGGCAGTGATCCGGCCGCTCGCCGTGCTCCGCCATCCAGCCCAGCACCTTGCGCGTGCCGTTGATCGCCGGCCCCTCCTCGTCGCCGGTAACGAGAAAGCTGATCGAGCCGGACGGCGCACCGCGCGCCGCGAGAAAATCGAGCGCCGCGGCCATCATGCAGGCCACGCCGCCTTTCATGTCCACGGCGCCGCGCCCCCAGAGCACGCCGTCCGTTACGTGGCCCGAGAACGGCGGATGTGTCCACAAGCTGTCGTCGCCCGGCGGGACGACATCGACATGGCCCGCGAAGCACAGATGCGGCCGCCCGTCGCCGATGCGCGCATAAAGGTTGTCCACGTCCGGCGTCCCGGCCTCGCTGAACTGGAGGCGGTGACACGTGAAGCCCGCCCCGGCGAGTGTCGTCCCGACGAAATCGAGCGCGGCCGCGGCGTCCGGCGTCACGCTCGCCCGCCTGACAAGTTCTTGCGCCAGAGCGACCGGGTCCGCCTGCGCCCCGGATATGCTCATCGCCGTCTCATTAATGGCGTGTCGCCAAGGCAATGCAAATGACGCATGCTTAAGCTACTCTTGGCTGGTAAGCGTCAGGTACATGAGGAACAGATAGACAATCGGAATAACAACGAGAACTCCGAACTCCACAATTTGCGGCGCCGGACAGTCGGTTGCATTCATGCGGTATCCAACAAAGGCAACCGCCACAACGATTATGGCAAGTCCAATATACCATGGCGTGAGACGATTTCTTTTGCGGGGGGTATCTTCCATCTCATGTTCCTTCAGTGGCCGGGCTAGTGGAGCGAATTTGACATTTGAGTCCCGCTTGCGGCCAGGCTCTCGCTC
>JBKGZY010000080.1:0-11121 GCA_046543175.1 Dichotomicrobium sp.
GGAAACTGTGACGAAGAACTATGGCGACAAATTGCGGTCGCGCGACAGGGATTTACAGCACTGGCCGGATATCAAGCGCAGTTACCTAGGTGGCCCGTCTGCGCTACTTGCCGCCATCGCTCGCCGTGAAACCTTCCGTCACGTCGGTCTTGACATCAGCCCCGCCGAGGTTCTTGAACTCGAAGCCCACCAAGATGGTTTCTTCGGGTTCAATATCGCGATCCCTGATTTCGGACTTCGTGTACTGCACAGACATCATGAAGCATTCGCAGGCATATTTTACGCCGATGCTCTGCTCGATTGGTTCGTCGATCTCGAAATTGTAGCGGACATCACCGTAGACAGACCACAGGTCGGTCAGTTGAAGGGCCGCAGAGGCTAGCAGTTCCTCGCGGTCATCGAACACGCCGATACCCGGCTGGGGATCGGCGTTGACATAGTTCACCTGGCTGGTCACCGGACCGTAGTTGGTCGAAGCGCCAAGATCGAGCCGCCTGATATCGAAGCTTTCCTCGTCGAAACGGGCCTGCGAGACCAACCGAAACACGCCCGGGACATCGAAATACATGCCGGCGACATAATCGGAGAAATCGTTCTCCAGACCGGTTCCGTCGTCATACGGGTTGTCGCCCGCGATGTGGTAGCTCTGGCCGGCGACCGCCCGCAAGCTGAAACCGTAATTGGACTGGAGCGTATACTGGAGACCGTAATTGGCGCGCGTTCCTGTCTCCAGGCGATCATAGCCGGAGAACTTGTCGATATCGAAAAGCAGGGTGTCGTCGAAGACGAGGCTCTGCGCGTCCTCGTTAGGCGGCTCGGTCCCGTTCTCGTAATCCGAACGGAAGATAACCTGGGCGATCGGCTCGACCACCTGCGATCCCCAGGAGGAATGCTTCACCAACGGGAAACGGTAATCCGCGCCGCCGGTCAACACCTGGCGCGTATAGGTATCGCCCTCGCGCGTCACCTTGTTGTCGCCCTCGTCGTCGAACGTCTCGTAACTGCTGAACTCGTACAGATCCGTACGCGCCTGGGCGAAAGGCGTGACGCGCTGGCCGATGGGCCCGGTAAGCGTGCGGCGCCAGCCCAACTCGGTGACGACGTGATGCGATTCCGGCCCGTTGTCGCGCGTCATGGACACAACGTTGGTATCCCATTTCAACTCGCCGCCCAGCACCGGCTCGCCGGACACGTAGTTGTAGTCGATCACTGGATGCACAACCGTATCGCGATCCATCAAATCCTCGCCGAGCGGATCGTCCTGCATCGTCAGGTTCTGAAAGCTGTATGCATAGGCGCTGAAGTAATTGCGGTCGCTTTGACCGATCAAGTAGACCTCCGACGTTCGCTCTGTCTCGGTCAGATCGTCGATCTTGTAGAATCGGCGGAACGTGTCGTCGGTTTCCGCCGTGATGTCCCAGCCCCAGTTCCAGAAACTGCCGAGACGGAAATTGCCCTGCGTCTCAATGGTGCCGCGGAACGAGCTGTCCGTCGGCGCGTTATCGGACGGATCGTCGTTGTAAGCGCCCGCGACAAGCACGCGGTACTGCCCGTCTTCCAGCCGGTGACGCCAATCCCCCTTGACGAGCGTGCCCGCGTCAGTCGTCACGACGGGCGCAAGCGTCAGGTCCTTGTTCGGCGCAATCGCGAAATAATACGGCTGCTCGTAGGCGAAACCGAGTTCGTCCGATTGCCGGAAGGTCGGCGCCAGGAATCCGGAACGCCGCGTCACGGTCGGGTCGGGATGGTAGAAATACGGGATGTAGGCGATCGGCAGGCCCAGGAACTCGAGGGTTGCATCCTCGTAGTAGATGTTGCCTTCCGACTTGTCGTGAATGATCTTGCGCGCCTTGATCTGCCAGAGCGGCCCGTCGTCCTCCTTGTCCTTGCAGACCTTGCAGGGCGTGTACGCCCCTTGTTCGAAGACCGTTGTCTCTCCGCCCTCGCGATAGGCGCGCCGGGCGGCGATGCGTTCTTCCTGCTTGGTCACGATACGCAGCGAGCGCACGAAGCCGTCCCGGAAGTCCTCGGTCAGGTTGATCCGGTCGGCCTTGACCACTGCGCCGTCCGGCTCCTTGATGCGCACATTGCCGACCGCCTCGAGCGTGCCCGCCTCCTGATCGTAGATCAGTTCGTCGGCGACGAGGCTGTAATTGTTGTAGTAGACCTCGACATCGCCCTGCGCGATGACCTTGTTGTTCTTCCGGTCGGAGATCAGGTTGTCGGCCTGCAGGAGCATCGGCTGCTGCCCCTCGACATTGCCGAAGGACTGTTCGATGAGATTCTGCTGCGCGGCGGCTGGAGTGTGCGCCGACAGCAATCCCCCTACGGCCGAGGCGGCCGCCAGCCAAAGCACGCACAGCACATGAGTCATGCGTCCAGCCGGGCCACTACGCATTTCTCAGCCGTCCTCCTGATGAAGCAACACGGTCGCTGCCAGCAAACATGCGACAATCACTGGCGCCCACGCCGCCACGCTTGGTGACACCAAACCTGAAACCCCCACCTTGCGCGAAAGTTCGGAGAATACGAAGAAGGCGAACCCCGCGCTCAAGCCAGCGACGACCATAGTCTGAATACCGCCGAAACGGAAGGCTCGCAGCGAGCAGGTGGCTGCGATCAGCACCATCACCGCCAGAAGTATCGGCCGGGTGAGGAGGAGCTGGTACTCAAGTTTATAACGTTCGGATTCAAGCCCTGCCTTTTCCGCAAATTCAATAAATCTGGGCAACTCCCAGAAAGACACCCCCCGCGCCGAGGTGATGCTGTTCATGACGTGCCGGCGCTCCAAGTGAGTGCTGACGAAATATTGCTCGTATGTCTCCGTTCCGCGAGTTTCATTTGTGACGCGGGCATTTTCGAGTGCCCAATACCCGGGACTCAATCTCGCCTTATCGGCCTCGATTCGTTCAAGAAATTTGCGGTTGCGGTCAAACTGCAACACCGTGATTGCGCTGAGAGTCCGGCCCTGGTCCGCGACGCTGCCGGCATAGATGATCGACGGGCCGTCGGCGCCGTTCTGGCGCAGCCAGGCCGGCTTGTTCTCGCGCAGCAGTGACTCGTTTTCCTTGCCCAGGACGTCGCCGATCAGCCGGTCCGCCGAGGCCTTGGCCCAGGCGGCCATCGGGTTGTAGACCGCCGTCGACAACGCGCCCAGGACGAAGGCGACGAACAACGCCGGGCGCAGGAACTGCCAGGCCGAGATGCCCGCGGCGCGCACCACGGTCAGCTCCGAGGTGCGACTGAGCGCCATGAAGGCTGCGATCGAGCCGATCAGCACTGCGAAGGGCAGGGTGAGTTCGGCGAATTTCGGCAGGCGGAGCAAGGCGATGACGACCAGCGATCCCATCGACACCCCTTCGCGCTTGCTGGCTTCGCGCAGAAGTTCGAGAAAGTCGATGAAGAAGATCAGGGCAAGACAAACGGTGAAGACGCCAAGTATCGAGACGATAAACCGTTTGGCCATGTAGCGTCCGAGCGTTCCCATCGCCGGTTCCCGTAATTTCGCTCAGCCGTGCGCCGGTCTGCGCTTCGCCCGCCAGCGCGACGGCAGTTCCCGTAGCCAGGCGGGCGGCGCCAGATCGAAGCTGCGCGCCTTGTGCGGGCGCATGTTGTATTGCGCCATGAGCAGCCCGCCGAGGATTGCGCAGACCGGAATGGCGTAGATCAGACCCACGGCCCAGGGCTGATTGACCGCCATGTTTGTCACGGCCAGCCCGGAGCCGCGTACGGCCACGCAGGTCGCAAAGGCCAGCGCGACGCTCTGTCCCGTGCCCTGGCGCGTGGTGCGGGCATAGCCGAGCGTGGCCACCGCGATCAGCACGAAGACGATCGGATAAAGCGGGTTGGCGATTCGGTCGTGCAGTTCGGCGCGGAACTTGCCGGGGCGGCTCTTGTAACGCTTGTCGTCCGGGTCCGGGTTCATCAACTCGGTGAGGAACCGCTCCTTGGGCTTGTAGCTCGGCTCCTTGCTCTCCGGGCCAAGTTCGGAGATATCGAAGACATAGCTGTCGAAAGCGATGATCTGAATGTCGTCGCGCCCGGCATCGACCCGTTGGATGTGCCCGCCGCGCATGACGAGGAACGAACCGCCGTCCTGTTTCAGCACCCGGCCTCGGTCAGCGAGATAGGTGATCGTCTGTTCCTCGTCGCGCGCATCGTTGACCATCAGGCCGCGCAGCGTGCCGTCGGCCTCGCGCCCACGGATATGGAAGGTCAGCCCGTCCTCGGGCGAAATGAAATTGCCCGGCTGGATTACCTGCGAAATGAGATCGGTGCGCACCTCGACGACGTAATCACGCAAGGTGCGCAAACTCTGTGGGCTGAGATACGCGTTGGAGACGAACACGAAGACACTTACAAGCGCCCCCAGCAGCATGAAGGGACGCATCACCCGCCAGATGGTCGCGCCCGCCGCCGTCACGATGATGATGCCGCTGTCTTGGTTGAGCCGGTTCAGCATGTGGATCGTCGAGATCAACAGCGCGACCGGCGCGACGACCGTGATGAGATTGGGGATGGCCAGCAGCGTGATCTGGAGGAAGATCAGGAATCCCTGTCCCTGATCGGTCATGATGTCGATCTGGCGCAGCGCCGTGGTCATCCACACGATCAGCGTCAGCGTCAGAAGGATCATCAGCAGGGCCGTAACGGTCTGCTTGAAAATGTAACGGCTGATCGTGTCCATAGATGCGGTGTTCGTGAGGAGGACTGGCCAGTAACTGATGAATCACAAGTTTTCCCGATCCTTCAGGCATCACGGCATGATGGCGGATTTTCGGCGCGACCAAATCCGCCACAGACGCCGCTTGCGGTTGCATCGCCAGCCAAATCACGATTTACTCGGGCATCAATCGCGGGTCGTACAGGCCCAGCCCTTTAGCACAGAACATGCATGCCGGCGTGCCTGCGCCGGTCCAGCCGCAGTGAATCGGAGCGGAAGTATTGGCCACCCCAGAGATCGTGTTTGCTTCCCGGGAGGCAGAGCCTAGCGGGACAGTCATTGTCATGGCCGGGAAAGACGTGCAGTTGGCGCCCACGGCCGCCAGGCTCGACGACGCCTCCGGCGGCGTCATCGCCCGCGCCGCGGGGATCGCGAAATTCAAGGGCAAGAACAAGTCGGCGCTGAGTCTGATCGCGCCGGCCGGCCTGGACGCCATCGAGCGCCTGCTTGTGGTGGGACTCGAGGGTATCGGCGAGGCGCCTTCGCAGGAATGGATCGATCTTGGCGGCGTCATCCGCGGCAAGCTCGATGCGGATGTCGAGCAGGCGGATCTCTGGCTGGAAGCAAGCGACGGCACCGCGCTGGAGCCGGGTCATGCGGCGTCGGTTGCGCTCGGCATGCTGCTGCGCAGCTATGAATTCACCAAGTATAAAACAAAGAAAAAGAACAAGAATAACAATAACGATGAAGACAAGGATCAGGAGCCGTCGCTGCGTCGCATCGTGATCCACTGCGACGCGCCCGAGGCGGCCGATTCCGCCTTCGCCTCTCTGAATGCGATCTCCGAAGGCGTCTATCTCGCGCGCGATCTCGTCAACGAACCGCCCAACGCATTGGGGCCTGTCGAGTTCGCCGAGCGCGTCGGCGCGCTGCGCGAGTACGGCGTCGAGGTCGATGTGCTCGATGTCGACCGGATGCACGAACTCGGCATGGGCGCGCTGCTCGCCGTGGGGCAGGGCAGCGAGCGGCCCAGCCGGCTGGTCACGCTGCGCTGGCGCGGGGACGGCGCGCCGGAGGAACCGCCAACCGTGTTCGTCGGCAAGGGCGTGTGTTTCGATACAGGCGGCGTTTCCATCAAGCCCGCGCAGGGCATGGAAGAGATGAAGGGCGATATGGGCGGAGCCGCCTGTGTCGCCGGCCTCATCCTTGCGCTGGCGAAAGAGAAGGCGCCGGTCGATGTCGTGGGCGTGCTCGGCCTGACCGAAAACATGATCAGCGGCGCGGCGCAGAGACCGAGCGATATCGTCACCTCCATGTCCGGCCAGACCATCGAGGTGCTGAACACCGACGCCGAGGGGCGCATGGTGCTGGCCGACGCCATGTGGTACGCGCAGGAAACCTGGCATCCCAAGCGCATGGTGACGCTGGCAACGCTCACCGGCGCGATCATCGTCGCGCTCGGCCACGAATATGCCGGGCTTTACGCGAATGACGACGCGCTGTGCAACGCTCTGGTCGAAGCGGGGACGCAGACCGATGAAAAGGTCTGGCGCATGCCGCTTTCCAAGAAATACGACAAGCTGATCGACTCCAAGGTTGCCGACATGAAGAATATCGGCGGACGCTGGGCCGGTTCGATCACGGCGGCGCAGTTTCTCCAGCGCTTCGTTCAGGACGACGTGGCCTGGGCACACATCGACATTGCCGGCACCGCGTTCTCCGCGCCGTCCACTGACATCAACCGGAGCTGGGGCGCGGGCTTCGGCGTGCGCCTGCTGGAGCGGATGGTGACAAGCGACGCCGAACGCGCGGGCGATTAATGCCGTCGTGGTCAAATTTTCCATAATACAGCTTATGCGAATCGCGGCACAGCCGGAAACCTGCGGTTAACCAGCCCCTTCGGCGCAATCCCGGGAGCCTGCCCATGACGCGCGACGACAGCGAAGGCGATAACCCGGTCCGCTGGCCGGAGGCAGCGGCGCCGGCCGAGACCCCGCAGGACAAACCAATAGAACGGCTGCGCGCCGTGATGGCCGCGTTGCGCGATCCGGAAACGGGCTGCCCGTGGGATCGGCAGCAGGATTTCGCCAGCATCGCCCCCTACACCATCGAGGAAGCCTACGAGGTGGCCGAGGCCATCGCGCAGGACGACATGGCCGAATTGCGCGAGGAACTCGGCGATCTGCTATTGCAGGTCGTCTATCACGCGCGGATGGCCGAGGAGCGCGGCGCCTTCGATTTCGACGATGTTGCCAACGGAATCGCCGAAAAGATGATCCGCCGGCATCCGCATGTGTTCGATGTGAAGAATGCAAGTCATCCCGAAGAAGTCGATGGCATATGGGAAGACATCAAGAAGCAGGAGCGGGCCGACAAGAAGCGAGGCGGGACACAGCCGGAAAGCGCCCTCGACGACGTTCCGCTCGCCCTGCCCGGCCTCACACGAGCCTGGAAACTGCACCGCAAGGCGACCGGGGCCGGCTTCGACTGGCCCTCCGTGCATGCCTTGTTCGCCAAGATTCGCGAAGAGCTCGACGAGCTTGAAGCGGAAATCGCCAGCGGTCAAAAGCAGGAGCGGATCACCGAGGAGTTCGGCGACGTACTTTTCACGATTGCGCGGCTGGGTGACTTCGCGGGAGCGGACCCGGAAACCGCCATGCGCGGCGCGCAGCGCAAGTTCACCCGCCGGTTCCAGTACATGGAAGCGCGGCTGCGCGAACAGGGCCGGGACATGAAGGACGTTCCGATGGACGAGTTGGAACGGCTCTGGTCAGCCGCCAAGCGTGCCGAGACAGGCGCTGACTGATCGTCACGCGGTGATCATGGCGCGCAACATCACGTCCCGGCGGCCGCGTGATACGTTCGGGCATCTTCCGGCGCGACGGCTCCGAAATGGTCGCTCAGGCTTGCCAGCAGCTCGGGAATGCCCTCGCCCGTCCGGGCGGAGACGAGCACGGGCGGATTGGCGCAGCGCTGCGCCTGATTGATGAGCGTTTCGCGGGCCTCGGGGCTCAGCAGATCGCTCTTGTTCCACACCTCGATCACCCGGCCGGCCTCCGGCTCGGGATCGATACCCAGTTCGGCCAGCACGGCTTCGACATCCCTCTTCTGCGTCTCGGTGTGCTCGTCGGCAATATCGCGCACATGCACGACCAGATCGGCCTCGACCACTTCTTCGAGCGTGGCGCGGAAGGCGGCCACCAGCGTCGTGGGAAGATCGGCGATAAACCCGACCGTGTCGGAAAAGATCGCCGTGCCGCCGCCGGGCAGCGGTGCTGCGCGCATGGTCGGGTCGAGCGTGGCGAAAAGCTGGTCCTTCGCGGCAACCTCCGCCCCGGTCAGGCGGTTGAACAGGGTCGACTTACCCGCATTCGTGTAACCCACCAGCGCGACGACCGGGTTGGCGCTGCGCCGGCGCCCCTCGCGGTGCAGGCCGCGGGTGCGCCGGACGTCACCCAGCTTGCGGCGGATCATGTCGATACGCCCCTGGATCTGGCGGCGGTCGGCCTCGATCTGGCGTTCGCCGGGACCGCCCATGAAGCCGCGGCCGCCGCGCTGGCGTTCCAGATGCGTCCAGGAGCGGACGAGCCGGCTTTTCTGATAGCTCAGATGCGCCAGCTCGACCTGCAACCGGCCTTCCTTGGTCTGCGCGCGTTCGCCGAAGATTTCCAGGATCAGCCCTGTGCGGTCGAGCACCTTGGCGTCCCAGGCGCGTTCCAGGTTGCGCTGCTGCACCGGCGTCAGCGGATGATCAACGATCACCACCTGCGCGCCCGTTTCCAGGATCCGGGATTTGATCTCTTCCAGCTTTCCGCCGCTGAGCAGCGTATCCGGCCGGGGCCTGGCGACGGGCACGACCGTGCTGTGCGAAACCGCTAAGCCGATCGCCCTGGCCAACCCGACGGCCTCTTCCAGCCGGGCTGCCGAATCGGCGGAGCGGCCCACGTCCTGCGCTTCCCGCCGCGGCGTCTTGAAGGCGGGCGCGATGACAACCGCGTTCGTACGGGCCCGCCGCGTCGGGACGGTGCCAGCCCGCGCGCGGCGGCCATTCGGTGTTTTGGCGTGCTGCTTGTCCGTTGCGCGTGTCGTGTTGGTCACTCTTTCTCTTCGTTTTCTGATAGCTGAATGGGCTGCGACGGCATAATCGTGGATATGGCGTGTTTATAGACGAGTTGCGAGTGTCCGTCACGGCGCAACAAGACGCAAAAATTGTCGAACCATGTAACGATACCTTGCAGCTTGACCCCATTGATCAGGAACACCGTCAGGGGGACCTTGTTCTTGCGCACATTATTGAGAAATGTGTCTTGCAGGCTTTGACCTCGATCTGAAGGCATGTCGTGTTATTCCGCTTTTTTGTGGGTGCGGTTTGAGGACCGCTTATCAAACATATTTCAGCCAGACGACGGAAATCAGGATTGGATATGGCAACTCTCTCCTCTGCTCGCAGGACCACACCCTCCTGGTGGCCGCCCGCGTCTTTGCGTTAGTTAAGTATCGCACGACAGTTCGGCAAATAGCTTGCGATTGTGCATCTTGTTCGGAGCGATTTCCGGGGGCCTCGCTCACATGCGCGTGATCGGGCCCGTCATTCACGTTGGAGCAAAAGCCGCGCCAGAGACAAAACCGCCAGCAGTTCCATGCGCCCCAGGATCATCGCCACGCACATCAGCAGATGCGCGACCGGCGTCATGTCCCATATGGCGGGAGCCTCCGCGGAAAGATGAACGGTGCGGCCGATCTCGTAGACCGGGCCGGCATTGCTCAGCGCCGTAACCGCCGCCAGCATGGCACCCTCGAAGGCGATGTCCGTGCCCGCCAGAAGCATCGTCAGCAGGGCCAGGACCAGCATGGTCAGGAAGAACAGCGCCCAGATCGTGGCAATCGTCACCTGACGGAGCCCGCCCGGCGCGCGCACGCTGGGATGAATGCCGTGCGGAAACAGCAGCAGGTTCAACTCGTTGAACGACTGCGACAGCATCATCATCAAACGGGAGATCTTGATGCCGCCGGCCGTCGAAAGCCGGCCCGCCCCGATCGCGGTGATGACGAGGAGCAGCATGAACGGGATCAGCGCGAAGGTTTCCTCGCTGACCGGAAACCCCGTCGTTGTAACAAGCGACGCAATCGCGATCAGCCCTTCGGAGAGATACGCCAGCCACGCCGTCTCGATCGTCGGGAACCGCAGCCAGAGCAGGCTCGCGAGGACAACGCCGCCCAGGGCGATTGCCGCGGCGACATAAAGCGGTTCACGGCTTGCACCGAGCGCCGTCCAGCGCCCCGCCAGCAGGGTATGGGTCCAGAATATGCTGACCGCGCCGAGGAACATGAAAACCGTGAGAACCAGTTCGGCCATCGCCGAACCATACAGCGCGATCGTGCCGTCGCGCGGCATGAAACCGCCCGTCGAGACGGTGGACAGCGCGAGGCAAAGCGCATCGAAGGCGGGAATGTCGGCGAAGACCAGCAGCACAAGGCACGCCGCCGTGAGCCCGGCATAAAGCGGTAGAATGACCCGCAGCGCATAGCCGGTCTGCTTGCGGCTGCCCCCGGCCTCGGTCCGGCGCAACTCGAAGCCTTCCCCGCCATAGAGGGGAAGCAGTATCGCGATGGCGCTGACAAGGGTTAGCAGGCCGCCCGCCCATTGCAGCACCGCGCGCCACAGGATCACGCTTTGCGGCACATCCGCCAGCCGCGGAAACGCGCTCGCGCCGGTCGTCGTAAAGGCCGAGACGGCTTCGAACAGCCCCGCGCTGAGCGTCATCGGCGTGGCGATCAGGAACGGGATCGCGGCGAACACAGGAAGGCAGGTCCACGCGCAGATCAGCATCGACAGGGCGTGCTTGCGATCGGCGAGGATCGTCTGTCCGCCGAACGCCGTGACCAGCGCGCCACCGGCAAACCCCGTGATCCCGCCACCGATCAGGAAGCCCTCCAGTGCCGTCTCTTCTGCAAGCGCGACTGCAAACAGGACAGGCAGCCCCATCAGCACGACGAGCCCCAGCAGCAGCCAGCCGAGCACGAAGACGATCACGGCCGGATTCATTGCCGGCCTGCCGTTCGGCCTCGCATGCCGTCGCCGGGCGGATTACCACTCGTGGTCCGGTTCGAACATTTGCCCCCCCTTGCGGCACCCGCTGCGGCAAATGCCCGAATCACAAGGACCACCAGCAAATTTCCGAGTCTGGTAAAGCGTCTGTATTTGACATTTTGGCCCAAGAATAGCGGCAAGCGGGGCCCACATGTCAAATTCGCTCTACTACGGTGCTTTCCTATTACGCGGAACCATGTTGTTGCGGGGCCCGAAAGGTTCGAAGCAATCCGGTAACAGGAACCAGCCGCTGGATTGCGTCGCTTCGCTCGCAACGACGCAGACCGAACCCGCCCAATCTGGTCGAAATGCGCTCTAGAAATAGTCCAGGCTGACACGAAAAAGGTGCTCCACTTCGTGGACTTTG
>JBKGZY010000081.1:0-11112 GCA_046543175.1 Dichotomicrobium sp.
TCGCCCGGCGCTCTAGCCGATCAGCAAGTGCTCCGCCCGGCTAACGCGCTAATCACATTGCCGCGTCCCGCGCCTCAAGCAGCGCCGGCTGGCGCTCGGTCTGCGCCTCCCCGCGCGCCGGCATCACCGCCGGCGGCGCGGGGTGAATGCGCCGCCCGCCCGTGAGCACCGCCGCCAGCCGCCTGGTCATGCTGGTGCGCGCGTCGTGCCTGCGGATGAACCCGGCGATGCGCGGCACGATCTCCCGGCGGAAGCGCGAGCCGTTGAAGATGCCGTAATGCCCCACGCCCGGCTGGAGCCAGTGCGCCCGCTTGGACCGCGGCAGGGCGCTCGCCAGCGTGTGCGCGGCATGGCACTGGCCGAGCCCGGTGATGTCGTCCTTCTCCCCCTCCACCGTCATCAGCGCGGTGCGCCGGATCGCGCCCGGGTCGATATGCCGGCCGTCATGCACCATCTCGCCTTTCGCCAGCGCGTGGCGGACGAACACCTGGTCCACCGTCTGGAGGAAGAATTCCGCGGTCAGATCCATCACCGCCAGATATTCGTCGTAGAACGCCTTGTGCTTCTCCGCCGAATCGCCGTCACCCTGCACCAGATGGAAGAACAGGTCGCGGTGCGCGTTGATGTGCCGGTCGAGGTTCATGCTCATGAACCCGCTCAGTTGCAGGAAGCCGGGATAGACCGCCCGGCCGTGGCCCGCATTCGGCCACGGCACGGTCGAGATGACATTGCGCGCGAACCAGTCGGTCCCGCGTTTCTCCGCCAGGTCGTTGACCGCCGTGGGGCTGATGCGCGTGTCCACCGGCCCGCCCATCAGGATCATGCTGCGCGGCACATGGGGCGAGCGGCGCGCTTCCATATCCGCCACGGCGGCCAGCACCGGCACCGAGGGCTGGCATACGCCCATGACATGCACGTCGCCCCGGAACAGCGCGATCATCTCCTGCACATAGTCGATGTAGTCGTCGAGATCGAAGCGGCCGGCGCCACACGGTACGCTGCGCGCATCCTCCCAGTCGGTGATATAGACATCGTGCTCGGGCAGCATCGCCTCGACGGTGCCGCGCAGGAGCGTGGCGTAGTGGCCGGACATGGGCGCGACGATCAGCACGCGCGGCTGGCGCGCGGCGCGGGCATCCAGCGTGTCGCGGCGGAAATGCAGAAGACGGCAGAACGGCTTGCGCCAGACAGTCTCCTCCTCCACGCGGACCACGCGCCCACGGACCTCGGTGCGCCTGATGCCGAATTCCGGCTTGGGATAGCGCCGTGTCGTGCGCTCCAGAAGCTCGCAGGCCGCGACCGTGTGCTTGCCCAGCGCCGTCCGCGACAGCGGGTTCAGCGGGTTGCGCATCATCAGGCTGTAGGAATCGCTCGCCGCGCGCGCCGGATCCATCGCGGCCTTCGTCATTTCATAGAGGTGATAGAGCAAGTGCATATCCCCGCTGGCTGTTCCCCGGGCGTCCCGAGACGGGACGCAGGTGTTAACGGCTACCATACGCCGTATGTTGCGGCGCAACAATGGCAACCCTGGGCAAGCTGTTGCGGGCTGTTGAGAAGCGGCAGATTTGCTGCACCGCCGGGTCAGCGCGCGGCGGTGCGGTCCTCGGCAAGTTCGCGGCGCAGCCGTTCGGTCATGTTCTCAACGCTGTCGCCATAGGCGAAATGGGTGACGTAGCCGCCGTTCTCGTCCATGAGGTAGGTGAACGCGCTGTGGTCCATCAGGTAGCCGGTGGCGGAATCCATTTCCACCTTGGCGTAATACACGCGGAACGCCTTGGCGGCGCGCTTGACCTGCTCGGGCGTGCCGGTCAGCCCGACGATATCCGTGTCGAAATTCGACACGTAATCCGCCATGCGCTCCGGCGTGTCGCGTTCGGGATCGACGGAGATGAATACCGGCGTGACGTCCTTCGCCAGCGGGCCGAGCCGGTCCATGACGCTCGCGATATGGCTCAGCTTGGTCGGGCAGATATCCGGGCAATGGGTGAAGCCAAAGAACACCAGCATGTGCCTGCCGCGAAAATCGCGCTGCGTGACCGTCTCGCCCTCATGACTGACCAGCGTGAACGGCCCGCCGATCAGCGCCTCGCCGCCGCTCTGTGCCGTGCCGGTGGCCGGCTGCTGGCGGCTTTGCTCAAGCGCGAAATGCGCCGCCAGCCCAAGGGCAAATGCGACGAGAAGAAATAGCCCGAACCGGATCCAGCGCAGCATGCGGCTCTCCCTGATGGTGGTTGTGAGATAACCCTCGCCAAAGGCGCGTGCAATGCCGGTCGCCTGGCGACATCGCGCCGCATGATCCACAAGTGCCAAGGGGCGCGGCTTTGCGGCAGCGCCGAATCATCCGATAGATTCCCGGGGCGCTTAGATTCTGGCAACACGCGGCCAGTATAAACAGTCAGCATGGGGATGGATGAGTGCGATGGAGGCGGAAACGCCCGAACTCGGTGGCACGCCTCCCGGGGCCGGTTGGCATATCTCGCCGCAGGCTGAGCCTTTCGCGGAAGCGTCGCGGATGCCGCGGTTCTGGCTGCGGTGGCTCCTCCCGCTGCTGGCGATCGCGCTACTGCTCGGGCTGACGGCGCGCGTCGCCGTGTATCTGATCGAGGCCCGGGAGGCCGCGCTTCAAGCTGCGGAACAGCGGATCAGGCTTGCGGGCGCGGTGGTCGCCCTGGAGATCGACCATATCCGCCCGGGGTCCGCCGCGTCTTCCGAAAGCGGCGACGGTGCCGTGGAGCCGGGCGGCGATGCGACGCCCGACAAGCCCGTTCAACTTTACGACGCCTGGCGGGCGGCGCTTTCCGAGGCCGGTTGGGCACTGCGCAGCGCGGATTACCACGGCGCCTTCCTCGTCGACGCGGATGGACAGGTTATCGCCGAACAGCCGGTACGCGGTCACGCAGGCGCGCCCGCAAGCCAACTCATGGAAGAGACAGCCGGCTTCATCCGGGCCGAGCGCGCGCTCGCGGGCGGTGGACAGATTGTCGTTCTGGCGAGATCCGGCACCGTCCTCGCGGCATGGCTGCGCGAGATCGTCCTGTTCGGCGCACTCGGCCTCGCCGCGCTGATGATCGCGTTCGGCATGTTCTGGCTGTTCCTGCGCCAGCTCCGCCGCCACACGCTGCTCGTGCGCTCCGCCGAAGCCTTCCGCGCCGACATGGACTCCGCGTTGCATGGCGGACGCGCCGGCCTGTGCTTCTGGGATATCGTGCGGGGCGAACTGCGGATCACGGGTTCCGTCTTCACCGCGCTGGGTCTCGACGCCCCCGACAGCCCGATCAAGTTCAGCCGGCTGCGCGGGCTGCTCCATCCCGAGGACGATCTCTACAGCGGCCTCAACCGCGCGATGAAGGACGGCGCCCGCGACTTCGCCGCCAGGTTCCGCATGGCGGACGCGCAGGGCGACTGGGTCTGGTTCGAGATGCGCGGCCAGATCATTCAGGGCGGCTGGCAGGCCACGCCCAATTTCCTCGGCATGATCATGGAGGTGCCCAGCAACGAGCGGCGCGAAAGCCGCGACGTGCAGATGGCCGCGCGCCTGAGCGAGGCGCTGGACAGCGAGCATCACGCGCTGGCGCTGTGGGACAGCAGCGAGCGGCTGGTCTTCTGCAACCACAAGTTCCTTGAGCTGTACGGCCTGTCCAGCGACGACGCCCCGCCCGGAACGCCGCATGCCGACCTTCAGAAAGCAGCCGAGCGCGCGGTGCCCCAGGGGCCGCGCTCCGCCGCGGGCGCGCCCAAATCCCGCGAAGCCAGCTACGAAATCGAACTGGATGACGGCCGCTGGATCGCCGTTTCCGAGCGGCGCACGCGCACCAGCGATTTCGTCAGCATCGCCACCGACATCACCAAGCTCAAGCGCAACGAACGGCGTCTGTCCCAGAGCGAGCGCGAATTGCGCGCCAGCGTTCAGGAGCTCGAGGAATCACGCACCAAGCTGGAAAGCCAGACCAGCCAGCTCGTCGAACTGGCCGACAAATACGCCGCCGAGAAAGCGCGCGCGGAGGAAGCCAGCAAGTCGAAGTCCGAATTCCTCGCCAATATCAGCCACGAGCTGCGCACCCCGCTGAACGCGATCATCGGCTTCTCCGAGGTGATGACGGAAGAGTTCTTCGGCCCGATCGGCCACGAGAAATACCGCGACTACGCCAAGGACATCAGCGAAAGCGGGCGGTACCTGCTGGAGATGATCGACGACATTCTCGACATGTCGAAGATCGAGGCCGGGCAGTTCTCGCTGTCCATCGAGCAGGTGCGGGCCGGCAATCTCATCGAGGACAGTCTGCGGGTCGTTCAGCCCACGGCGGAGGAACGCAATATCGACCTGAGCCAGTCCGGCAACCCCGACATCAATATTGCCGGGGATAAACGGGCGCTGAAACAGGTCTTGCTCAACCTGCTGTCGAACGCCG
Organism: Dichotomicrobium sp.; assembly: GCA_046543175.1. Classification (GTDB taxonomy): domain Bacteria; phylum Pseudomonadota; class Alphaproteobacteria; order Rhizobiales; family Rhodomicrobiaceae; genus Dichotomicrobium. The sequence goes on from JBKGZY010000081.1 coordinate 4,410, forward strand.
TGAAATTCACCCCCGAAGGCGGCGGCATCAGCGTGCGCAGCTACCGCTACAAGGGGACCGTGCGCATCGCCATCGCCGACAGCGGCGTCGGCATTCCGCGCCACGAGATCGCCAAGCTCGGCAAGCCGTTCAAGCAGGTCGGGAACCAGCTCACGCGCGATCACAAGGGATCGGGGCTGGGGCTGGCCATTTCGCGCTCCATCCTCGAAATGCACGAGGGCCGGCTGGACATCAAGAGCAAGTCGGGCGAAGGCACGACCGTGACCTGCATCCTCCCGCAATCGCCGTCGAAAGAAGCCGGCAATGGCGCGATGCAAAACGCACGCAGCACGAGCGCGCTGACGTGATTCGAATCAACGCGTCGCAGTGATTCGCGCAGATGATTCGCTGTTCCGATCTCCGCTAAATTATGGCGCTCAGGTGGCTATTATTTGTCAAGTTGTGGGAAATATGGAAAACAACCACTGGTTGCTTTAAGAATGCGCTGCAAAAAGGTCACGATGCTGCAAAAGTTGTACTTTCGCGCGCGACTCCACCTTTTATGTGCCCGGTCTGATCGATAGGTTGCTGTTGTCCGGGGGTGCCTTGTTCCGGATTGGCTGGACAGGCCACCTTCTTTCGAGTGTCTGCGTAAGGGGGAGGACAAGGTCAGGGCTGATTTTTCGGCGAGTGGGCAAAGGGGCGATCAAATAATGCGCACTGTGCTTGTTTCTGCGATTGCGTTGGCATCGGCGGGCGCTTTCGCAGTGCCGGCCGTTCATGCCGACACTCTTAAAGAGGTGCTGGCCGCAGCGTACATAGCCAATCCGCAAGTCAAGGCCCAGCGCGCGAATTTACGGGCGATCGATGAAGAGGTTTCCCGGGCGAAGTCGGGCTACCGGCCCACTATCCAGGGCGAGGCCGTTCACAGCTACCGGGATGTCTCCTCGCGTCCGCCTTCGGAGGGAGACGGTGACAGCTACCCGCGCAGCTATTCCATCAGTCTCAACCAGCCGCTGTTTCGCGGGTTCCGCACAGTCAACGCCGTGGAAGGCGCGCGGGCCAATGTCGAGGCCGGCCGCGAGGACCTGCGCGACACGGCGCAGCAGGTTCTGCTCGACGGCATTACACAGTACATGAACGTCCTGCGCGACCAGTCGATCGTGCGCCTGCGCCAGAACAACGTGGAGTTCCTCACCGAGCAATTGCAGGCGACGCAAGACCGTTTCGAGGTCGGCGAAGTGACCCGGACCGACGTTGCCCAGGCCGAGGCCGCCCGGTCCGGCGCGATTTCCGAACTGAACCTGGCGAAAGCCAACCTCAAGACGAGCCGTGCCGCCTATGAGCGCGTCATCGGCTTTCCGCCGCGCGACCTGCAAACGCCGCAGCCGGCGGACAGGCTGTTGCCATCGACGCTGGAAGCCGCCCTCAAGGCAGGCGAAATGCGCAATCCACAGATCCTTGCCGGGCTGTTCCGCGTAAAGGCGACAGAATATGACACCAAGGTCGTCAAGGGTGAATTGCTGCCCGAAGTTCAACTCGAAGCGAGTTACGAGAAGAGCTTCGAGACCGGCGGCTTCGACGAACGTGACACCACGACCATTACCGGCCGCATGACCGTGCCGATCTACCAGGCGGGCGAGGTTTCGGCGCGCGTGCGCCAGGCACAGGACACGGAATTGCAGCGGCGCCAGGAAGTCGACCAGGCCCGCCAGCAGGTTCGTGCCGACGTTGTGTCCGCATGGGGGCAATTCACCGCGGCGCGCGCGGCGCTGGTGTCGGACCGCGCCCAGGTGGAAGCGAACGAGATTGCGCTCGAGGGCGTTCGCGCGGAAGAGCAGGTCGGGCAGCGCACCGTTCTGGACGTCCTCGACGCCGAACAGGCGCTCCTCGACTCGCAGGTGTCGCTGGTCACGAGCCGCCGCGATCTCGTTGTCGCCTCTTACACGCTGCTGGCCGCCATCGGCCGTCTCACGCCGAGCGATCTCAATCTTCCCACTGACGTGTATGATCCCGACAAGCATTACCGCGAGGTCAAGGACCGGCCATTCGGCTTTCACTGGACGACCAGCGTTCTTCCGATCGAGGACACCACGGTGGTCGGAGGCGACGCCGTGCTGGAACCGGGGCAGGAACTCGCCGACGAACATGCCGGCCACGTTGCCGAAAGCGCGGAACCCTGGGTCGTGCCGGAAGACGGCGAGGATCCGTCGCTGAAATAGGGCGTCGCTTCTCTCCCGCCCGAAGGTCGGGCCTGAATGCGTGAATTTTCGCGCCTTTTTCGACGGGGAACGGCCCGAGTATCTTGTCCGCGCCGGACCATCTGCGTTATTCACCATTTATAAACGGTATGGATGCGTCGGGCGACGGTGCCCAGTCCGGTGCTCCGGAACACGCAGCGTGCCGATCTGCGGCGGTGTCAAGCGGGAAGTGGTCGTATGAGCGCGGAGAGTAAGCAGTCGCAGCCGAGCATTGACGACATCCTGTCCTCGATACGCGAGATCATCGCGGACGACAGCGTCGAAACCGGCCACGCGGAAAGGCGGGATACGCCAGATCGAACCGACGTGGCGCAAGATCCTGGCGGTCAGAACGGCGCCGCGGGATCGGACGAGGATGAAGGCCCGGCCGCGGTCGAGGACGTGCTGGATCTGTCGGAGGAATTCATCGTTACCGAAGCGGCCGCGGCCGTCCGGCGCGAACAGGAGCAACAGGCGCAGGCCGATGCTGAACACGACTTTGCGGGCGATGAAACGCTGGAAGCCGGAACGGATGACGGGGTAGGTGATATCGAACCAGAGACGTCCGATGAGTCGGCGGTTTCACCGGCCGATGACGATATGCAGATGACCCAGGCGGATATCTGGGCGCAGGACTTCCAGATGCCCGTCGCGGATGACGGCCCGGCATCGCCGTTCACCGCCACGCAGACCAATCCTGAAAGCGTCTGGCCCTCCGGCGAGCCCTTCGACGTTACCGACAGCTACAAGCTGGCGCGCTCGCTCGGCACCGGGGCGCGCGCCATCCGGGAACAGCCTCGGGCCACGGAACCGGATGCCGCGCCGCAAGAAACGGCGCAGGCAGAACCTGACAACGAGGAAGCGCCTGAAACAGTTGAAGAAGACAATCAGGACGGCATCGAACTGACCTCTTTCAGCGAGCCGGCAGACGAAGCGGACCGCGCGGCGTCCCCGGAGCAGTCGGAGGCGCCAGACGAACCGGAGCAGGACAGTCCGGAGGCGGCGGCCGAACCGCAGGCCCGCCGTTTCCATGCGGCTGAGGAAATCGAAGCCGTGTTCGGCATGCCCCCGCGCGGCTGGGCCGGCCCGTCCATGCCGGGCTCGACGCAAGCGGAAGAAAGCGCCGACGAAGACACACAGACCGCGGAGGCCGAAGCGATGGCCGAAGACGAGATGGATCACGACGATCACGCGGCCGCCGCTTACCCGGAACACGACGCCGATGACGGTGGGGCGGGGCAGTCCGAAACCACATGGACCGAACCGGCCGACAATGCGCCCGACATCGCGCCCGCCCGGCATGTCCCGCCCGATCAAACGCCGCTGCATGAGCCGCCGCCTGATCCCATCGCCCAATCCGCCGCAGCCACGGGCACGAAAAGCCTGGAGGAAAGCGTGAAGGAGCTGCTCCGGCCCATGCTGGCGGAATGGCTGGACAAGAACATGCCGCGGCTCGTGGAGGCGGCGATGCGCGAGCAGATGACGGCGTCGCAGGAAGCCGAAAGCGACGAGGCGGGGCCTGACCGCGATCCGGCCGCGCAAGACGACCGCGACGACTTGTAAACGGGCCGCCGCGCATCCCGTCGCCTGTTGCCTTGCGCAGCATTCAGGCGTTGACGCGCTTGTGACGCACGTCATACAGCAGTGTCATAATCTTCGGATATTCCGGCTTGACGGCAACGTATCCGCGCAACTTCGCAATTTGAGCATTCTCCGCGATCCGCGCGGCGGATAACAGGCGACATTTCAGCAATGCAAGACGAGCAGATGTTCGAGAAGACCTACCAGCCGTCCGAGGTCGAGCGGCGCATCTACCGGAAATGGGAAGATGCCGGCGCGTTCACCGCCGGGCGCCGCGCCAAGAGCAAGAAGGGCAAACAGGCTGCCAGGCCCTACTGCATCATGCTGCCGCCGCCGAACGTGACCGGCTCGCTGCACATGGGCCACGCACTCAACCACACGATCCAGGACATCCTCGCGCGCTTCGAGCGGATGCGCGGGCGCGACGTGCTCTGGCAGCCGGGCATGGACCATGCCGGCATCGCCACGCAGATGGTCGTCGAGCGCCAGTTGATGGAGCGCCAGGAGCCGGGCCGCCGCGCCATGGGCCGCGAGGCGTTCGTCCAGCGCGTCTGGGACTGGAAGGCCGAGTCGGGCGGCATGATCGTCGACCAGCAAAAGCGGCTGGGGGAAAGCTGCGACTGGTCGCGCGCGCGCTTCACGATGGATGACGGGCTGAGCAAGGCGGTCCTCAAGGTTTTCGTCGACTGGTACCGCGCCGGGCTGATCTACCGCGACAAGCGCCTCGTCAACTGGGATCCGAAGTTCCAGACGGCGATCTCCGATCTGGAGGTCAACTCGGTCGAGACGAAAGGAAAGCTCTGGCACCTCCGCTACCGCATCAAGCAGCCCGGCAAGACGAAATATATCACCGTCGCCACCACGCGGCCCGAGACGATGCTGGGCGACACCGCCGTCGCGGTCCACCCGGATGACAGGCGCTGGAAGAAGTATGTCGGCAAGACGGTCGAGCTGCCGCTGACCGGGCGCGAAATTCCGATCGTCGCGGATGAGCACGCCGACCCGGAACAGGGATCGGGCGCGGTGAAGATCACCCCGGCGCACGACTTCAACGACTTCGAGGTGGGCCGGCGGCACGACCTGCCGATGATCAACATCTTCGACGAGTCCGCGCATATCAACGACAACGCGCCGGAAGCCTATCGCGGGCTGGATCGCTTTGAAGCGCGAGAGCGGGTCGTCGAAGACCTGGAGGCGCTCGGCCTCGTCGAGAAGATCGAGGACCATACGCTGATGGTTCCGTTCGGCGAGCGCTCGGACGAGGTTATCGAACCGTATCTCACCGACCAGTGGTTCGCGGATGCCGAAACGCTCGCCAAGCCGGCCATCAAGGCGGTGGAGGACGGCCGGACGCAGTTCGTCCCGCGCAACTGGGAAAAGACCTATTTCGAGTGGATGCGCAACATCCAGCCCTGGTGCATCTCGCGCCAGCTCTGGTGGGGGCATCGCATCCCGGCATGGTACGGCCCGGACGGCGAGATTTTCGTCGCGATGGACGAGGCCGAGGCGCATGAGCAGGCCAATGCGCATTACGGCAAGGCGGTCGAGCTACAGCAGGACGAGGACGTGCTCGACACATGGTTCTCCTCCGCGCTGTGGCCATTCTCCACGCTCGGCTGGCCCGAAGAGACGCCGGAACTCAAGCGGTACTATCCCACCGACGTTCTCGTCACCGGCTTCGACATCATCTTCTTCTGGGTCGCGCGCATGATGATGGCCGCGCTCTACTTCATGGAGGAGGTGCCGTTCCACACGGTCTACATGCACGCGCTGGTCCGCGACGAGAAGGGCCAGAAGATGTCCAAGTCCAAGGGCAACGTGCTCGACCCGCTGGAGATGATCGAGACCTACAGCGCGGATGCGCTGCGCTTCACGCTGGCGGCGATGGCCGCGCAGGGCCGCGACGTCAAGATGTCGCCCGCGCGCGTCGAGGGCTATCGCAACTTCGCGACCAAGCTGTGGAACGCCGCGCGCTTCACGCAGATGAACGGCTGCCGCATCGATCCGGGCTTCGACCCGGCTGCGGTCGAGCACCCGATCAACCGCTGGATCCTCGGCGAGACGGAGCGCACCGCGCGCACGGTCACGCAGGCCATCGAGCAGCACCGCTACAACGACGCGGCAAATGCGCTGTACACCTTCATCTGGGGCACCTTCTGCGACTGGTATGTCGAACTCATCAAGCCGGCGCTGAACGGCCCGGACGGCCCGGTCAAGACGGAAACACAGGCGGCGGCTTCCTGGACGCTCGACCAGATCCTCAAGCTGCTGCACCCGTTCATGCCGTTCATCACGGAAGAGCTTTGGGACAAGCTGGCGCAGGCGTCGGGCATCACGCGCGACGATCTGCTGTGCCTGAGCGACTGGCCGCACCCCACGGGGCTGGCCGATTCAAAGGCCGATGCCGAGTTGAGCTGGGTTGTCGCGCTCGTCAGCGAAATCCGCTCGGTCCGCGCGGAAATGAACGTGCCGCCGGGCGCGAAGGCTCCGCTGGTTCTGGTGGGTGCTGATGAGACCGCCCGCCGGCGTGCGCAGACCTACGAGGAAAGCATCGCGCGGCTGGCCCGGCTGGAATCGATCAGCTTCGCCGACGAACCGCCCGTCGGCGCGATCCAGACGGTCGTGGACGAGACCATCGTAGCGCTGCCGCTGGCCGATGTCATAGACATCGCCGCGGAGCGGGACCGCCTGCGCCGGGAGATCGAGAAGGTCGGCTCGGAGATCGAGAAGATCGACAAGAAGCTCGGCAACGACCAGTTCATCTCGCGCGCCCCTGAGCATGTTGTCGATGAGCAACGCGAGCGTCGTGCCGAAGCGGAGGCCGCGGCGGAACGTCTGCAAACCGCTCTCAAGCGGCTGGAAACCGCGGCCTGACTACAGCATCGGGCGATAAATCCGGATCG
>JBKGZY010000082.1:0-10947 GCA_046543175.1 Dichotomicrobium sp.
CTTCCGCCTCGAAGCGGTCATGGGCATCTCGACAATATGCTCCACAGCAAGACCGTTCGAAGTCGTGACTTTGCTACACAGAAGGGATTGAATGCTGTGTTCGCTTGTTCAGCTAGACCGCATTCAGCGATTCTGCTTTCGCTGAATGCGGTCTAGCTCTCGATTTTATCGCATCTGCGTCGCTTCGCGCCGACCTTCGGCTTCGGCGCAAAACCGGTTCCAACTTTTTGCTGACAATGCTTTAAAGGGTGTTTCAGGGGAGCATTGTCAACGTGCTAACGCCTGTCAACCATTGTTCAGGCGTCGCGAGGGTCACGCCCGAGCGCCTTTTCCACCTCCAGCACGTTTCGCATGGTTTGCGGTACGCAATCAGCGTTAAAGCTGATGGAATCGATCCCGATTTCGACGAGGAAGCGTGCGAATTCTGGATAGTCCGATGGCGCCTGCCCGCAAATGCCGATATGCCGTCCGCTGGCCTTTGCACCTTCCACGGCCATACGGATCAGTCTGAGAATACCTGAGTCGCGCTCGTCGAAGTCGAAGGCCACCAATTCCGAGTCACGGTCGACGCCGAGGGTGAGTTGCGTCAGGTCGTTGGAGCCGATGGAAAAGCCATCGAACAGCGCGGCGAAGTCCTCCATCAGTAGCACGTTGTTCGGAATTTCGCACATCACGTAGATTTCCAGCCCGTTCTCGCCGCGCTTGAGGCCCTGCCCGGCCATCGCCTCCAGTACTCGCCTGGCTTCCTCGACCCGCCTGCAGAACGGGATCATCAGCCGAACATTGGTCAGCCCCATCTGTTCGCGAACGCGCTTCATTGCCGCGCATTCCAGCCCGAAGCCTTCGGCGTAATCCGGATGCGCATAGCGCGCCGCGCCGCGAAAGCCGAGCATCGGGTTGTCCTCCTCCGGCTCGAAGGAGCGCCCGCCGATCAACTGCGCGTATTCGTTGGTCTTGAAGTCTGACATGCGCACGATCACCGGCTTGGGATAGAACGCCGCGGCTATGGTCCCGACGCCTTCGGATAGCCGCTCGATGAAGAAATCGGCTGGGCGGTCGTAGTTGCGCGTCAGCACACCGATCTGCGCGCGGGCCTCCTTGTCTTCGACCTCTTCCGGGCGCAGCAGAGCCATCGGATGGACCTTGATATACTCGTTGATGATGAACTCCATCCGCGCGAGGCCGACGCCGTCATTCGGCAGGAAGCTGAGCTGGAACGCTGCTTCCGGGTTGCCGACATTGATCATGATTTGCGTGGCAGGGCGCTCCAGGCCGCTCAGGTCGGTCTCCTGCGTCTCGTAGGCCAGCGCGCCCTTGTAGACCCGGCCGACATCGCCTTCCGCGCAGGACACCGTGACCTCGCCCGCCTCCGCCAGCGTTTCGCTGGCATTCGCCGCCCCGACCACCGCCGGGATGCCCAGCTCTCGCGCGACGATCGCCGCATGGCAGGTCCGTCCGCCGCGCGCCGTGACGAGCGCAGCAGCGGTCTTCATCACCGGCTCCCAGTCCGGCGTGGTACTGTCGGCCACGAGCACTTCGCCGGGTTTGAAGTCCGCCAGATGCTGCGCGTCCGGAATTACATGCACCTGGCCGGTCGCTATTCGATTGCCGACGGCCCGGCCCTTGGCCAGCACCGGCCCGCGCTCCCTGATGTGATAGGTCTTGAGAACCTTCGCCTTTCGCTGCGAGGCCACCGTCTCGGGCCGCGCCTGGACGACATAGAGCTGGCCATCCCTGCCGTCCTTCGCCCATTCGATGTCCATCGGCCGGTCTTCGCCGGCTTGCGTGCTATAGTGCTTGGCAATGACGATGGCTTGCCCGGCGAGATCGAGCGCGTCTGCGTCCGTAATGCAGAAGCGCTGTTGGTCGGCTTCGGGCGTGGGGAGATTGCGGGTCTGCTCGCGCGTGTGCCCGGTCGCGTAGACCATCTTCATCTGCTTGTCGCCAAGCCGCCGGCGCAGCACAGCGCGATAGCCCTGCTCATAGGTCGGCTTGTGGACGTAGAATTCGTCCGGGTCGATCGTGCCCTTCACCACGTTTTCGCCGAGGCCGTAGGCCGCGTTGATGAACACCACATCCTTGAAGCCGGTCTCGGTGTCTAGCGAGAACATGACGCCCGCCGCGGCGAGGTCGGCACGCACCATCTTCATGACGCCGATCGACAGCGCGACCTTGAAATGATCGAAGCCGCGCTCGGCACGGTAGCTGATGGCCCGGTCGGTGAAGAGCGAGGCGAAGCAGCGCCGGCAGGCGTCGAGTAGCATCTCGTCGCCCTTGACGTTCAAGTAGGTGTCGTGCTGCCCGGCGAAGCTGGCGCTTGGCAGATCTTCGGCTGTCGCGGAGCTTCGCACCGCGAGGCTCAGATCGTCGCCGTATTCATCGCGCAGCTCGGCGTAGGCCGCCACGACTTCCGATCGCAGCGTCTCGTTCAGTCCCGCGCCATAGACTATTTCGCGCGCGGCCGCCGCGCGCTCGGCCAGCGCCGTCACGTTCGAGTTGTCGAGATCATCAAGAAGCGCGTGCAGCCCGTCCGACGCGCCGGCCTCGCTCAGCATGTCGAAATAGGCGTCGGCCGTAATCGCGAAGCCGTTCGGCACCCGCACGCCGAGCGGAGTCAGCTCGCGGTACAACTCACCAATGGAAGCGTTCTTGCCGCCAACAAGCGGGACATCACCCAGCCCCAGCGCGGAGAACCAGCGAACATAGCGCCCGGAAGGCATGCGCCACCCCTAATCTTCCCACTCATCCACCCAGCGATCCGCCAGGTGCTCCATCAACTGCGGCGCGGCAGTGTATTCCACACCGGAAGGCGTGGCATCGACGTGGACGCCGGGCGTAGTCCCAATGACGGAAGTTGTTCATTCCAGCTCAGCAGAAGGTTCTTCAGAGGCAGTCACATCCTGTTCTTGCGACTCGTCGGCACTCACCGAGGAGTCGGCCTCTGGCGTCGGTCCCGACGAACTTTCAGCCGGTGGTGTTTCGGAAGTGGGCCCTTCCACGGAGGACTGCCACCAAAATTAGCCAGCCATACCAGCCACGATGACGATCACCGCAATAATGATAGTCCTTATGCTCACATATTCTCTCGCCTTCTTGGTCGTCACTGCCTGAACGAGGCACGCATGTGCGTCTCTAAAGAGGGCTGGCCCAACGTAGCAATATCAGATGTTAAGCTACCGGCTCGTGTGCCCGCAGCTTCTCCCCGCCTTTGTGCGCTGTTCTCGCAGCAGCGGAGCATACGGCGCGCTCGAGCGCGGCGAGGAAATTTCGCTGCCAACTATGGACATCGTGCTGCCGCAGCCAGGCGAACATCCGCGCCCAAGTTGGGCGTCGCACCGAGGCCGGCAACTGCAAGGCGGCCTTGATTGCTCTTGCAACCGCGGCGGGGTTACCTGGATCGACGATGAGCGCAGCAGCAAGCTCGTGCGCGGCCCCGGCGAAGCGCGACAGGATCAACACGCCCGGATCGTCGGGGTCCTGTGCGGCAATATACTCCTTCGCCACCAAGTTCATGCCATCGCGCAACGGGGTCACGAGACAAACCGCTGACCTTCGAAATAAGGCGGCAACTTGTGCGTGATCCATCGCCCGATCGACGTAGTGGACTGGCAGCCATGACGGCGTACCGAAGCGTTCGTTTATCCGCGAGACCAACGCCTCGACACTGCGCCGGGTCTGATCATATTCCGGGATCGTTTCGCGCGAGGGCGCGGCGACCTGCGCCAGTGAAACCTTGCCGTGCAGCGTTGGCGTTTCCTCCAGAAAAAGCTCGAAGGCCTGAAGCTTCTCGGGCAATCCCTTGGTGTAGTCGAGACGGTCGACACTGCAAATCCATCTCACCGCGGGGTCATCATCCCCAAGGGCAGTGGCGAGATCGGCGACCGAGGCCGAAGACGCTAGCGCTTCGAAGCCTCGGGTGTCGATACTGATCGGGAATGCGCCGGTTGCGCTTCGCCGGCGCATGCGGTCCGCCGCATGGGAGTACGCCGCCAACGGGGAACCGAACCGCTCGGCCGCCCATTCGAAGTTCCGTCGACATTGCTCGGTTTGGAAACCGACCAGATCATAGGCTTGAAGCTGGTCGACCAGTTCGCCAGACCTGGGCAACTTGTCGAGAACCTCCGGCGCAGGAAACGGAATGTGCAGAAAAAAACCGATCCGAGCATTCACGCCCATATCCCGTAGGCGTTGCCCGAGTGGGATCAGATGATAGTCGTGAACCCAGATCCGGTCATCCGGCCGAGCCAATTCCCGTAGGTAACGCGCGAACCGTTCGTTCACGCGGCGGTACGTTGCATAAGCCTCCGGATCATAGCGCGCGAGATCGGTCCGGCCGTGGAACAGCGGCCACAACGTACGGTTGGCATATTCCAGGTAATAGCAACGATGCTCTTCCTGCGACAGCTTGATGGTCGCCAGCGAATAGCCGTCCTGCTCAGTAATATTCCGCAGATCCATCGGACTGCTGACAATCTCGCCGTCCCAGCCGAACCAGACACCGCCGTGGCGGCGAAGGACAGGCTCAAGCGCAACCGCAAGGCCCCCTGTCTGAGGTTGTCCATTCGAGAAGGGCACACGGTTGGATACGGCTATTATGCGTGACATCGTCTTGCTCCTTCCTTCGGAGTCGGCCGCGAAGGACGCAAGTCAGATGGCCTACGCCTGACAATCTCTGTCGAATTATTCGAAATCTCAAACTACCAAGGCGCTTTTCCACCCTTGTCGGGTTCCGTGCTTGGGGCGGCCTTCGTAATCGCGATTGCATTAGCCGAAACGCTCAACAGGCATCTCTTCGCATTACTGAATAGATTACCCGCGATATGGCCGCGCGGCATTGATACACATCAACGATCAGAGGCGTGAGTGTCAGCCGGTTTTGGTCCTGTGAAGAAAGGAGGCAGCGTGATGGGCCAAGGAGCGCCGGGTTTTCACTTGGGCAACTGGTGTTGCTATATGGGGCAAGTCACTCGCTTCCGGCGCAGCGCAATTTTCATTACGAAGTGAGGTCTTGATTTGACCGCAGTCAAGGACGAGGGCGCAAAATTTGCCAAAATTTGCCGACTACCCGGAGAAAAATCTATGCGGGCATTGTAATGAATGCCGAAGACCATCCCACAGAACCGCTGAGCGCGGATCGGCTTTACCGGCACGCCGATCTCTCGGAACTCGATTTCGTCACGACCGACGACCTGGAGCCGATCGAGGGGATGGTGGGCCAGTCGCGCGCGCTCGACGCGATTCACCTCGGTACGCAGGTCGAGAAGGACGGCTTCAACCTTTTCGTCATCGGGCCGCATGGCGCGCGGATGCAATCCGCGGTCAAGGAACTGCTGGCCAACGGGGCGGGCGAGCGACAGACGCGCGCCTCGCCGTCCGACTGGGTTTACGTCAACAACTTCGAGGACAGCGATCGTCCCGTGGCGATCGAACTGCCGGCCCGGCGTGCCCGGCAATTCCAGCACGTGATGGACAAGCTTGTCGACGATCTCCAGAGCACCCTTCCGGCGGTCTTCCAGAGCGAGGAATACCAGGCCCGCAGGGGCACGATCGACGAAACCTTTCAGAAGACACAAGGCGATGCCTTCGCGGATCTGCGCAAGAAGGCAGCGGAAAAGAACATCGTCATTCTGCGCACACCGATGGGCTTCGCGCTCGCGCCAAGCCGCGACGGCGAAGTGGTCCCGCCGGAAGAGTTCAACGCCTGGCCGGAGGAGAAGCGCCAAGAGGTCAAGGCTATCATCGAGGAACTGGAAAAGGACCTCGAACACATCATTCACCAGGTGCCGCAGTGGGACCGGCAGCGGCGCGAGGAACTGCGCAAGCTCAACCGGGAAACGGCCGGCTATGCCGTCGATCAGCTCATAGAAGAGGCCAAGGCCGCTTTCAGCGACGTGCCTCGCGTCATCGAACATATCGATGCGGTGCGAAACGACCTCGTCGAGAATGTCGAGACATTCGTCATGAAAAGCGAGGAGGCCGAAGAAGCGTCCAAATTCGCCCGGCCGGTCACCCCGTTCGACCGCTACAAGGTGAATGTCCTCGTCGCGCAGGACGACCATGACCAGCAGGTGCCGATTATCGAGGAGCTCCATCCCACCCTCGGCAATCTGCTGGGACGGATCGAGCACATGCCTGTTCAGGGCACATTGATCACGAATTTCCTGCTGATCAAGGCGGGGGCGCTCCATCACGCCAATGGCGGCTATCTGCTGCTGGATGCGCGACAGCTTCTCAGCGAGCCGTTCAGCTGGGCCGCGCTCAAGCGAACACTGCGCCGTGGCGAGATCGCGATTGAGGATGTCGCGCAGTTCGTGGGTCTGACCAGCACCGTTTCGCTCGAACCCGACCCGATCCCGCTCGACGTCAAGGTGATCCTGTTCGCGGACCGGCTGCTCTATTTCCTGCTGAGCGCGCTTGATCCGGAAATGCGTGAACATTTCAAGGTGCTGGCGGATTTCGAAAACGATGTGGAGCGCACGCCGGAGACCGAGGGGCTGCTCGCCCGGCTTGTCGCGGCGATGGCAAGGCGGGACGCCCTGCGCCCGCTGGAGCGGGAGGCGGTTGCGCTGGTTCTGGAGCATGCCGCGCGCCTTGCCGGCCATGCCGGCAAGCTCTCGCTGCTGGTGGAGGAGTTGCAGGACGTGTTGATTGAAGCCGATGTGCTGGCGGGCCGTGCAGACCGGCAAGCGATCGCCCGTGAGGATGTCGATCAGGCATTAAAGGCGCGGATCACGCGGGCCGCGCGCCTGCGCGACCGCAGCCAGGAGGCGATCCTCGAAAATGTCGCGCTGATTGATACGGACGGCGCGGCGACCGGGCAGATAAATGGCTTGAGCGTCACCGAACTCGGCGGCTTCGCCTTCGGGAAGCCCACGCGCATCACATGCCAGGTCCGGCCCGGCGCGGGCAAAGTGGTCGACATCGAGCGCGAGGTCGAACTGGGCGGCCCGCTGCATTCCAAGGGCGTGCTGATCCTGTCGGGCTACCTCTCGGGGCGCTACGCGCTCGACACGCCCATGTCGCTGCTGGCGAGCCTCGTCTTCGAGCAATCCTATGGCGGGGTGGAGGGCGACAGCGCGTCCTCGGCAGAACTCTATACCCTGTTGTCCGCGCTGGCCGATGTACCGCTGCGCCAGGACCTGGCGGTGACGGGATCGGTGAACCAGTACGGTGAAATCCAGCCCATCGGCGGCGTCAACGAGAAGATCGAAGGGTTCTTCGATATCTGCCAGGCGCGCGGATTAACCGGCAGGCAGGGCGTGCTGATCCCGCAGTCCAATGGGCAGCACCTGATGCTCCGCGCCGACGTAATCGAAGCCTGCAAGGCGGGCCAGTTTGCGATCTATCCCGTGAGCACGATAGATCAGGGCATATCGCTCCTGACCGGCATCGAGGCGGGCGCGCGCCTGCCAGACGGCAGCTATCCCGAGGGCAGCCTGAACCGCAGGGCTGAGGACAGGCTGCGGGCCTTCGCCTCGATCCGGCGCGCGTTCACGAGGCAGAAGCCGGACGAGCCAACGGCATGACATACACGGTCCGTACCCACAGTTTCAAGCGGCTGATCCTCGGCCTGTCACCGGGCAGCAGCGCTCCGGCGACCGGACTGGCCGTCGATCTGGCCGATCTGCTGCAACTCGATCTGCTGGGACTGTTTCTCGACGATCCAAGCCTGCGCCACCTCGCCGGCATCCCGTTCGCGCGCGAGTTCCGGCCCCTTGGCGGGGGGTGGCGACCGCTCCACGGCGAGCAGATCGCGCACGAGGCGGAACTGGCCGCGCGACATGCCGAACGCGCCTTTACCGAGGCCGCGCGACGGCTGGCAACGCGGTTCCAGTTCGAGGTGCGGCGCGATCCCGTGGCCCAGGCCATCACGGCGCTGTCGCAAACCACCGACATCGTGATGATCGCGGAGCCGCCAAGCGCCGCCGAGCGGGCAACCCAGCAGTTCTTCTGGCTCACCGAAGCGGCATTCCATTCGCCCGCCGCGGTGCTGCTTGTGCCCACGCCTATGCGCCGCAATGCCGGGCCGATCGTCGCCATCGCCGCGCGCTCGGATGATCGCAGTATCGAGACGGCGGCCGCGATCGCGGCCGCGGCGGGCGCGCCGCTTGTGCTGCTGAGGGCCTACGCCCCCGACTCGGGGGCGGCCGAGCCGAGTGCGCTTGCCGCTGCGGAGCTGAGCGTGCAAACGATCGATGTCGCGGCGGCAGCCCTGTCTGATCCGGCCATTTGCGTGACGGCGCTCGCGCGGTTTGGCGAGCGACTGATCGTGACGAGCAGGCACAGTGAAGCGTGGGCGTTCGCGCGCGCGCTCGCGGCTGGCCGTCACGCACCCGTTCTTGTCCTTGAGCCGGATGATGCCGCCGGCGTTTGAGCAATTGACGGGCTTCAGCCCCTCCTCGAGCGCGTTCAGAGAAATCCGAGTCAGTGAACGCGCTCTAAATTATTGTTTTGTCGCATTTTTGCCGCTTTGCGCCGGCCTTCGGCTTAGGACGCAAATCCGGTTCCCACTTTTGCAGAAAATGCTCTAGCTGCTCAGCCGCCGATAATGAGATCAGCCAGCGGACGGTAGCTGTCCGTCATGTCCAGCGCTTCAGCCACCGAGCGGTTCGTGATTGCGCCGCTGAAGGTGTTGACGCCTTCGGCAAGCCCCGCGTCGTCAGCGGCCGCGGGAAGGCCCTTCTCCGCAATGCGCAGGATGTAAGGCAGGGTGGCGCTGGTCAGGGCGCGGGTGGAGGTCATCGGGTAGGCGCCGGGCATGTTCGTGACGCAGTAATGAATGACGTCATGCACCCGGAACACGGAGTCGGAATGCGGGGTCGGGCGACTGGTCTCGACGCATCCGCCCTGATCGATGCTGACATCCACGATGACCGCGCCGGGCTGCATCTGCGAAACCATCTCTTCGCTCACGAGATGCGGCGCGCGCGCTCCCGGCAGCAGCACCGCGCCGATGACGGCATCGGCATCCCTCAGATGCGCACGGATATTCTCTTCGTTCGATACCACGCAGTTGAGATCGGGGCTGATGGCCTCGCGCAGACTCGGGAAACGGTCCTCGTGCCGGCCGAACAGGAAAGTCTGCGCTCCGAGGCCGGTGGCGTGAGCCGCAGCATGACGCCCGACGACGCCGTCGCCGATCACGACGACCTTGCCATGCGACTCCCCGGCGACCCTCCCGAGGAGCACGCCGCGCCCGCCGTTTACCCGCGCCAGATAATGGTTTGCGACGCTTATCGACATGCTCCCGGCGACAGCCGACATCGGGGCAAGCAGCGGCAGCCTGCCGTCCGGGCCGCGCACGGTTTCGTAAGCGAGCGCGGTCACCCTGTTTTCCAGCAGCGCCCGCGTCAGCGCAGGGTCGACGCCGGACAGATGAAAATAGGTGAAAATGATCTGTCCTTCGGCGAAATGGCGATACTCGCTCTCCTGCGGCTCCTTCACCTTGAGGACCAGTTGGCTCGCCCAGGCTTCGTCGGGTCCGGTGATCTGCGCGCCCGCGCCGGCATAGTCGTCATCCGAAAAGCCGGAGTTGATACCCGCGCCATGCTCGACGCGCACCCGGTGGCCTGCATCGGCAAGGGCGCGCACGCCGTCCGGCGTGAGGGCGACGCGGTTCTCGTTGTTCTTGATTTCCCTGATCAGCCCGACCTGCATGCGCAGCGCCTTTCATCTGCCGTAACGGCCTTCCGCGCCGGGCGGGGAGGCGGCCCGACGGACCGCTCAATCCTGACTGCTCAGCGTGAGATACATCAGGACGAGATAGACAACGGGAATGACAAAGAGCACGCCAAACTCGACGAACAAGGGCGCCGGACAGTCAGTTGCAGCCATCCGGTAACCGACGAATATCACGGCGGCGATGACGATTGCCAAACCGATATACCACGGCGTCAGGCGATTTCTCTTCGGGGTTTGCTCATTCATGGTCGCGTGCTCCTGTATGTTCTTGGTTGTTCTCTTGCCGGCCATCCTGAGGCCTGACGGGCGGGGCGGGATCCACAAGCCGTACCTTACTTGTGTTCGGTCCCTCGCGGCGGCCGATCCAGCGTCTTGATGACGAGCGTCAGAATGAGCGCCGTGACGAGCAAGCCCAGCGGCGCAACGATCAAAGTAATCCCCATTCCCGTCATCAGCAGCCCGGAGAGAAGCTTCAGCGTCCGGCCTTCATTTTCCGTCAGCTTGCGTGATCCAAGGGTAATCACAAACGCAACCACGACGACAAGCAGTGGTATCACGTAAACGAAATTGTAAAGCGCCAAGTATGTATAGCGCGCCGTGTGGGGCAGGTCATGAAGGGTCAGCAGCCGCGTGTAAACAAGCGGAAAACCACTGGTGCATAGCAGCTTGTAACTGTTCGCTGCGATGGCCAGCGCGCCCGTGCCAAGCAACAGCGCCGCGATGCTCTGAACCGAGATCAGGCGGCGCATGCGCTCGAACAGCCCCGGCTTGGCGGAGGCGGGGATCGACAGGCTTGGCCCCCGGCCCAGAGCGAGATAATCCTTGATCCCGAGAACACCGATCGTCAGCGCGACGAGGCCGGCAACGATCGTCACCCAGACGACGTTCTCCACGAGCATGAAGAGGTTTAGCCACGCCGCCATGAAGACGAAATACATCAGTCCGGAAATCAGAACGAAAACACCGCCGACAATGGCGATGCGCGCCCGGCTTTTCGCGTGAACCATCAGGCTCAGGAGCGACAGCAGCACGAAGAAGGCGCACGGGTTGAAAGCGTCCAGCCCCGCCAGCGTGATCGTCAGCACAGGCAATGACAGGCGCTCGAGATCGAGATCCCCGACCCGCTCGCGCATGACGAGGTGGTGGTTGATGGTCTTGAACAGGCCGGCGCGGCGAAAGCGCAAAAACCAGCCATAGACCGTCGTCATCGGTGGAAAATCCTTGGGCAGCATGCGCCAGGCGCAGCCGGCCCGCAGCACATAGAAG
>JBKGZY010000083.1:0-10930 GCA_046543175.1 Dichotomicrobium sp.
CGGAGCGCGACGGCGCGCTGAGCCACGGCATCTTCCGCGTCGATGGCTATATCTCCACGCTCAAATCCGGCTGGGTGGACGGTCAGGCGGAGTCGGTGGTGGAAGATGTCGCGCCCGGCTTCGTCCGCGCCGACGCCAACAACGGCTTCACGCTCGCCGCGACGGATGCCGCGCGCGACCTGCTGATCGCCAAGGCGCGCGCGAACGGCGTCGCCATCCTCGCGTCGCGGAACTGCCAGCATTTCGGCGCGCTCTGGCCGGACATCGAGCCGTTCGCGCGGCAAGGCTTCGTCGCCATCTCGATGGTCAACAGCATGGCCTGCGTCGTCCCCTACGGCGGGACAAAGCCGGTCTACGGCACCAACCCGCTGGCTTTCGCCGCGCCGCGCGCAGGCAGCGATCCGGTCGTCTTCGACCAGGCCGCCAGCGCGATGGCCAATGGCGATGTGCAGATCGCCGCGCGGGAAGGACGCGAGCTGCCGCCCGGTTACGGCGTCGATGCTGAGGGCAACCCGACCACCGACCCGCAGGCGGTTCTCGACGGCGGCGCGCTGCTGCCCTTCGGCGGCTACAAGGGCTCGTCCATCGCCATGATGGTCGAGATCATGGCCGCGGCGCTGACCGGCGGGAAGTTCTCCTTCGAGGTGGACTGGAGCGATTATCCCGGCGCGGTCATCCCGCATACCGGCCAGGTCATCATGCTGATCGACCCGGCGCAGGGCGCGACGCGTCCGTTCACGGCGCGGGTCGAGGAACTGATCGCCCGGCTGGCGGAGGCGGGCGTGGCGCGCTTGCCTGGCGATCGGCGCTACGCCGCGCGACGCCGGGCGAACCGCAACGGCATCCCGCTCAGCCCCGACGACTGGGCGCGGTTGCGCCGGCTTGCCGGCGGTGCGTGAGAGTTCGCCAGGCGAACGCCGACGCCGCAAGATCGGGGCATCGGGACTTTCAACACCGCATTTCTGTGGGGAACGCGTTTCTGCCGGCGCGCCGTCATCTCTGCGCGTATGGGACACCGGCTCTACAGGCGCATCGCCGCTGCACGCGCCGTGAAGTCAAATGCTGCTGAAACCAAAGCTTGTGGAATTTCAGGCATTACTGGAGGGATGCAGACAAAGGTTAACGGGCGGCAATGAAGCCGAAACAATCATCTGCGAAGCGATTCGTGAAGCAATGCAAGCACAAAAAATAGACTGTGGTATAAATACCACCATCAACCTAAAGTTGCCGCACATTGGAGTATGCACGTATCCAATTCATTGTTGGTTTATTGTGGTACTGTTATAAGTCGCTTGCGGTGTCAGAAAAAATCTGAGGCCACAAAAAACGGAAAGCCCGCATGCAGGCAGGCTTTCCGTTGCACGGCAACTAGACCATAGCATGGAGAGGATATCATGAATTTGGTTCGTATTATGGCAATTGCTGCGCTGGCGACGAGCGTCTCGACGGCGGCTTATGCTGGCGGCTACAGCTTCCAGAGCGTCGGCGGCAACTTCGGCAAATGGGCCTATGGCGACGCCGCGGCCAACGGCGAAGCCAAAGTACACGGCTACAAGTCCGGCGAGACCTACAGCGAAAGCATTGCGGAAACTGATACCCGTAAGTCGTTCGGCGTCACGAGGAAGCAGTCGAACACCAAGTTTGAGAAAAAGACCAGTTCCCAGTCCTACGGTGGAAATGTTTCCGGCTTTACGACCGAATACGGCATGGGGTCGGCCCAGTCGCATTCCGGCGCGGTCGCCGGCTCGGGGGTAGGCACCGGCGCGGGCTTCAAGATCGGCAACTTCGAGCCAAATGGCCGGAACTTCGAGCCGAATCACTCGAATTAATCGATTGCGCGTCTTTCCGTCGGCTCATCCGGTCGGCGGAAAGACCATTCACCATCCGGACTGACCGCATGTCGGCCGGCTCAGGGAAAACGTGCGTCTTCAAATGCTACTGTAGATTGTATTAGGCGCGATCTACCAAGCCGAGGAGTTGTCGCTACAAGAACCTTACCAGACGACGAGTGGCACGCGAGACTTTGGGGCACAACAACAAGACGATGGGGGAACAATGTCCATCCAGCAGAGAACGGGCCGTCGCTGGCCCGCCGCGCTGGTATCATCCCTGATGATGCTGGCCAGTACCACGGCTGCCGAGGCAGGCGGCGGATTTTCGCAGGGCGTGGCGAGGTCGGATGCCTGGACGACCGTCCAGAGCGCTTATGCAAGCTACAACTCGCAGACCTTTGCCGACGTCGAGACAGGTGCGCAGGCCACGGTGCCCGGCGGCGTGAAGAAAGCCTGGGCGAACGCCACGGCCGGGAACTTCACGACGTTTGTGGTTGAAGACGGCCATGCGCAGTACGAGCAGGACAAGTCCGCCAAGTCGCGCGTCTATGCCAAGGGCGGCAACATCCTCGCCAAGGCGCGTTCCGAAAATCACACTGTGATTTACATCGACGGCCATGCTTATGTCGTGGTCGAAGAACTCGCCAAGGCCATTTCCCGAACAACACCTTCCGGAACACACGGCGCCTCTCTCGCTGACACTGTCATTTCCACGGAGAGCAGTGGTTATCTGGACGTCAATACCGGCACAACGACGGAAGCGACAATTCGTGTTCGGCAATAACGGTTGTATACGCGCATAACCTGTAAAAAGTGGCGTAAAGTCAGTCTGTAACGATCACAAGGAGAGTGTATCACGTATCGGCGTATGCGTTTCCCGGTAAAAGAATTTCGAAAGACGATGGGGGAAAACATGCGTCGATCCATTTTCTGCTACGCCATATCTGTGTGCGCCTTGCTGGGCGCTCATGCGCCGCAGCCCGCGGCCCAGCCCGTAACGGCCAGCCCCGGCGATCAGCCCTTCGAAAAGGCGGCGGACCGGCTCAAGGCCGCGGAGCCGGAGGAGACAGAACGCGGCATCGCGCTGATGCCTGGCGTCATCGTCACGCCGATGGCTTTCTCCGAAGTCGGCTACGACAGCAATCCGGACAAGAATTTCGAGGAAGACGGGGCGCCATTTGTCAGAACCGGCGCTGGCGTGAGTCTTTCCGCGGTTGGCGAACGCACCCTCGTGAATCTCAATGCCGTCGGAAGCTGGCAGTATTTCGGTGCCGGCGTCGATCGGCGCAGCCGGCTGAAGGGCACGGTTGAAGGCAAGGTCATCCACATGCTCGCGCCCGGCCTCTCGCTACAGGCGGGCGGTCTGTTCGAGAATGACGAATTCTCATTCAACGCGGATCGGACCGCCGGCGCCTTCACCGAGCTGGGCTACCAGGATTCCGTTGTCGCGACCTTCCTTCGCGGGCGGTTTACCGATGTCCAGTACCAGGAGTTCGACTCCGTTTCGCCGGACGTTCCGGACGACGTCGCGGGGCTTTACCGCACCTCCAGTTTCGACGCGCAGCGCGCGGAGGTGGGCAGTGGCATTCTTGTCGGCAACAAGAACTGGTGGGGGCTCTACGGGGAAGTCAACGCCGCGGACGTGAACTACACCAACCAGCCGCTGGAGGAGGAAGTCGACCGGGACGCGGATGACGTCTACGCGAAAGCGGGCGTGCGAATCGTCTTCTCCCCCGCGCTCCAGGGCGATTTCGGCATGCGCTGGAACCGCCGCGAGCTGGAAGACGATAGGATCGACGATTTCAACTCGAGCTACTTCGACGGCAACCTGACCTGGAAGCCCAACCCGTTCTTTTCGCTTGCCGCATCCATCGAGCGCTATATCGGGGAGCCATCAGCGACGCGCAGCCTGTTGTCGGATGTCAAATCTTACGAGGTCGCGGCTACCTATCTGCCGCTGCCGGGCATTTCGCTGGCTTTCAGGGCGATACGACAGAAGGTCAGAGAGATCGGCGACAGTTTCGAATATGATTCGACGGAACTGAATTCCCTCGTCACCTACCAATATTCATCCCGGATGCAGTTTTACTCTGACCTCCGCTACCAATTCTTCGAGCAGGATCTTCGGGACCGCGATTACGAACGCTTCCGCGCGGCGGCGGGGATCCGGGTTATCGTGGACGGAACCGATCCGACCCTCGAGGGTGACCTAGCAAGGCTGGAACGCCTCGACGAGGCCTACTGGCCCGCGCACGCGACGTTTTCCATGTCCGCCGGCTATTCCCGGTTCGAACTGCCCGAAATCGAAATGGGCACCGTGCTGTCCGGCACATTCTTCGATAAGGCGCAGGATCGCCTTGAGGAGCATGACGGCGACGTGGACGGTGTCCGTTTCAACGCGCGGCTGGCTGACTTCGCCCGTCACCCGCTGGGCGACGGCGATTATCTCAGCTTCGGTCTGTCCGGATTTTACGCGCAGTACGAAGGCGATGGGCGCGCCAGCTGCGAATTCACGGAAACGACGGACTGCGCCTACGTGAACATCGTCGATTTCGACCCCGAGGAGGAAAACAATACCGGCCCATTCGGTGAACTGAGCGCGAAGGCAGACAGAACGCTCCATTATTGGGGGGTCTCGGTCGATGCCGGATGGGCCTTTTTGCAAGGTGGCGGGCTGAAGGACGGCCCGGCATATTATGACAGCACGGGATGGAAGATCGGTGTGGGCGTACGCGGTCTGAACGAGCGCACCGACCTGACGGCCACCGACTCGCTGAGCCCTTATCCCGTAAGCTATGACCGGAAGCTGGACACCCACTATTTCGGCGGCTTCGTCGGCTTCGAGGACCAGTTCCGCCTGGAAGACGGCTGGATGTTCAGCTTCGACATTCAAGGCGGTGTCTACCGGGTGCATTCGGAGTATGAAGGCCGCTACGCCGGTTACGTTCTCACGGGCGACGGCTTCATCCGGGAATGGGGCAGCATTGACGATGAAAAGGACAGCGCATCGGTCATTGCAGGCTTGCAACTCGGGCTGGGGCGCCAGATGAACTGGGGCGGCGTGGAGCTTTACGGCCAGGCTGAGTATCTGAGCTTTGTCCCGACTATCCGCTACAACAACACCGACGAGGCAGGCGGCTCGCCCTTCGGGATACAGGGGTCGCAGAACGGCACCAGGATCTCGTCGGACGACGGCATGAACTACACGGTCGGCCTGAGGGTCAGCTTCTGAGGTCTGCGACTTTCGTGCCCGCCTCGCTCGCGGACAGTGGTTCGCCACGAACAGCCGTCACAGCTCGAACTTGATCCCCTGCGCCAGCGGCAGCTCGCGCGAGTAGTTGATCGTGCCGGTCTGCCGGCGCATGTAGCCCTTCCAGGCGTCGGAGCCGCTCTCGCGCCCGCCGCCGGTGTCCTTCTCGCCGCCGAACGCGCCGCCGATCTCCGCGCCGGACGGGCCGATATTGACATTGGCGATGCCGCAATCCGATCCGGTCGCCGAGAGGAACGCTTCGGTCTCGCGCACATCGGTGGAGAAGATGCAGGACGACAGGCCCTGCGGCACGCCGTTATGCAGCGCGACCGCCTCGTCGAAATCGCGGTATTTCATAGCGTAAAGGATCGGCGCGAAGGTCTCCTCGCGGACGATCTCGGTCTGACCGGGCATTTCCACGATGGCCGGCTTCACATACACCGCGCCGGGAAATTCATCGGTGAGCGTCCGGCCGCCGCCATGCACCGTGCCGCCATCCGCGCGCGCCTGCTCCAGCGCGCGCTCCATCGCCTCATACGCCCTCTCGCCGATCAGCGGGCCGACCAGCACGCCGTCCTTCAAAGGATCGCCGATGGGCAGCCGTTCATAGACATCGGCCAGTCGCGGGATCAGCTCGTCATAGATGCTTTCATGCACGATCAGCCGGCGCAGTGTCGTGCAGCGCTGACCTGCCGTGCCGACCGCGGCGAACACGATGGCGCGCAGCGCCAGTTCGAGGTCCGCCGAGGGCGCAACGATGGCGCCGTTGTTGCCGCCAAGTTCGAGGATGCAGCGCCCCAGCCGCTGCGCCACGGTTGCCGACACCGCCCGGCCCATCGGAACCGAACCGGTCGCGGACAGGACGGGCACATCGCGGCTGTTCGCCAGCGTTTGGCCAAGCTCGCGCCCGCCGACCATGACCTGCGTCAGCCCCGCCGGCGCGTCGTCGCCGAACCGCGCCATCGCGCGCTCGCAGATCTTCTGCACGGCCAGCGCGGTGAGCGGCGCGTTTTCCGACGGCTTCCACAGCACCGGGTCGCCGCACACCAACGCCAGCGCGGCGTTCCACGACCACGGCGCGACGGGGAAATTGAACGCGGTGATGACGCCGCACACGCCCAGCGGATGCCAGCTTTCGCGCATCGAATGCCCGGGGCGTTCCGAGGCGATGGTGAGGCCGTAAAGCTGGCGGCTCTGGCCGAGGGCGAAGTCGCAGATGTCGATCATCTCCTGCACCTCGCCGAGGCCCTCCTGGAGGATCTTGCCGGTCTCCAGCGTCACCAGCGCGCCGAGATTCTCCTTTTCCGCGCGCAGTTCCTCGCCGATCAGCCGCACCAACTCGCCACGGCGCGGCGGCGGGACTTCGCGCCAGGCGAGAAACGCCTCGCGGGCGCGCGCGATCATGGCTTCGGCCTCGTCCGGGCCGTGCTGGTGCAGCCGCGCGATCTCCGAGCCGTCGATGGGCGTGGTGACGGACATCGCGCCGCCGTTCAGTTCGGATTCGGTGAAGCCGCAGGCGGCCAGAATGGATTGGTGGTTCATCGCTCGCTCTCCCCGGCTCGGCGGCGCTTGCAGCCGCGTGATCGCATTCGCCGACGCTATTGTGTCTGTTTGCGGGCGCGCCGTCACTACCCCGACCTGCCGGGATTTATAGAGGTGTCGTAACGCCGCCATCAGTGGTTAAATCGCATCGACAAACCGCCCTGTGACGTCAAGGGAAGGGCGACCTGCTGGGGAGGAAGACGATGCCGGACAATAACCTGTTTCCCACGACCATCGCCGGCAGCCTGCCGAAGCCGGGCTGGCTGGCCGAACCGGAAAAGCTGTGGGCGGGCTGGCGCCTGAGCGGCGCGGAACTGGCCGAGGCCAAGCGCGACGCCACGCTGGTCTGGCTGAAGGAACAGGAGGATGCGGGCATCGACATCGTCTCCGACGGCGAGCAGTCCCGCATTCACTTCGTCCACGGCTTTCTGGAAAAGATCGAGGGCATCGACTGGCAGAAGAAGACGAAGATGGGCATCCGCGCGGACCGCTACGAAGCCGAGGTGCCGACCGTGACGGGGCCCGTCGTCCGCCCCGCCCCGGTCCATGTCGAGGATGTCCGCTTCACACGGGCGCATACCAGGCACAAGCTGAAATTCACGCTGCCCGGCCCGATGACCATCTGCGATACCATTGCCGATGCGCATTACGGCCGGCGTGCGGACATGGCGATGGCCTTCGCGAAGGCGTTGAACGAGGAAGCGCGGGAAATCAACGCGCTGGGCGTCGATGTCATCCAGTTCGACGAGCCGGCCTTCAACGTCTTCATGGACGATGTGAAGGACTGGGGCATCGCCGCGCTCGAAGCCGCCGCCGAAGGGCTGACCTGCAAGACGGCCGTGCATATCTGCTACGGCTACGGCATCGAGGAGAACCTCAGGTGGAAGGAGACGCTGGGCTCGGAATGGCGGCAATACGAGGAAATCTTTCCCGCCATCAACGCCAGCCGCATTCAGCAGGTTTCGCTGGAATGCCAGGGATCGCAGGTGCCGATCTCGCTCATCCGGCTGCTCGACAGCAAGACCATTCTCGTCGGCGCCATCGACGTGGCGAGCCGTTCCATCGAAGCGCCCGAGGCGGTGGCGGGCATACTGGCCGAAGCGCAGAAGCACGCCGATGCCGAGCGGATCCAGGCTTGCACGAACTGCGGAATGGCGCCGCTGCCGCGCGAGGTCGCTGCCGGCAAGCTCAAGGCGCTGGGCGCGGGCGCCGCGCTGGCGCGCGCCCGTCTCGCCAACAGCTAACGCGCGTTTTGCCCGATCGAAGCGGTTCAGACTTCGTCGTGGCGAGCGCAGCGACGCCATCCGGATTCTTTGCTTTCCGGCGAACATTGGTCGCTTCGCGCCCGCCTTCGGCTTCGTCCGCCGGTTACGGCCCAACGGGGGACCCCATCGAAATTCGCCGCGCGAATTTGCGATGGGAACCCCCGGGCCGGCCGCCGGTTCCCGGCTCTTCGGCCGGGACAGGCTCTGGCTCAACGCACCCGATCAAGCTGGATTGGGCGCGCTGGGGAGCGTGACGCTGGCGGCGAAGCACCCCGGACACGCCTTCAGGCGTGTCTGAGCGCCCGACCGGGCGGGGTCCAATTGCGGGCATGACGCGGGTCTGACAGATCGCAACATCCACTAACTCCCGGAAACAGTTGCCGGTAAGGGATCGCGCACGAACTCCCTGCCGGGATAATGCGCGCGCGTCGCGGCGTGCAGCGCCTCGACGAACGCCGTGGCGGCCGGGGCCATGTAGCGGCGCGGATCCCACAGGATCGACATCGCGCAGCCCAGTTGGCCCGCGCCGCGATAAAGCGGGACGGCGTTGCCGTGCAAGTCGTCGAGCAGAACGGTGGAAGGAACGATCGCCGTGCCCAGCCCGGCGGCGACGAAAGCCAGCAGGCAATGCGGGCTGGCGCTTTCGATCATCACGCGCGGCGCGAAGCCGGCGGCCTGACAGGCGCCGTCGAACAGCCGGCGCGTCAGGAAGTGGCGGCGCAGCAGCAGCAGGCTCTCCTCCGCCAATTCGGCCGCATCGAGACGCGGCTTGCCGAGATGCGGGCTGTCCGAGGGCACGACCGCCAGCGTCCCCAGCGGGAACAGCTCGCGCCCGGTGAGCACCGAGTCTCCCGGCCGCCCGGCGATGGCAAGGTCCAGACGCCCCCTTTCAAGCTGTTCGGACAGGCGCGCCGAGCCGTCCTCCACCAGCGTGATCTCGATTTGCGGAAAAGATGCCCTGAAGCCCGGCAGGAAGCCGGCAACGAGGCTTTCCAGCGTCTGCGGCGTCGCCCCGACGCGCAGCCGGCCGGCGAAACCGCCCGACAGTTCGCCGGCCCTGAGCGCGACGGACTCCACGTCGTTCAGGATGGCCTGGCAGCGCTGCAATAGCTCCTGCCCGGCCGGCGTCAGCGCGATGCTGCGGCCGATCCGGTCGAACAGCCGCACGCCAAGTTCTTCCTCGAACAGGTGAATCTGGCGCGACAGCGCGGACTGGCTGATGTTCAGGGTCTCAGAGGCGCGGGAAAAGCTGAGTTGCTCGGCCACGCCGACGAAATAGCGCATCTGACGCAGGTCCATCGCTTATCCATATCAGAATGCGATAGGTTTGCGAACCAGATTGCATTGGACAAATAGATCGCAATCCGCCCAGACTTGGCTTCACAAAAACGTGAAAACGAACGGCAGGCTCGAAGTGGCGCCTTCCGCGACGGCCGTGCCGCATCGACCAAGTCAACCTGTGATTGCGAACAATGGATCGGGAAACGACTGAGCAAACCGGGCTGCGCGCCCGCGCCGCGCGTTTCGCGGCGGACACCGTCGCGCCGCATGTCGCGGAGATGGACCGCACCAACGCCTATCCCTGGCCGGTCGTCGAAGCGCTCGCCGCGGAAGGCTTCATGGGCATGACAGTGCCGCAAGCTTATGGCGGCGCGGGCGCCAGCCTTGCCGACATGGTCGGGGTGGTGGAGGAGATCGCCAAGCTGTGCGGAACGGTCGCGCGCATCGTCGTGGACGCCAACACCGCGATCCCGAAGGCGATCCTGGAACACGGCACGGAGGCGCAGAAGCGCAACTGGCTCGCCCTGATCGTCGAGGGCGACAAGCCGGCCATCGCCATCACCGAGCCGCAGGCCGGCTCGGCGGCGACATCGCTGGCCACCAGCGCGGCGCGCGACGGCGGCGAGATCGTGCTGAACGGCGAGAAATGCTGGATCACCGGCGCGGGGGTCTCGAAGCTCTACCTCGTCTTCGCGCGGTTCGGCGAGACGCCGGGCGCGGCGGGCATCGGCGGCGTGATCGTGACCGGCGACACGCCGGGCCTGTCGGTCACGCGCGTGCCGATGATGATGGGCGTGCGCGGCATGCCCGAGGGCGAGGTCAGGTTCGACAACTGCCGCGTGCCGGCGGAGAACCTACTCGTCCCGCCCGGCGACGGGTTCAAGAAGCTGATGCGCTGCTACAATCTCCAGCGCGTCGGCGCGGCGGCGGTCGCGCTCGGTATTGCTCAGGGCGCGTTCGATCTGGCGCTCGACTATGCCGGATCGCGGCGCCAGTTCGGCCAGCCAATCGGCGAATTCCAGGGCATCCGCTGGACGCTGGCCGACATGCACATGAAGCTGGAATCGGCGCGGCTGCTGGTCCATCGCGCGGCCGCGGAGCTGACGGACGGCTATCCCGACAAGATCAACGCCGCGCTGGCCAAGGTTTCCACGGCCGAAACGGCCATCGCGGTGACGAACGCGGCGCTGCAAATCCACGGCGCGAAGGGGTATTCCTGCGACCTGCCGCTGGAGCGCATGGCGCGCGACGCGCGCATGTTCGCCATCGGCGGCGGCACGGCGGAGATGCAGCGCGACCTGATCGGCTCGGCATTGCTGGAGCGTTCGTCAAAGCGGCTGGAGGACGTGGCCTGACGCCCCACCCGCGCGGGCGGTTTCAAGAGCGCCACGCGGTCCGGCCCCGGAACACGTAGCGGATGATAACCGCGCGCAGGATTTCGGCCACACCGCCCGCGATCAGCCCCCAGAACGGGTCGAACACGAGCGTTACCGAGGCCGTCACCGCGATCACCGGCCAGCAGGACGGGCGGCTGTCGAACAGGCGCCGGCTGAACGCCAGTTCGCCCGCCGCGAACAGCAGCAGCGCGCCCAGCCCGGCGA
This sequence comes from Dichotomicrobium sp., assembly GCA_046543175.1. Lineage (GTDB taxonomy): Bacteria > Pseudomonadota > Alphaproteobacteria > Rhizobiales > Rhodomicrobiaceae > Dichotomicrobium. The sequence goes on from JBKGZY010000083.1 coordinate 10,772, forward strand.
CCGGAATCGCGGCCAGCGCGGCCGATGCCACCTGCGGCGGCGCCAGCGCAAGCGCGACGAAGGCCAGGCCGAGCATCAGCGGCGCCGCGCCGCTGCGCGCGCCGAAACGGTAATGCGCGGCCAGCCCGCCCGCGCCGTGGCACATGGGCAGCGCCCCGA
>JBKGZY010000084.1:0-10879 GCA_046543175.1 Dichotomicrobium sp.
CCCCCGCCCTCGGTCTTCAGCCACGCCGCGCAGCAGCCTTTCGCCAGTTCCCGCACGCGCAGGATATAGCTCTGCCGCTCGGTCACGGAGATCACCCCGCGCGCATCCAGCAGGTTGAAGATGTGGCTCGCCTTGATGCACTGGTCGTAGGCGGGCAGGGCCATCAGGTGCCGCTCCTCCGCCTCGCCGGCCTCGAGCAGCGCGCGGCATTCGGCCTCGGCGTCGCGGAAATGCTGGAAAAGCCTTTCGGTGTCGGCGTACTCGAAATTGTAGCGCGAATATTCCTGCTCCGGCTGGAGGAACACATCGCCATAGGAGACGCGCTCATCGCCGGTGCGGCCGTTGAAGTTCAGGTCATAGACATTGTCCACGCCCTGCACATACATCGCCAGCCGCTCCAGCCCGTAGGTCAACTCGCCCATGACCGGATCGCAGTCGAACCCGCCGACCTGCTGGAAATAGGTGAACTGGCTGACCTCCATGCCGTCGCACCAGACCTCCCAGCCGAGACCCCAGGCGCCGAGCGTCGGGCTTTCCCAGTCGTCCTCGACGAAGCGGATATCGTGGCGCTGCGGGTCGATGCCGATGGCGAGCAGGCTGCCGAGATAAAGCTCCTGGAAGTCGGGCGGCGAGGGCTTCCACGCCACCTGGTACTGGTAATAGTGCTGGAGCCGGTTGGGGTTCTCGCCGTAGCGCCCGTCGCCGGGCCGGCGCGAGGGCTGGACATAGGCCGCGCGCCACGGGCGCGGCCCGAGCGAGCGCAGCGTCGTCGCCGGGTGAAAGGTGCCCGCGCCGACTTCCATGTCATAGGGCTGGAGGATCACGCAGCCATGCCCCGCCCAGTAATGCTGGAGCGTCAGGATCAGGTCCTGAAACGAGTCCTTCGGCCGCAGGCTGGCGGCGGCGGGCGCGGCGGTCTGGCGGGGACGGTTTTCCATGGGCAACTTGCTGATGCTGCGGCACGCAGACCCAACCCGCCTTCCAACCGGAGTGGATCGGGTTCGACCCCCGTCATTGCGAGCGCAGCGAAGCAATCCAGACCCGAGCACGGTGACGCTGGATTGCTTCGGCCCTTGCGGGCCTCGCAATGACACGATCCGAACCGCTCGGAACACGTTCTAGCTAGGTCAGCGCGTCATCTGTTGCGGCGCAACCTAAGCCCGCGCGCGTGAACGGTCAACGCGCACTGGCGGCAAAACGCACGGTTTCAGATGGTTTATTGCGCGGAGGCTTGCGCTCAGGGAATGTCAGAGACCGTAGCGCGCCCACAGCGCGCGTTCCTCCACCGCGGAAACCAGCTCGTCGGCCCAGCCCTGCGTCAGTCCTGCGGACAGGTCCGGCGCGCCGCGCCCGACGCCGACCCCGCGCGCCCGGCGGAACAGCATGCTGCGCTCCGGCGAGATCAGCCGCAGCCGCACATCCTCGCCGTAAAGCTCGCGCATCCGCGAGCGCACATCGTTCAGCCCGTCGATCAGCCCCAGGTCGAGCGCCTGACGCCCCGTCCAGAACTCGCCGGTGAAAAGCTTATCGCCCGCCTGATCGATCTTCGAGCCGCGGCGCTGGCGCACGAGGTCGATGAAATCCTCGTGGACGATCTTCTGGATGCGCTTCAGCCGCTCCACGTCGTCGGGGTCTTCGGGCTGGAACGGATCGAGCGTCATCTTCTTCTCGCCGGCGGTGTAGACCCGCCGCTCCACGCCGATGCGCTGGATCGCGTCCTGAAGGCCGAAGCCTGCCGAGATCACGCCGATCGAGCCGAGGATCGAGGAGGCGTCGGCATAAATCTCGTCGCCCGCAAGCGCCAGGATATAGCCGCCCGAGGCCGCGACATCCTCGGTGAAGACGAAGACCTTCTTCGCCTCTTCCTGCGCCAGCGCGCGGATGCGCTGATAGATCAGGCGCGACTGCACCGGCGAGCCGCCCGGCGAGTTGACCAGAACGGCCACGGCCGGGCTGTCCCTGAACGAGAACGCGCGCTCGATAATGCCGGCCGTCACGGCAAGCGAAAGCCCCTGGCGCAGCGGCGTGGCCATGCCGATGGTTCCGCTGAGGCGGATGACCGGGATCAGCGTGCCCGGGCTGGTCCACGACTTGGGGAGCACGGCCTTGAGCGGGCCGAGGAATTTCATGCGGGCCATCAAACGTCCCTTGTTCGCCGGTTTGGTTTGGGCGTGCGACAGATCAAACGCGGGAAACGCGCGAATTGCCCGCATAACATAATCACCATGTCCGTGAAGTCTACAGCGTATCCCCGGCGTCATCCGGCGTTTCCTGCGGCAGGGGCGCGCCGTCCCGCAGGCTGGCTTCGGCGGCAGGTGTGTAGCGGCCATCGCTGTCATGCATGACAAGGCCGGGCAGGAGCTTCAGCCCGGCGCGGCTGCCTTTACGGCCGGAAATGATGATCCGCGTGGCGGGCGCCCCGGCGCGCGGGAACAGCGGAAAAAGCCGCACCCCGCCGAACCGGCCTTTCAGCGCGGCCAGCAGGTCGGGCAGGGCATCGGCGCGGTGGATCAGCCAGAGCCGGCCGCGCGGCGCGGCACAGGCAGCGAGAAACCGCACCCATTCGCCCAGTTCTCCCGGCGCCATGACATGAGCCTGCTGCTTGTCGGCGTTGGCCGGCGCGCGCGACCGTCCGGCGGGCAGATAAGGCGGGTTGGCGACGACGTGATCGTACCCTTCGCGGCGGATTCCCTCCGCCTCGAGAGCACTGAACGGTCCGCGCACATCGCCGTGGACGACCGCGACGTGCTGCGACAGGCCGTTGCGCTCGGCATTGCGCCGCGTCAATTCGCAAAGATCGCTGTCGATTTCGACGCCGGTGACATGGACACGCGGCAGGCGCCAGGCGAGGCACAGCGCCACGGCGCCGGAACCGCAGCCGGCTTCGAGAATGCGCGCCGGCTCTTCTGGCGGCTGCGCCACGCTCGCCGCCAGCAGCACCGCATCCGTGCCCGCCCGCGCGCCCTTGCGGGGCTGGAGCAGGTGGAGCCGCCCGCCGAGAAACGCATCGTCGCTCAGCGCGGCCGAAGTTCCATCAGCGCGCATCGGGGGGTGTGCCGATGTCGATGCCCGCCTCCGTCAGGATATCCACCGCGCGGGGCCAGTCATCGTCTTCCACCAGCACCCTGCGCGGCAGCACGCCCAGCGAGCCTTCCATTATGCTCATATGGCCGTCCAGCACGGAATGCTCGATGTTGGCCTCGTTGAGCAGCGATTCGACGAATGAAATCAGCACGGCATCGTTGGTTTGCAACAGGATTTTCATCGGCAGGCTCGATGTTTGCGCTGTGGACGATGATACGCGGGCGCTCTTTCGGCTCGGGATTGCGACGATATTGCCGAACGGGCGCCTTGACCCCGACAACGCCGCGCCATTTATAGTGTGGGCGCTGTGCAGCGCACCAGGGAGGACCGCCGACGTGGGCCCGATCGTTCCGCTCCAAACGACGGTCACGCAAAGCCGTGACATTGACGCTCTGCATCATCTTGTCGATCAGGACATGGCGCGCGTCAATAGCATCATCCTGGACAAGGCCCATTCCGATGTCGAACTGATCCCCGAACTCGCGCAGCATCTCATCGATTCCGGTGGCAAACGCCTTCGCCCGATGCTGACCATCGCCGCGGCCAAGCTGTGCGAATACACCGGCGAGGGACATGTCACGCTGGCGGCCAGCGTCGAGTTCATGCACACCGCCACGCTCCTGCACGACGACGTGGTGGACGAAAGCGAAATGCGCCGCGGCAAGACGACCGCGCGGCTGTTGTGGGGCAACGAGGCCAGCGTGCTGGTCGGCGATTACCTGCTCGGCCAGGCGTTCAAGATGATGGTGGAGGTCGGCTCGCTCGGCGCGCTGCGCGTCTTGTCCAATGCGGCCGCGATCATTGCCGAAGGCGAGGTGATGCAGCTTGCCGCGGCGAAAGATCTCGAGACGACCGAAGATATCTACTACGCCGTCATCGATGCCAAGACCGCGGCCCTGTTCGCCGCGGCGGCGGAGGTGGGCGCGGTCATCGCCGGGCGCCCCGAGGCGGACGCCGAGGCACTCCATAATTTCGGCCGGCATCTCGGGCTGGCGTTCCAACTCATGGATGACGTGCTCGATTATTCGGGTGAGCGCGCGCGGCTCGGCAAGAATGTCGGCGACGACTTTTCCGAGGGCAAGCTGACGCTGCCGGTGATCCTGGCCTATGCGCAGGGGACGCCGGAAGAGCAGGCGTTCTGGCGGCGCACGATCGCCGAGGGCGACATTCACGACGGCGACCTGGAAAGGGCGATTGCAGTGATCGCCCGTCACGGCGCGCTGGAGAGCACGATGTCGCGGGCGCTGGAACACGGTGAGCGCGCCACCCGCGCCCTCGACCACTTCAGCGATGGTCCGATCAAGTCCGCCCTGCTCGAGGCCGTCGGGTTCTCGATCTCCCGCACGAGTTGATTGCTCAGGAGGTGCCGGCGAAATGCTGCTCCGGATCGACCGGCCGGGCGTTCTTGCGCAACTCGAAATGGAGCTGAGGCTTGCTCACCGAGCCGGATACCCCCGCGCGAGCGATTTCCTGTCCGCGCTCCACGGTGTCGCAGCGGCCGACCAGAAGCTCGTCGTTGTGCGCGTAGGCCGACACCCAGCCATCGGCATGGCGCACCAGCACGAGGTTGCCCAGCCCCATCAGCTCATTCCCGGCATAGACGACGACGCCGTTTTCCGCGGCCTTGACGGGCGTACCGCGCGGCACGGAGATGTTGATGCCGTCATTGCGCTGCCCCTCGCCATCTCGGCCGAAGCGCGCGACGACCCGGCCATTGACCGGCCGGCGGAAATTCGCGCCGCTGCGCGCGGGCGGGTTTTTCATGAGGTCGCGGCAGTCGGCAGATTTCTTCTTGGCCTCGGGCGCAGGCTCCGCGCGTGCGACCTGGGTGGCCGGTATTTGCTCGCTGTGCTCGGGGCGCGGTTCCTCGCGCGATTGAGTCGAGGCGGTCCGGACCGGCTTTACGGCTTCGGGGCGCTGGTCCGGCATCGGCGGCGGCGTCGTCGGCGCATGGCGTTGCGGCTGCGCGCTGCTGACCCGGCGGCGCGGCTGTCTCTCCGTTTCGCGGCGGTCCGCCGTGCGGCGCCGTTCGGCGTCCTCGCGGCGGTCGTCTGACGGGCGTTCGGCCGTGCGGCGCCGTGTCTCGTAGCGTCTGCGCGGTTCGCGGCGCTCCTGATCGCCGAGCAGCGGGTCGACATAGAGCTGATCGTCGGAATAGCGCGGCTCGTCCGCCCCGGCATATCGACGGTCGCGGCTGCGGCGCGGCTCTTCTGCCTGGCGCCGGCCGCGCTGCGCGGCCCGTCCGTCATCGCGCCACGAGTCCTCGCCGCGCGCGTAGCGCCGCCGATCGTGTCCGGGCTCGGGAATGTAAAGCTCATCGCCGACCCGGATCCGGCCGGGATCATCCACCCCGTTCAGCCGGGCCAGCGCGTCGACGCCGACGTCATACTGCTGCGCGATGCTGTACAGCGTGTCGCCGGAGCGGACGGTGTGCGCTTCACGGCGCGGCGGCCGGCGGCGCGTATCCTGCAGCGGGGCGAGCCGGCTGCGGTCCTCATCTCCCTCGTTGCCGGCTTGCAACGGTACATGCTTGGGGGCGTCGTCGGCCAGGCTGCTGGTCACGGGACCGTGGCGCAACGCGGTCCGGCGGTCCGTGAGATCGCCCCGCTCCGAGCGCCGCCACGACGCCAGCTTGTCTTCCATGTACTGGTCTTGCTCGGAATGGCGCTGGGTGGTTCGCGTCTCGTCGCGGTAATCGAAGCGCTGCGTTTCCTGGCTGCACGCGGCTGTGGCCAAGGCGATCAGGGCCGCGCAGGTCAGCCGGGCGGCCGGGCGGAAATTCGCCGCCCGCGGTCCTCCGGGATGCCGTGCGGCGGCATGGCCGGCTTCGCCAAAGGTCTGGACGGAACTCGCTGCATTCGCAAGGTTACGCATCGCCGCTGACTCCCTCAAACACGGGCAGTAAAGCGGCGACTGGTTAAATCGACCTTAATACAGTGGTTTGTTTTAAGACAGAATTCGCTCTCATGTGGCCGCCGGGCCGATACGCACGAGCGGGACGAACTTCACCGGAAGCAGCCGCTTGAGACGCGGCTCGCCGCCGTCGCGCGTCACTTCGGTCAGGTATTGTCCGTCGTCGTATTCCAGCGGAATGATCATGCGCCCGGCCGCGGCCAGCTGCCTCAGCAAGGCGGGCGGTATCTCGGGCGCGGCCGCGGTCACGATGATGCGTTCACACTCGCCGCCATCGGGCCAGCCCTGCCAGCCGTCGCCCACCGCCGCGGTGATATTGTCGAGGCCGAGCGCCTTGAAGCGGGCCTCGGCGGCCTTCGTCAGCGGTTCGTGGTATTCCAGCGTGAACACTTCGCGGAACAGGTGCGCCAGGATCGCCGTCTGATAGCCTGAGCCCGTGCCGATCTCCAGCACCGCCTTCGCCGGGTCCGGCCCGAGCTTTTCCGTCATGTAGGCGACGACGAAGGGCTGCGAGATCGTCTGGCCGCAGGCGATGGGCAGGGCGGTGTCGCCATAGGCGCTGTCAGCGAAGTCGGCCGGGACGAACATCTCGCGGGGGACATGCTCAAATGCGTTGAGCACGCGCACATCCGTGATTCCGCGCCGGCGCAACTGAAGCACCAGTTCCATGCGGGTCAGGGCGTCGGTCATGGCCTCGTGGCTCCCCGCGTCGTTGCCGCCCCCTGTCAGACATCCTCGCCCGGCCGAAATGCCGCGCGCAGGCGCTCGGTGGTCGGCTGATCGGTCATGTTGACGTTGAGCGCCGTGACGGAAATGTGGCCGAGCTGGAGCGCGCGCAGATCGGTGCCGCTGCCCGGCGGCGACAGCCGCTCCTTGAAGCCGAGCCAGTAATACGGATTGCCGCGCGTGTCCATGCGGTCCTCGATCTGGAGGAAATCGGCGTCGCGCTTGCCCTGCTCGGTCACGACGACATCGCCGACATCGTCCGGGTCGCGGTCCGGGAAATTCACATTCATCAGCACGCCCCTGGACCAGCCGATTTCCAGCAGGCGGCGGATCAGTCCCGGACCCAGCTTCATGGGGGTCTCCCAGTGCGCGGCGCCGGGCCTGCTGTAGTCGAGCGACAGGCTCAGCGCGACGGAGGGGATGCCGAGCAGCGTGCCCTCGATCGCGCCGGCGATGGTGCCGCTATAGGTGACGTCATCGGCGATGTTCTGCCCCGAATTGACGCCCGACAGGATCAGATCGGGGCGGTGATCGCTCAGCAGGAAGCGCACCCCCATGATGACGCAATCCGTGGGCGTGCCCTTGACGGCGTAGATGCCTTCCTTGAGCTGGCGCAGCCGCATCGGCTCGTGGAGGGTCAGTGAATGGGCCGCGCCGCTCTGGTCGGTTTCCGGGGCGACGACCCAGACATCGTCGCTCAGTTCGCCGGCGATCGCCTGCAGGACATCGAGGCCCGGCGCTTCGATGCCATCGTCGTTCGTCACCAGAATTCGCATCGGGTCTCCGGCGCTCTCGCGGTGCTAATCGGCCGCGATCCGTGTCAGGCCATTCATATAAGGCTGGAGCGCCTCCGGCACACGCACCGCGCCGTCCTCCTCCTGGTAATTTTCCAGGATCGCCACCATCGTGCGCCCGACCGCGAGGCCGGAGCCGTTGAGCGTGTGGACGTAGTGCAGCTCCTTCTCGCCGGCGCGATAGCGCGCGTTCATGCGCCGCGCCTGGAAATCGCCGCAGACCGAGCAGCTCGAAATCTCGCGGTAGCGCTCCTGCCCCGGCAGCCAGACCTCGATGTCGTAGGTCTTGCGCGCGGCGAAGCCCATATCGCCGGTGCACAGCGTCATGATGCGGTAGGGCAGGTCGAGGCGTTTGAGCACTTCCTCGGCGCAGGCGGTCATGCGCTCAAGCTCGTCGAGCGACTGGTCGGGCGTCGTGATCGAGACAAGTTCGACCTTGGAGAACTGGTGCTGGCGGATCAGCCCGCGCGTGTCCTTTCCCGCCGCGCCGGCTTCGGCGCGGAAGCACGGCGTCCAGGCGGTGAAGCGCATCGGCAACTCGTCCGCGGCGACGATGCTCTCGCGCACGAGATTGGTCAGTGGAACCTCGGCAGTGGGGATGAGGCCCATCGCTGCCGCCAACATCTCTTCTCTTGCCTCCTGAGCAGCGACGATTGCTTCCCCGTCTTCTGGTGCAGAAGAGCGATCGAAAAATTGCATCCCAGCCAACGACCAGAACTGATCGATCTCAAACTTCGGCAATTGACCCGTCCCAAACATTGTATCTCGACGCACGAGCAATGGCGGGGCGATCTCCTGGTAGCCGAATTCGCCGGTGTGGAGATCGAGCATGAACGCCGCCAGCGCGCGCTCCATCCGCGCCAGATCGCGCTTGAGCACGGCGAAGCGCGAGCCGGACAGCTTGGCCGCCGTCTCGAAATCCATCTGCTCCAGCGCCTCGCCGATGTCGAAATGCTCCTTCGGCGTGAAGCCGAAATCGGGCTTTTCGCCCCAGTCGCGCAAGAGCGTGTTGTCGTTTTCGTCTTCGCCCTCGGGCACGTCGTCCAGCGGCAGGTTGGGCAGGGCGGCGAGCGTCTCGTTCAGCTTCGCCTCCACCGCGCGGACCTCTTCCTCGCTCTCGTGGATCGTCGTCTTGAGCCCGGCGACCTCGTCCATCAGCGACTGCGCGCGGTCCTCCTCGCCGCTGGCCTTGGCCTTGCCGATCTCCTTGGAAGCCGCGTTGCGCCGGGTCTGCGCCTCCTGCAAGCGCGAAACGGCCGTCCGGCGGGCATCGTCCAGTTCGATGATCGCGGCGGATTGCGGCGCCAGCCCGCGCTTTTTCATGCCCGCATCGAAGTCTTCGGGATTGTCGCGAATCCATTTCGGGTCGAACACGTCGCTGCCCCCGCATTGTCTGGATACCGTTGGAACCGCTCCGCCCGCAGATGTCCGCGACCGTCAATCGGTCGGGATCACGCCGGCGGATTTGGCACAGCTATAAGACGCGCGGGCCGGCGCGTCCAGCGGGGTCGGGATTTTGTCCGGCTATAGCGTGTCCCGCCGGTCGATGATCAGTCGGCGTCCACGTCCGGCGCGGCTTCCTCGCGCTTGCGCTGCGCACGGGCCACCGAGAGGATCGAGAGTTCGTAAAGCAGGATCGTCGGCAGGGCGAGGCCGATCTGGCTGATCGGATCGGGCGGTGTCAGGAACGCGGCCGCGGCGAACACGCCGACGATGGCGTATTTGCGCTTCCGGCGCAGGCCGTCGGCGGTGACGATCCCGGCGCGGCCGAGAAGCGTCAGCAGCACGGGAAGCTGGAAGCAGAAGCCGAAGGCGAGGATCAGGGTCATGATCAGCGTGAGATATTCGCTGACCCGGGCGGTAAGCTGGATCGAGACCCCTGTGTCGGCGCTCTGCTGCATCGACAGGAAGAACTGCATCGCCAGCGGCATGATGACGAAATAAACCAGCGCGCCGCCGACCACGAACAGCACCGGCGTTGCGATCAGGAACGGCAGGAACGCCTTGCGCTCGTTCTTGTACAGCCCCGGCGCGACGAACATGTAAAGCTGCGCCGCGATGATGGGAAAGGTCAGGAAAATCGCCCCGAACAGCGCGACCTTGAGCTGCGTGAAGAAGAACTCCTGCGGCGCGGTGTAGATCATGTCGATCGGCACGTCGCTGCCGACCGCCCATTGATACGGCACCAGCAGCAGGTTGTAGATGTCCTTGGCGAAGGTGAAGCACAGGACAAAGCCGACGAGGATTGCCACGACCGACCACATCAGCCGCTGGCGCAACTCGATGAGATGCTCGATCAGCGGCGCCTTGCTGGCATCAATGTCGAAATCGTCCCGCTCAGCCACGTCAGGCTATCTCCGAGGGGTTAGAGCCTTTTCCGATCTGTCAGCACCACGTCATGCCCGGGCTGTGCTCGCTGGGGCTTGATCCGCCCCATTGTCATCACCGGGCTTGCCCCGGTGATCCATTCATAGTGTTGAAGCGCGATCTTCTGGATTGCCGGGTCGGGGCCCGGCAATGACAACTGGTAATGGCAAGTCCGGCAGAATAGCGCCGTCTTATTACGAGGGCGGCAACGCAATCCAGTAACAAGTGCCATACCGCTCTAGTTGACCGCATCTTTTGTCTTTTCTTCGGCCGCGCCGTTCGCGCTGCGGCTGCTGACGGGCTTGGGTTCGCTGGGCTGATCGTTCGCGGATGGTGCGGGCGTTTCTGTGGCGGCCGCCGCGTTCTCCGACTCGGCCATGATGTCGCCTTCAGCCTGCTCCGAGGGCGGTTTTTGCGCCGTTTCGCCGCCATTGCCCGCGCCGCTGGCCGCCGCCGTGCCGCCTTCGGAAGCCGCCTTGGCGGCGCTTCCCGAGGATTTCGGATTATCGGTGAAGGTGCTCTGGATCTCGTCCTTGATCTGGTTGGCCGGGTTGAGATCGCTCATCTTCTTCATGTCGTTGCGGACATCGTCCATGCCCGCCTCGCGCATCGACTCGTTGAACTGGCGGCGGAACTCGTCCGCCTGGCGGCGCATCTTGCCGAGGGTCTGGCCCAGCGAATAGAGCATGCGCGGAAGATCCTTCGGCCCGACGATGATGATCGCCACGACCGCCAAGACCAGGAGTTCCGCCCAACCGATATCAAACATGAACAGCCATACCCGCTAAAAGGACCGACCCTGCACCTCCGCCGCCGACTTGTCCTGTGATCACGGGCGGAGTCGGGAGGCGCGGAGGCTTCACCGATACGCGACCGCTGTCGCCGGCACCCCCCGCACCTGTCGACACGTGCCGAAAACGGGGCCGGTTTTCGCCGCTCTCGCCTGCCGTCTAGTGCAGTGACACAGACACTTGATCCACACTTGCAGCACGCTC
>JBKGZY010000085.1:0-10816 GCA_046543175.1 Dichotomicrobium sp.
TGGTGCCGCACGCCGGACTCGAACCAGCGACCCATGCATTACGAATGCATTGCTCTACCAACTGAGCTAGTGCGGCATCGTGGCAGACCCTCCCATGAAATACGCGCATCCGCGCCGTCATGCAAGCCGCGCCTGACACTTGCGGGCGGCGCCGCGCGGTCTCACCTAAGGGCGCATTCGGCGCGGTTCCGCCGCCGCGCCGCGCGCCTCACCGCCTGCAAGGTTGCCTGCCCGATGCCGAACGACCCGTCGTTCTCGCCGACCCGCACGCCGCCGCCCGTCTCCGGGCCGCCGCGACCGGAACGCGGCAAGTTCACCTCCGGCTCGACGATGCGGCACATCCTGGTGATGAGCGGCTCGTCGGGCGTCGGCCTGATGGCGGTGTTCCTCGTCGATTTCGCCGACCTGTACTTCCTCGGCCTGCTGGGCGAGATCGAGGTGGCCGCAGCCATCGGCTATGCCGGCTCGGTGCTGTTCTTCACCGTGATGATCGGGGTGGCTTTCTCGATCGCGGCGACCGCGCTGGTCTCGCCCGCGCTCGGCGCGGGAAAGAAGCCGCGGGCGCGCCGGCGCGCGATCAACGCGCTGCTGTTCGCCGTCGGCGCGGCCGCCATCCTTTCGGCGCTCCTGTGGCTCGCGGTGCCCGTGCTGCTGGGCTGGCTGGGCGCGGAGGATCGCGCCTTCGACCTGGCCACCTCCTATCTGCGCATCGTGCTCATCTCCACGCCACTGCTGGTGGTGGGCATGACCTGCGCGGCGCTGCTGCGCTCGGTGGGCGACGCGCGGCGGGCGATGTATGTCACGCTGTCCGGCGCCATCGTCAACGCGGTGCTCGACCCGCTGTTCATCTTCACCTTCGGGCTGGGCGTGGACGGCGCGGCCATCGCCTCGGCGCTGGCACGCGCGGCGATGGCGCTTGTCGGGCTGAACGGCGTCGCGCGGGTGCACGGCCTGCTCGCCTATCCGAAGCTCAGCCGGTTCTGGCCGGACACGCTGGCCATTCTCGGTGTCGCGACCCCGGTCGCGCTCACCAATCTCGCCACGCCGATCGCCAACGCCTACGTCACCGCCGCGATGGCGCCGTTCGGCGTCAGCGCCGTGGCGGGCTGGGCGGTGCTCAGCCGGCTGATCCCGGTCTCCTTCGCCGGCATCTTCGCGCTGTCCGGCGCGGTCGGGCCGGTGCTGGGCCAGAACCTCGGGGTGCAGGCGTTCGCGCGCGTGCGCCAGGCTTTCGTGAACGCGGTCCTGGTGGTGCTCGCTTACGCGGCGGTCGTGTGGGTGGTGTTGGCGGCGGCTCACGGGGTCATCGCGCAGGCCTTCAACGCGCGCGGCGACGCCGTGTCGCTCATTGGGTTCTTCTGCGTCTGGCTCAGCCCCGGCTTCGGCATCCTCGGGCTGCTGTTCATCTCCAACGCGGCGTTCAACAATCTCGGCCGGCCGCACTACGCCACGCTGTTCAACTGGGGGCGGGCAACGCTCGGCACGATGCTGCCGGTCTGGCTCGCCAGCCAGTATTTCGGCCCTTACGGCGTGCTCGCGGGACAGGTCCTCGGCGGCATGAGCTTCGGCATTCTCGCAGCGCTGGCGTGTTATTTCTACATCGCCCGCCTCGAAACCAGCGCCAACCGTGCGGCCAGCGCGGAGCCGGTGCCCGCGGAATGACCCACCCCATATGTGACATTTGTGCAACGCACCGGGGCACATTCAGATTTTGGTTGTTCATGATTGGCGCGGTTTGAACACAACTCTGCCGCGAACAATTACCATCCTGCCCCAAAGCGTGATTCGCATCTCCCAGTTTCCAGCGTCGATGCGGTGAGTTCCCGAGTGTGCGTAGGCAATTGCCGCGCCGAGTGAAAAAGCGCGGGCACTAGAACCATTTCGACATGACGGGAAGCGAACCCATGAAACTGTTTCGGATCATATCTGGCGCGCAGAACGGGCGGGTCTTCGCCAATCTGGGCGCTCTTGTCGGCCTGTCCGAGGAGACGACGGCGAAGTGTGTGGAATGCCTCTCGAAGCCGCTGGTCGATGCGCTGGGCCGGCGGACGGGCGATCGTGAAGGGGTGATCGACCTGCTCGACCTGTTTTCCGCGCGCCGCTACGACCGGTTCCTGACGACCACGCAGATCTTCGGCCATCCGCGGTCCGCCGCCGAGGGCCAGCGTATTCTGGACTTCCTCATCGAGGACCGGGAAACGCTGGAGCATATCATCACCACCCAGCAGGAGCAGTTCGAGCTTGAACGCACGACCATCGACGCGCTGCTGCCCTACGTGGCGATCATGGTGATGGGCGCGATGGAGCACCGCCTGCGCGAGCCGTTCAAGGAGATCGTGGCCAAGCTGGATGATGCGGAACTGTCCGCCCAGGCGGCGAAAAATCCCTTTGTCACGCTGGCCGAACTGCTGCGCTCGCGCGCCGGTACGTCGAGCGAGGAGCCGTCACGCAAGGAGAGCGGCGAGCAGGCCGAGTCCGGTCTCCAGCGCACCAGCGAGCCCGGCGATTTCCTCGACAAGCTGGTGTCGCAGAACGGATCGCAGCACGCGGCGTAGTACGCCGCGTGTCCGCACTGGTGTGGGACCCGCGCAGTAGCCGACCGGATTGGAACATGTAGCGGGCGTCATTGCCGGACTTGATCCGGCAATCCAGTCAATGCGTCAGTGGAGCCGCTTCGATGGATGCCCGTGTCAAGCACGGGCATGACGTGGCTCAAGCTGATCGGACAACGCGCTAATAGGCGAGCTCGGTGAACAAGCAGTCGATGTCGCCGCCCCACTCGCCGTGGTACTTCGCCAGCAGCCATTCCGCGGGCGTCTCGTTGTTCTCGACGATGGCCTCGATCGGCTCCAGATAGCTGGCTTCGCTCTCGCCCTTGGAGTCGCGGAAATTGCGCGTTTCCAGCCCGTGACGGGCAATCGCCAGCATTTCGCCGGCCAGCGTGCCGACCGAGTAGCGTCCGGCCCGCGCGTTCAGCCCCTTGCGCGGCACCTCGTTGCGCATCTCCTCGCGCTGCTCAAGCGACCATCGCTTCGCCAGGTCCCACGCGGCGTCGAGGCTCGACTGGTCGTAGGTCAGCCCCACCCAGAGCGCTGGCAGCGCGCACAGCCGGGGCTGCGGCCCGCTGTCCGCACCGCGCATCTCCAGGAAGGTCTTCAGCCGCACCTCGGGGAATATCGTCGTCAGATGGTCCGACCAGTCGGCCATCGTCGGGCGCTCGCCCGGGCGTTGCGGCAGTTCCCCCTGCATGAAGGCGCGGAAGGATTCGCCCGCGACGTCGATCAGCCTGTCGCCGCGCTTGATGAAATACATCGGCACGTCGAGCGCATAATCGACATACCGCTCGAAGCCCATGCCGTCCTCGAAGGCGAAGGGCAGCGTGCCCGTGCGGTCGGGGTCGGTGTCGCGCCACAGTTCGCTGCGGTAGGACAAAAAGCCGTTCGGCTTTCCTTCCGTGAACGGCGAGTTGGCGAAGATTGCGGTCGCCAGCGGTTGCAACGCCAGCCCGACACGCAGCTTCTTCACCATGTCGGCTTCGCTCGAAAAGTCGAGATTGACCTGCACCGTGGCCGAGCGGAACATCATGTCGCGCCCCAGCCGCCCGACCTTGGGCATGTAGCGGCGCATGATGTCATAGCGCCCCTTGGGCATGACCGGCGTTTCTTCCAGCGTCCATTTCGGCGAGAAGCCGATGGCGACAAAGCCGATATCCAGGGCTTCCGCGACCTCGCGCACCTGCGCCAGATGGGTGTGCACTTCGGAACAGGTCTCGTGAATGTTGACAAGCGGCGCGCCGGAAAGCTCGAACTGCCCGCCCGGCTCAAGGGTGATGCTGCCGCCGTGTTCGCAGCACGGATCCTTCAGCGCGACGACATTGCCGCCTTCCATGACCGGCTCCCAGCCGAAGCGCTCGGCCACCCCTTCTAGCATTGCGCGGATGCCGCGTTCGGTGTCGTAGGGGACCGGGGTGAGATCGCCGCGATTGAAGCCGATCTTTTCGTGTTCGGTGCCGATGCGCCAATCGGCCGGAGGTTTGCAGCCGGCTTCCAGATAGGCGATCAACTCGTCGCGACTTTCGATCGGCCGCCCAAAGGCGTCCTCGTCCTGAGCCAACATGGGTGCTTGTCTCCCGGTTCGTCGCGGGCGGTGCGTTCGCCACCCCGCCTGTCTTATGCTTCGTCAGCCCAATCCGATGGACCCTGCGACCGTCTCGCGCACATATTCACGCGGCACCACACAGTTTTGGCGCTCAATTCGCCAGTATACAATACGGCAAGGCCCTATCGCCAGTCGCCCAGAGCCGCGTTGACAAGCGCGAGCGCGGCGACGGCGGCGGTATCGGCGCGCATGACACGCGGTCCGAGCGAGATCGCCACGGCGAAATCCGCAGCGCGTAAAAAGGCGCGTTCGTCCGGGGCGAAGCCGCCCTCCGGGCCGATCAGCACGGCGAGCGGACCGGGATCGACAGCGGACAGGGCCTCCAGCGGGCTGGCAACCGCCGCGGCCTCATCACAAAAAATTAATCGCCGTTCCGCCGGCCAGTCGGCCAGCACATCGCCGAGCGGGCGCGGCGGTTCGATTGCCGGCACCCACAGGATGTTGCATTGCTCGGCAGCCTCGATCGCGTTCGCGCGCATCCGCTCCAGGTTCACACGCTCGACGATGGTGTGCGCCGTCATAACCGGGCGAAGCGCGCTGACGCCCAGTTCCGTGGCCTTCTGCACCACGTAATCGAGTCGGGCCTTTTTCAGCGGCGCGAACAGATATTGGATGTCGGGCGGCGTGGTCTGGTCCAGCAGCCGCTCGCAAACGCGCAGCGCGCATTTACCGCGCTTTGCCGAGACGATCTCAGCCAGCCATTCGCCGTGCCGGCCGTTGAAGACGCGCAGTTGCGCGCCACCGCCCAGTCGCAGAGCGTTGAGCAGGTAGTTCGCCTGCGCCGGCGTGCAATTCAGCTCTGCATCGGGCGCAAGCGCTCCCTCAATGAACAGGCGCGGCGCTTTTGGCATGCGGTTGTCAGTTTCAGAGCCTGTCAAAGTTCGTCCGCGTGATCGTTTCATCTCGCCGGTGCCGCGGGGCTTGCCCAATCGCGTCCGGGACGCCAGAATTCTTCGCAATCGGCGCGTCCAGTAAAGGACGGGCCGATCCAAACAAACACCTGATCGAACCACGCATATGACGCAAGCGAATACCAATTCCGTCGCTGACGCGCCACGCGGCAACTGGGTCGATAGCTGGGCGCCCGCGCCGGCCCGGCCCTATCTGCGGATGATGCGCGCCGACCGCCCGATCGGGACATGGCTGCTGCTGTGGCCTTGCTGGTGGTCGGCCGCGCTGGCGGCAGTGGCGGCGGGCGAGCGTATCCCCAATCTCTGGCACCTGCTGCTGTTCGCCATCGGCGCTTTCGTCATGCGCGGGGCGGGCTGCGTTTACAACGACATCGTGGACAAGGACGTGGACGCCGCCGTGGCGCGGACCCGATCGCGCCCGCTGCCAAGCGGGCAGGTGAGCGTGACCGCCGCCAAGATCTTCATGCTGGCGCTGGCGTTCACCGGCTTTCTGGTGCTCATCCAGTTCAACCCGTTCACCATCGCGCTGGGCGTCGTTTCGCTATGCGTTGTGGCGGTCTACCCGTTCGTCAAGCGCATTTCGCACTGGCCGCAGGCCGTGCTCGGGCTGGCGTTTTCGTGGGGCGCGCTGATGGGCTGGGCGGCGGCGTTCGGCCAACTGGACGTCGCGCCGGTGCTGCTCTATGCCGGATGCATCGCGTGGGTTATCGGCTACGACACGATCTACGCGCATCAGGACAAGGAAGACGACGCGCTGATCGGCCTGAAATCCACCGCGCTGCGCTTCGGAGAGAAGACCAAGCCCTGGCTCACCCTGTTCTACGGGCTCGCGCTCGCGGGCATTGCCGGCGCCGGCTTGCTGGCGGGTGGCGGCCCGGTGTTCTTAGCCGGTGTCGCGCTCGGTGCGGCGCATCTCGGCTGGCAAATCGCCACGCTGGACGTGAACGACGGCGACAACTGCCTGAAACGCTTTCGGGCGAACCGGGATTTCGGCGCGATCGTCTTCGTCGCGCTCGCGGCACAGGCCGCGCTCGGAGCCTGACAACGCGGATTCTGACGCCACGGTGCGGGAGATCCCTTCGGTAATGACCTCGATAAAGCACGCCGGCCCGGGCCGGCCAGCCCTGCGAGACGACCATGACCTGTTGCGTGAAGCCGTCGCTACTGCCGGGACGACGGCGCTGCGCTATTTCCGGCGGGATACGCCCGTCTACCGCAAGCCCGACGGCAGCGAGGTCACCGACGCGGATCTGGCGGTCGATGCGCAGTTGCGCGATGCGCTGTGCGGGCCACGGCCCGGCTATGGCTGGCTGTCCGAAGAGAGCGCCGACGATTTGGCGCGGCTGGAAGCCGAACGCATCTGGATCGTCGATCCCATCGACGGCACGCGCGCCTTCATTCAGGACCGGGACCAGTGGGTGATCGCCGCGGCGCTCGTTGAGGCGGGTGCGCCGGTCGCCGCGGCCATCTACAACGCGGCACGCGATGAACTCTTCACCGCCTGCCGCGGTGACGGCGCCGAGCTGAACGGTGCCCCCATCCATGTCACGGGGCGGAACGATCTGCACGGTGCGCGCATTCTCACACCAAGGGGCGTGGCGCGGCGCGCGGGCTGGCACGAGCCGGGAGAGCCGGAGGTGGAAACCTCGTTTGTCTATTCCATCGCCTACCGCATGGGCCTGGTCGCCGCGGGACGCTTCGACGGGCTGATTTCCACGGGTGAGAAAAGCGAATGGGACGTTGCGGCCGGAACGCTGATCGTGCAAGAAGCGGGGGGTTTGGCGACATCGGTCGCTGGGGCACCTTACGAATTCAACAAACGGGAACCCGTTTGCAGCGGGACCGTTGCCGCGTCCCCCGCCCTTCATGGCATACTGTTGAAAGCTGTCGAACAGCGCGGGACCACCGGCTAGTGCAGTGACACAGACACTTGATCCACACTTGCAGCACGCTCTCATTCAAGTGTCTGTGTCGGAAACTGCACTAGGAACAAAATATGACTCGTGCATCTTTGACGCATTCATTCGCTCTCGGACTCGCTGCTTGGTGAAGCGAATGAATGCGTCGATGCACTAGCGGAGCGAAGCAGGCGATGGCGAGGCAGGACAGACAGGAGCCGCGAGAGCAGCTTTTGCACCTCGTGTTCGGGGGCGAGTTGAAATCGCTCGACAGCATCGAGTTCAAGGATGTCTCCAAACTGGATATCGTCGGGATTTATCCGAATTATGCGCAGGCCTATGACGCCTGGAAGGAGGCGGCCCAGCGCACGGTGGACGACGCCCATATGCGGTACTTCATCGTGCACATGCATCGCCTCCTCGATCCCGAGAGCGGCAAGGTTTCCGGTTCCGATTGACGAGGGGCGCCTCCGCGCGCCGACCGCTTTTAGGCAATTGATTGTCCCATGGCGCCACGCCGTTCCACACCGCAGACCGTGAAAAACGCACTGGGATGGCTTGCCGCGCGCTACATCGCGCTGGTCCGAGACACCTCCGCCGTCACGCGCGTTCCCGAGGAGATGGACGAGCGCATCGACGAGCTTGCGCCGGCAATCTTCACGAGCTGGCACGGACAATTCCTGATGTCGCCGGTGATGAAACCGAAGCACCAGCCGGCCAAAATGATGATCGCGCGCCACGGCGACGCCGAGGTCATCGCACAGGCGGTGCGCCATTTCGACGTTGAACTGATCCGCGGCGCGGGCGCGGCCGGGCGACGCAAGGACCGCGGCGGGTCCACGGCTTTCCGCGAGGCGCTCAAGAGCCTGAACAATGGCGTCAACGTCGCCATGACCGCCGACGTGCCGCCGGGACCGCCGCGCAAGGCCGGCATGGGCGTGGTCACGCTGGCGAGCCGGTCCGGCCGGCCGATCATTCCGATGGGATTCGCGACGCGGCGGAACGTCGCGTTCCGGAACTGGAGCCGCTTTACCCTCAACCTGCCGTTCACGCGGCTGGCGCTGGTGATGGGCGATCCCGTCCACGTGCCGGAAGACGCCGACGCCGATATTCTCGAAGCCAGCCGCCAGGAGGTCGAGCAGCGTCTGAATGCGGCGACCCGGCAGGCCTATACCATCGTCGGCGGTGACCCGCATCTGTCCGCGCCGATTAGCGTGGCGAACCCCGACCGGCCGGGCCTGATGCTCAAAAGCTACCGGCTGCTCACGCGTGTTGCCCGTCCCTCCGCCGGGCTGCTGCTGCGCCGGCGCGTGGCAAAGGGCAAGGAGATCGGCGAGCGCCTCGGCGAACGCTTCGGCAGGCCCGGACGCACGCGCCCGCCGGGCCGGCTGTGGTGGTTTCATGCCGCCAGCGTGGGCGAGACCAACGCGATCCTGCCGCTTTTGCATGCGCTGCGCGAACGCTATCCGGACATCCGTTTTCTGCTGACGACCTTCACCGTCACCTCGGCGCGGATCGCCAGCAGCCGGCTTCCCGAAGGCGCGGTGCATCAGTTCGCGCCGCTGGATTCGCCGCCGTTCGTCCGCCGTTTTCTCGACTACTGGCGTCCCGAATTGGCGGCATTCACCGAATCCGAGATCTGGCCGAACCTGATCCTCGACACCCATGCCCGCGGCGTGCCGATGGTGCTGGTCAATGCGCGCATGTCGCCGCGCTCGTTCAAGCGCTGGCGCAAGCAGCCCGGCATGAGCCGGCCGCTGTTTTCGCGCTTCGACATGGTGCTGGCGCAGGACAGCACGCTGGCGCGGCGGTTCGAGCGCTCCGGCGCGCACACCGTCCATACGTTCGGAAACCTGAAAGCCGACGCCCCTGCGCCCCCGGTCGACGAGACCCTGCGCGGCGAACTGGAGGCGGCGCTGAGCGACCGGCCGATCCTGCTGGCCGCGAGCACGCATCCCGGCGAGGACGAGATCGTCGCGGAGGCCGACGAGCGGCTGCGCGGGCGCATCCCGGGCCTGTTGACGGTGATCGTGCCGCGCCATCCCGAGCGCGGCGCCGCGATCATGGAAATGGCAAGAGCGCGCGGCATCGAGACCGCCCGGCGCTCCCGCAAGGCCATGCCCGGCACGGATACCGAGTTGTTCATAGCCGACACGCTCGGCGAACTCGGGACATGGTATGCGCTTTCGCCGCTGGCGCTCATCGGCGGCTCGCTGGTGCCGCATGGCGGGCAGAACCCCATCGAGGCCGTAAAGCTCGATACGGGTGTTCTTACCGGGCCGCATCACGAGAACTTCGCCCAGAGTTTCGAGGCGCTGGTCAAGGCGGGTGGCTGTCGCGAGGTCGGCGACGCGCGCGAACTCGCCGATGCGGCGGCAGACCTGCTCAGCGACGACGCGGCGCTCGAGCAGATGCGCCGGGCTGCCCGCGCCGCCGCCGCCGAGCTTGAAGGCGCGCTGGAGCGCACGCTCGCGGCGCTCGCCCCGTACGCCGAGGCCGATCCGGCCCGGCCCGCGCGGCAGGTCGTGCCGAGCGAGGCGCTGTCGGCGGCCTCCGGGCTGGCGGCGTCCGAGGGCGAGGCCGTGTCGGAAGCCCACGCGGATACGCGCCATGCCTCGTGACGCACCGGCCTGGTGGTCGGATTCATCCGCGTCCGATCCGGCTTTACGCGCGTGGCTGTACAGGGCGGGGCTGACGCCGGCGGCCTGGCTGTACGGCGGCATCACGCCCCTGCGCTTCGCGCTGGCGCGGCCGCATCGCGCGGGCATTCCCGTCATCTGCATCGGCAATTTCACCGCCGGCGGTGCGGGCAAGACACCGACGGCTATCCTGGTCGCGCAGATGCTTCAGGACATGGGCGTCTATCCCAGCTTCCTCAGCCGCGGCTATGGCGGCGCGCGCGCCGGACCCCACCTCGTCAATCCCGACCGCGACCATGCCGGCGCGGTGGGCGACGAGCCGCTGCTGTTGGCACGACACGCCCCGACAGTGGTCTCGCGCAACCGGCGCGCGGGGGCTGCCATGATCGAGGCGCAGGACGCGGGCGCGATCGTCATGGATGACGGCTTCCAGAATCCGCAGCTCGCCAAGGATTTCTCGCTGATCGCGGTGGACGCGGCGGTGGGTATCGGCAACGGTGCGGTGATCCCCGCGGGGCCGCTGCGCGCGCCGCTGGATTTCCAGGCGCAGCGGGCGGATGCGCTGCTGCTGATCGGCGAGGGGGCGCCGGGCGATGCGCTGGCGCGGCGTCTCGGAGACCGGCTCACGGTTCTGCGCGGAACCCTCGCGCCCGACGCCAACACGGGCTGGCTGGGCGCCGGGCCGGTGATCGCCTATTCCGGGATCGGCCGGCCGGCCAAGTTCTTCGACATGCTGGAGAGCCTCGGCGCGCATATCGCGGCGCAGTATGCCTTCGCCGACCATCACGACTACACGCTCGAAGACGCGGCGGCACTGCTCCGTATCTCGCATCAGACCGGCGCGCGGCTGGTGACGACGCAGAAGGACTGGGTGCGCATGCGCGACGGGGCGAATTCGATTGGCGCGCTGAAGGCGGCATCGCATATTGTGCCGGTACGGGTGGCGCTCGATTCCGGCAGCGAGGACCGTCTGCGGAGAGCGCTGAGCCGCATCACGGGCGGATAGAGCCCGTTTCGACCTGTTTGAACTGAACCGCTCCGGACGTGTCGTCCCGGGCGCTGCGCAGCACGAAGTGGTGCGCTGCCGACCCGGGATCGGGTTGTGCCCGGCCCGGCAACGATCCCGTGTCTGCGAAGCGGCGTGGGACGCCGCATCGCGCACGAGATGACAGTGCGTAGCCCGGATTTCGTTTCACTCCATCCGGGCTAC
>JBKGZY010000007.1:0-36154 GCA_046543175.1 Dichotomicrobium sp.
GGGTCCCTGGTTCGATCCCAGGTGCGCGCACCATCCCTTCCGGACAATCAGGACTATCAAACGAGCGGCGCTGACCCGCTCACAGTTCCGACGTCTCGTAGACGCCGATTTCCTCGCCGTCCAGTTCCAGCTCGGTCAGCCGCACCTCGTAGCCCCACAACCGCGCCACGTGGCGCAGGACGCGCCGCGTCTCCAGCGCGTCGAGCTGCTGGCCGTCGCTGACCCAGTGGTGCAGATGCAGCTTGCGGTCGCCGCGCAGATCGGCATCCGCCACCTCGATGCGCGGCTGCTGGGCGGCCGGGTCGTAGAGGTCGGCCAGCGCGCTGCGGATGGATCTGTACCCCGCCTCGTCGTGGATGGCCTCGACGAGATATTCCGGGTCTTCGGCGTCGTCGCGCAGGCGGAACATGCGCCAGTCGCGGATCAGCTTCGGCGACAGGTACTGGCGCACGAAGCTCTCATCGCGGAACTCGGACCAGGCGCGGCGCAGCGTGCCGACCGGATCGTCGTTGCCGGCGATATCCGGGAACCACTCCTCGTCCTCGCGCGTCGGCTCCGAGCAGATCCGCGCGATGTCGCGCATCATGGCAAAGCCCAGCGCGTAAGGGTTGATGCCGGGATAGCCGCGCTGATCGAATTCGGGCTGCGCCACGACATGGGCGTGCAGATGCAGGAACTCCAGCATGGTGCCTTCGTCGATCTCGCCGCGGTCGCGCAGCCGGTTCATGATCTCGAAATGGCACCAGGTCGCGCAGCCCTCGTTCATCATCTTGGTCTGGCGCTGCGGCTCGAAATACGTGGCGAGCTGGCGGACGACGCACAGAAGCTCGCGCTGCCAGTCCTCCAGGAGCGGTGCGTGGACCTCCAGGAACAGCAGCAGATTGTCTTCAGGCAGCCCGAGGGCGCGGCGCTCGGCGTCGCGATACGCTTCCTTCGCGTCGGCCTCCTCGTCGGGCAGGGCATTCGGCACGGTCCTGAGCCACAACTCGTCCATCGCCTCGCGCTCTTCGCGGCGGCGCCTGCGCAGGCGCTCGCGCTGCTCCAGCGGGTCCGGCTTCTGCGCCTGCGTGTCGCGGCCCACGCCGTGAGCGAACAGCGTATGCGCGGCGTCCAGCACCTGCTCGACCGCCTGCCGGCCGTGCCGGTCTTCGCAGCTCTTCACGAAACCGCGGGCATAGCGCAGATCGTCCAGGATGGTGTCGGGCGTGGTCCAGGACTGGAACACCTGGTTGTGCTTGAAGAAGTGGTTGTGGCCCATGGCCGCGTGGGCGATCACGGTCGCCTGCGTCGCCATGGTATTTTCTTCCATGATGTAGCAGATGCTGGGATCGGCATTGATGACGATCTCCAGCGCGAGGCTCTGGTAGCCCTTGCGGTAGAGCAGTTCCTGCTGGGCGAACCGCTTCCCGAACGACCAGTGCGGATACATCACCGGCATGCCCGTCGCGGCGTAGGCGTCGAGCATCTGCTCGGAGGTGATCACCTCGAGCCGCGTCGGGTACGGATCGAGGCCGAGATCGTCGCACGCCACGCGCTCGATGGCGTCGAAGGTCCGTCCCAGCGTGCTGAAATCCCAGTCCGCGCCGCTGAACAGCGGCTTGCCGGCGCGGGTGTTCTGTACCGTCACGACTGTTGCCCTTCGCTTTTGAACAGATCGCGGAACACGGGAAAGATGTCGCCGGATTCGCTGATGCGCCGCATGGCCAGGTTCGCCCGGCGATCGGCAAGCTGCGCATAGCCGTGCCACAGATCGCTTTCGCCCTGGCGCGCGATGTTCCGGCGTCCGCGCGCCGGCTGATTGATCTCGACATACGCCATGTACTGCGTGATCGGCAGCACGCGGTCGTTCAGCAGGTTCACGCAGGTCTCGATGTCGCTGCGCACATTGTCGCCGTCAGACGCCTGCGCGACATAGATATTGTAGTCGGCCAGCGGATAGCGCGCGCCGGCGATGCGCAGCATCTCCTTGAGCGCCGAGGACACGACCGTGCCGCCCGTCTGGCGGCCCTCGAAGAAGGTCTGCTCGTCCACCTCCTCCGCGTGTTGGGTGTGCCGTATGAAGACCACGTCGACGTTGTCGTAATGGCGCTCCAGGAACAGGTGGAGAAGCAGGAAGAAACGCTTGGCCAGCGCCTTCATGTCCTCGTCCATCGAGGCGGAGACGTCCATCAGGCAGAACATCACCGCCTGCGCGATCGGCTGCGGGCGGTGCTCGAGCCGGTTATAGCGCAGGTCGATCGGGTCGATGAACGGCACGCGCGAGCGCTTCTGCCGCGCGCGTGCCAGTTGTTCGCGCAGTTGCGCCATCCGCCGCGCGACCGGCTGGCCGTCCGAGGGGGTGATCTCTCCGTTTTCCAGACGCTCCAGTTCGCGCTCCATCTGCTCGATGGCGGCCTGCTTCGGCCGGCTGAGCGCGGCGCGACGCACCAGCGAGCGGCGCAAGGTGCGCACCATGTTGAGCCGGTTGGCCGGGCCGGAGGTGGCGAAACCCGCGCGCTGCGGCTTGTCACTTTCCTCGGATTTGAGCTGCTTCTTGACCAACTCCGGCAGCTTGAGATCCTCGAACAGCAGGTCGAGAAACTCGTCCCGGCTCAGCGTGAAGGCGAATGCGTCCTCGCCCTCGCCTTCCTCGCTGCCTTCGCTGCCGCCGCGGCCGGCCCCGCCCGAAGGGCGCGGTATCCGGTCGCCGGCGCGGAACTCCTTGTTGCCCGGCAGGACGCGCGAGCGTTCGCCGGTTTCCGGGTCGTGGCGGAAGACCGGCTCGTGCGTCCCGTCAGCGGGAATGACCACGGTTTCGCCGGAGGTCGTGTCGGAGATGCTGCGCTGGCGGATATTGTCCTTGATCGCCTTGCGCAACTGCTCGCGCGCGCGGTCCATGAAGCGCTGACGATTGCCGAGACTTTTGCCAGTCGGATTTTGCCTGCGGTCGATGATCCGCAAATTTGCCATCGTTTGACCGATCCAGTCGGCGCTTTCGCCTGTTGGCGGCGCGTGGGCGTCCGGAGCGCGACCCGGTTCCGGGAAAACGGGTCCACGCTCCAAATTCTTGCGTTGTCACATCGTCATCGCGTCCGCGCCGATCTTCGGTTTGGCGGTACGATGCGGTGTCCATCCCCGGATCACCTCCGGGGGCGGGCTGTCGCTGGATAACGCGCTAACCCGCCTCGCGCATGCGCATGTACCACTCCACCAGGCGGCGCACCTGGGGTTCGGTGTAGCCGCGCTCGACCATCCGCTCCAGGAAGGCCTCGTGCTTCTCGGCGCTTTCCTTGTCCTGCTTGCTGCCGAAGGTGATGACCGGAAGCAGCTCCTCGATCTGCGAGAACATGCGCTGCTCGATCACCTCGCGGATCTTCTCGTAGGACGTCCAGCGCGGATTGCGGCCCTCGTTATGGGCACGCTGGCGCAGCGCGTATTTCACGACCTCGTTGCGGAAATCCTTCGGATTGCGGATGCCGGCCGGCTTCTCCGTCTTCTGGAGCTCGCGGTCGAGGATATCCAAGTCGAAAATCTGCCCGGTATCCGGATCCTTGTAGTCCTTGCCCTCGACCCAGGCGTCGGCATAACCGATGTAGCGGTCGAAAAGGTTCTGGCCGTACTCCTCGTAGGATTCGAGGTAAGCCTTCTGGATCTCCTTGCCGATGTAATCGGCGTAGCGCGGTGCCAGCTCGTCCTTGATGAAGGCGATGAAGCGCTGCTCGGTCTCGCGATCAAGCTGTTCGCGCCGAATCGCCTGTTCCAGCACATACATCAGATGCACCGGGTCGGCGGCGACTTCGGCGGTGTCGAAGTTGAAGGTCTCCGACAACACCTTGTAGGCGAAGCGGGTGGACATGCCGTCCATGCCCTCGTCCACGCCCGCCGCGTCGCGGTACTCCTGCACCGTCTTGGCGTGCGGATCGCTGCCCTTCAGATCCTGGCCGTTATAGACCAGCATCTTGGCGTACAGCGAGGAGTTCTCGTGCGGCTTCAGGCGCGTGAGCACCGAGAACCGCGCCATCATCTCCAGCGTGTCGGGCGCGCAGGGCGCCTCGGCCAGTTCGGACTGCGCGAGCAGCTTGCGGTAGATCTTGGCCTCCTCGTCCACGCGCAGGCAGTACGGCACGCGGATCAGGCAGATGCGGTCGAGGAAGGCTTCGTTGTTGCGGTTCGCCTTGAAACTGCGCCACTCGGATTCGTTGGAGTGCGCCATGATGATGCCCTGATACGGCATCGCGCCGAGGTTCTCCGAGCCGACATAGTTGCGCTCCTGCGTGGCCGTCAGCAGCGGATGCAGCATCTTCTGCGGCGCCTTGAACATCTCGACGAATTCGAGCAGGCCCTGCGTCGTCAGGTTCAGCGCGCCGGAGTAGGAATAGGCGTCCGGGTCATCCTGGCTGTAGAACTCCAGCATGCGGATGTCCGGGTGGCCCACCAGCGTGGAGATGTCCTGGTTGTTCTCGTCGCCCGGCTCGGCCTTGGCCACGCCGATCTGGCGCAGCTTCGAGGGGTGCATCTGCACGACCGTGAACTTCGAGATGTCGCCGTCGAACTCGTCCAGCCGCTTCAACGCCCAGGCCGAGCACATGCCCGGGAGGCGGCGCTGCGGAATGTTGTAATCGCGTTCGAGCGCCGGGCCGTCGCGTTCCGGGTCGAAGAGGCCCAGCGGGCTTTCGTGAATCGGGCTGATCCGGTCGCCGGCCTTGAGCACATAGATCGGCTCGGTTTCCATCAGCTTCTTCATGCGCTCGGCGAGCGAGGATTTGCCGCCGCCGACCGGACCGAGCAGATACATGATCTGCTTGCGTTCCTCCAGCCCCTGCGCGGCATGACGCAGGAAGGCGACGACGCGCTCGATCGTCTCCTCCAGGCCGTAGAAATCGTCGAAGGCGGGATACCGTCTGACCGTCCTGTTCTGGAAGATCCGGCCCAGGCGGTCGTCACGCGACGTGTCGACGATCTCGGGTTCGCCGATGGCCGACAGTAGCCGTTCCGCTGCGCTGGCATACATCCGCGGATCGTCCCGGCAGGCCTCCAGATAGTCCTGCAGAGGCATTTCGGAGACGCGCCGGTCGGTGTAACGTCCACGGAATTCTTCGAGGATCGTTTCCTTGCTCATGCCTTTCAGTTCGCTCAAGCTGTCGCTGTCACTCATGCTGATCCATGACCTTTACCCCAGCCTCCACTATACATCGGGTCTGAAAAATCGAAGGCAAAGGGTTGATTTCGCCAAAAAAAGCATAGTCACCGCAATTCCTGCGATGCTTATCGAGCCAGGCATGTTCCACGCCGTCGCCACGCGCGCCGGCACGGCCGCCAGCCGCAACGCGGATTTGTGATGCGCAGGTGCAACACACTGACTCCGTCGGCCATCCAGACAGTTGACTGCGCGACCGGCCCCCGCTAAGCAACGCTCGGCGAAGTAACGGCAAATCACCTCTGCAAAAACGCGCAGCATACATAAAGGCTGTCGCCCAGGAGCGGTTCACCGTAGCTGTCTTGCGCATGTCCGTGGCACTGCCGGGGCTTTGTCGCTCATCTGCCGACAAGGTTCCGGCCGGCCGATCCACCTCGCTGTCATGTGCCGTGTCCTGCATGGGACACGCTTGAAATTCGATCTCAAAAGGATCCACGGGGCGACTTAATCTGGCCCGTTCGCCGGTTATGGACCTTTTGGCATCTGTCCGGGATTCCGGCCTGTTACGAACCCGGCCGGAGCCGACTTATTTGATCCTTCTCATGCTACACCACGATTCCGCTGCCAGCAACGGCGATAACCCGCTACGTCGACGCATCTTTCGTAGAGGCCGTTAAGCCGCACGGGATTTCACCAGCCGGTCGATGCCCGGTTGAGCCGCCCGCACGCCTTTGCCGCCGCGTCTCTCCTGCACCTTTCATTTTGGTGAATCCGGGACGCACATTGACGCTTCCCGACCGTCTCGCCATATCCAACTTATCGCAGGTCCGCGGCTGTTTATCTCCAATGGCGATGGCACTGGATGACGTTTCCCGTTAGCGATTTGCACCAAGGCCCGAAGTGGCTTATAAGCGGGCGAAATACGCGAGAAACCGCGTTGTATAACTCCATGAAATCCTCACCGGAGAGATATGTGCTGCCGTCTGGAGCATGGCTCTGAACGGGATGGCCCTCTCATACTGGTCTGACACGCACGAAGGATCATCAACATGCCTTGGAGTAGTCAAAACGGCGGCGGCTGGAAAGGCGGCGGCGGCCCCTGGGGACAGGGTTCACCGGGCGGCGGCAACCAGGGGCCGGACCTCGAGCAAATCCTGAAGCAGGGCCAGGATCGCATCAAGAAAGCGATGCCCGGCGGCGGCGGCGGCTTCGGCGGCGGCATCATTGCCGTGATCGTGCTGGCCGTTCTCGCCTTCGTCGGCTGGCAGGGCTTCACCACCCGTGTCCAGCCGGACGAACTGGGTGTCGTGCTGCGATTCGGCGAATTCAACCGGCAGTTGCCGCCGGGGCTGAGTTTCCGCCTGCCCTATCCGGTAGAGACGGTCTACAAGCCGAAGGTGACGCGGGTGAACCGGCAGGCGGTCGGCTTCCGCGGCGAGGTCGAGGGCGTGACGGCCAGCGTGGCCCGGGAAGTCCCCGAAGAAAGCCTGATGCTGACGGGCGACGAGAATATCGTCGACATCAACGCGGTGATCTTCTGGCGGATCAAGGACGCCGAGCGGTACCTGTTCAATATCCAGCGCCCCGAGCAAACCGTGAAAGATGTCGCGGAAAGCGCGATGCGCGAGGTGGCCGGCGAAAGCGAGCTTCAACCGCTGCTGACCCGCTCGCGCCAGAAGACGGAAACCGCCGTCCAGGATCTGATGCAGCAAACCCTTGACGATTACGAGGCGGGAATACTGGTCACGCAGGTGCAACTGCAAAAAGTCGACCCACCATCGGAGGTGATCGGTGCATTCCGCGACGTGCAGGCGGCGCGCGCCGACGAAGAGCGCATCCAGAACGAGGCCTCGGCCTACGCGAATACCGTGGTGCCCGAGGCGCGCGGTGAGGCCGCCCGGATCATCGAGAGCGCCGAAGCCTACAAGGAGCAGACGGTAGCGGAGGCCACGGGTCAGGCCGACCGTTTCACCAAGATATACGAGCAGTACGCCAATGCGCCCGATGTGACACGACGGCGCATGTTCCTGGAGACGATGGAGCGCATCTTCGAGGGAACGGACAAGGTCATCATCGACGAAGCGAAGGCCGGACAGGGCGTCGTCCCTTATCTGCCGCTCAACGAGCTTCGCAAGCAGCAGGGCAGCACCCAGGGAGCCAGCCAATGAGAAGGGCGCTTTTCGCAATCCTCTTGATCGTGCTCGCGGCGGGCGCCTTCGCCGCCTACTCCGCAGCCTTCGTCGTGTCCCAGACCCAACAGGCCCTCGTGCTGCAGTTCGGCAAGCCGCAACGCGTCATCAAGGAGCCGGGGCTTTACTTCAAATACCCGTTCATCCAGACGGTCAACATCTTCGACAAGCGCATTCTCGCGCTCGATATGCGCCCGCAAGAGGTGATCGCGGCCGACCAGAAGCGGCTCGTCGTCGACGCCTTTGCGCGCTTCAGGATCTTCGATCCGCTACTGTTCTACCAGGCCGTTACCGATGAGGAAGTCGCGCGGTCCCGTCTGAATTCGAGTGTGGAGGCGTCGCTGCGCCGCGTGATCGGCTCGTCCAGTTTCGAAGCGATCGTGCGTGACGAACGCACCGAAATGATGGAACGGATCGCAGAGGACGTGAACTTGCAGGCGCAGAATTTCGGGATCGATATGGTCGATGTGCGCATCAAGCGCGTGGATCTGCCGGAGGCCAACAGCGAAGCGATCTATAGCCGAATGCAGACCGAACGCGAGCAGGAGGCCGCGGAAATCCGTGCGCGCGGCCGGGAAGCCGGACAGCGTATCCGCGCGGAAGCCGACCGTAACGCCACCATCGTCAAGGCGGAGGCGGAGCGCGACGCGCAGTTCCTCCGCGGTGAAGGCGACGCAGAGCGCAACCAGATCTTTGCCAAGGCGTACGGACAGGACGAGGATTTCTTCGCGTTCTATCGGTCGATGCAGGCTTACGAGAAGGGCATCAAGTCCGACGACACGCGCATGGTGCTGTCGCCAAGCTCGCCCTTCTTCAGCTACTTCTCCGGCCCGTATGGCGCGGGCGACGACACGCAGACCGCCGGAACGGAACCGCCCGCCGCGATACCAACGCCGTCCGGCGACGATGAACCGCAACGCGGCGAGTCCGAGCCGCGCGACACCGCGGCGCGCTGACGACCGGCAGCGATGAATGACCTCGTGGTCGGATTCGGGTTGGTGCTTGTGATCGAGGGCCTGTTATGGGCCCTCGCGCCCCGGCTGGGCGGGCGCCTGCTCGAAGTCATGGCGCAAACCCCGGAAAGCTCCGTGCGCACGGCGGGCGCCGTCTCCATCGCCATCGGCGTGTTCATCGTCTGGCTGGTGCGCGGGTGATCCCTCGGGCATCGCGACGTGGACAACGGCGGTGTTCTTTTCATGCGCGACCCCGCGCCGGCGGGCCGCCCGCAGCACGCCAAACATCTTCGCAGACCCTGTTCCGTCTGCTAGATTTTGCGAAACGGTTGTTTCGACAGTCTTGGTAGAAGGCTGACGAAACTTCGGCTTTCAGCCGCGGTCCCCGCAGCAGTCGGACAGCACGACATGATCCCATCGGAAAAGAGTCTTCATTATCCCGCCAAGCTCCGGGCGCGATTCGCCGCGACTTCGGTTTTGCGCTGGATTGTTCTCGGAGCCGCCTTATGCTTTGCCGCGGCACAGGCGGCTCAGGCGCAGTCGAGAGGCCCGGAACCCGTCTCGGAACTGGCCAGGGAGCTTCAGGGCGCGGTCGTGAACATCTCCACGACCCAGCTTTTGTCCGACGGCCCCTCGGTCCCCGTCCCCCGCACGCCCGAAGGCTCGCCCTTCGACGAACTGTTCGAGGACTTCCTCGACGAGCGCGGACAGGCACGACGCATCAGTTCGCTCGGCTCGGGCTTCGTGATCGACCCGTCCGGGCTGATCGTCACCAACAATCACGTCATCGAGAACGCCGACGAAATCATCGTCAAGTTCGCCGACGGCAAGAAACTGACGGTCGTGGAGACCATCGGCCACGACGACAAGACCGATCTGGCGCTTCTGCGCGTGGAGCCGGAACAGCCGCTCCGGGCGGTCTCGCTCGGCGATTCGTCGCAAATGACCGTCGGAGACTGGGTGATGGCAATCGGCAACCCATTCGGGCTGGGCGGCTCGGTTTCGCTCGGGATCGTCTCGGCGGTCAAGCGCGACATCAATTCCGGCCCTTACGACGCCTTCATCCAGACCGATGCGGCGATCAACCGCGGCAACTCCGGTGGCCCGCTGTTCAACATGGACGGCGAGGTCATCGGCGTGAACACCGCGATCATCTCGCCCACCGGCGGCTCAATCGGCATCGGCTTTGCCCTGCCCTCCAACACGGCCAAGCGCGTGATCGCGCAGCTGCGCGAGTTCGGCGAGACGCGTCGCGGCTGGATCGGCGTGCGCATCCAATCGCTGAGCGATGAGATCGCCGAAAGCCTCGGCATGCCGGAAGCCAAGGGCGCACTGATCGCGGCCGTGACGCCAGACGGGCCGGCCGCGCAGGCGGAGCTTGAGGTTGGCGATGTCATCATCCGCTTCAACGACAAGCCCGTGGACAATGTGCGCCAGCTTCCGCGTCTGGTCGCGGAGACGGAAATCGGCGCGGAGGTGCCGGTCGTGGTTCAGCGGCGCGGCGAGCGCGTCACGAAAACGCTGACAGTGGGGCGGCTGAACGAGGATGACGAGGACGCCTCCGCAGAGACCGATAAACCGGACGACACAATCCTCGGCCTGTCGCTCAGTGCGCTGACCGATGAACTGCGCGATCAATATGGCATCGCCGACGGGGTCGAGGGCGTGGTGATCACGGATGTCGCGCCCGACAGCGAGGCGGTCCAACGCGGTATTGTTCCGGGCACCGTGATTATCGAGGTCTCGCACAAGCCGGTCGAGACTCCGGAGGACGTCAGTGAGCGCATCGCCGAACTGCGCGAACTCGACGATCAGACGGCGCTGCTGTTGCTTTCCGCCGATGCGGACGGGATGCGGTTCGTAGCGCTGCCGCTGGAGCCGTAAGCGTTCCGCGCGTCGTGGCCCGTCAAGACTCCAGCGCCTCGCGGAGCCGTTGCGCGTGGTCCGCCAGAGTCTTGTCGTCGGCCTTCTGACCCGGCGGGCGCAGATCGACGCCGTCGAAACGCGGCATGATATGGAAATGCAGGTGAAACACGACCTGCCCGGCCGCGCTCTCGGATGATTGCTGCAACAGGATACCGTCCGCCGCGAAGGCGATCTTCGCCGCGCGGGCGATCTTCTGCGCTGTCGCCATCGCATGCGAAATCGCTTCCGGTGATGCGTCGAGCAGCGTGCGCGCCGGCGCTTTCGGGATCACGAGTGTGTGACCGTCGGTGCGCGGCATGATGTCCAGGAAAGCCAGCGTGTGCGCGTCCTGGTAGACCTCGTGGCAGGGCATTTCACCGCGCAGGATCTTGGCGAAGATATTGTCGGGATCGTAACCCGGCGGCTGGTCGCTCATGACGGGAAACCTCTTCGGCGATGCGGCCTGGAACAGGGCGGAACCGTCCACCGGCTCCAATTAACGGCGCCCTCCCCAAGGGGTCAAGCGCCGCCACCCGATCCGCCGCCGTTTTCGCCGGCCGTGCCGGTCCCGCAACGCTTGAACGGCGTCTCCTCTGAGAGCATGGCGGTATCGCGCGCCACCATTTCGCGCTCGCGTTCCAGGAACTGCTCGACGGCATCCGCCAGCCCGGAATGCGCGAGGTAATGCAGGCTGTAGGTGGTCTGCGGCACATAGCCGCGCGCCAGCTTGTGCTCACCCTGCGCGCCGGCCTCGACGCGCGCCAGCCCTCGCGCGATCGCCAGTTCGATCGCCTGGTAATAGCAGACCTCGAAGTGCAAGAACGGGTGATGCTCGACCGCGCCCCAGTAGCGGCCATAAAGCGCGTCCCCGCCGATGAAGTTCAGCGCGCCCGCGATATAGCGGCCATCCCGCCGGGCCACGCACAGCGCGACCCGCTCCGGCATCGCCGCATGCACCCGGCTGAAGAATTCGCGGTTCAGGTAGGGCTGGCCCCATTTGCGGCTGCCGGTGTCGAGGTAGAATTCGTAAAACCGGTCCCAGTGCGACTCGGAAATCTCGTCGCCAACCAGCCATTCGATGTCGATGCCCGCCGCCACCGCCTCGCGCCGCTCCCTGCGCACCGCCTTGCGCTTGCGCGAGGCCAGCGCAGCGAGGAAATCCTCGAAGCTCGCGTACCCGTGATTCATCCAGTGGAACTGCTGCCCGGTGCGCTGCAACAGGCCGAGCCATCCACCGTACTGCCATTCCTCCTCGGTAACGAAGGTCAGGTGCAGCGAGGACAGCCCGGTCTTCGACGCCAGTTCCACGGCCGCGCCCAGCAACGCCTCGCCGCGCCAGCCCGGCGCGCCGGCGCCGGGAACCAGCAGACGGCGACCCGGCACCGGCGTGAACGGCACGGAGGATTGCAGCTTGGGATAATACTGGCCGCCCGCCCGCTCATAGGCATCGGCCCAGGCATAGTCGAACACGTACTCGCCCATGCTGTGGCCCTTCAGATAGAGCGGCATGGCACCGAGCAGCGCGCCCGACTCGTCGCGCAGCAGCAAATGATGCGGCGCCCATCCGGTTTCCGCGCGGACGCAGCCGCTGTCCTCCAGCGCCTTCAGGAACGCATGCGACAGGAAGGGATTGTAGACGGCCGGGTCAGGGTTGGCGCAGGCATCCCAATCGGCCGCCGGTACATCCGCCATTGCGCCGGCGACCTCGACCTTGAGTTGTTCGCTGTCCCCCATGCGGCGACTCCGTAAACTGGCGCGGCGTCAGGGAACGACCCCCTCGAAGATGATAGCCGCGGCCCGGCGAGACGCGCGATCCTGCTCCCTTGGCGAGCGAATCGTCCAGGCGATTGCCGGGACCCGTCCCACCCGGCGAATCACCCACGGCCCGGCCAACATCAGCGCCGATTGCTCACAGGCGATAAAGTGGGGCCGCGCGGCAGCAATGAAAAGCAGATGGGTAAGGGCGAGGCGCTTCATCCGCGTCACCTGCGGCAATTCGCGGGCCGTCACGCGGGTAACGCCGAGCCCGCGGGGAATGTCGGGCGCGAGCGCGCGGAACCAACCCAGCAGCCACGGATCGAACGACATCAGCGCCACCGGCCCGTCATAGCCGCGCAACGCTCTGGTGATGCGACGCGCGAACCCGGCCTGGGCCTGGCCGGTGAAATCGCTCTTGATCTCCAGGAACAGCGGCACGCGCCCCGCCACTTGATCGAGCAGCGCCGCAAGCGTCGGCATGCGCTCGGCGGTGTCGCGGAACGCGATGCGCCCGAGCGCGGCGGCATCATGCTGGGCGAGCGGACCCGTGCCGTGCGTCAGCCGGTCGAGCACGGCGTCATGGAACACCATCGGGGTGCCGCAGGCCGCCGCGCGCAAATCCGTTTCGATGGCGTAGCCGGCCTGCAACGCCGACTCGAACGCAGACGGCGTGTTCTCGATGATCCCGGCGTGCGAATCGTGGAGGCCGCGATGCGCGATCGGCTGGAACAGCCATGCCGGCCGGATCGCGGATCCGGGTGGCTCAGCCCGTGGCAACGGCAAACACGCCATCGACTTCCACAGCCGCGCCCATCGGCAGGCTGGCGCAGCCCACCGCGATACGCGAATGGACGCCCGACGTTCCGAGCACCTCGCCGATCAGGTCCGAGGCGCCGTTAATCACCGACGGCTGGTCCGTGAAATCGGGAGCACTGTTGACGAATCCGTTGAGCCGCAAGCACAGCGTTATCCTGTCCAGGTCGCCGAGCGCCGCCTGGGCCTGTGCCAGAATATTGAGCGCGCACAGCCGCGCGGCGCTCTGGCCGTCCTCCAGGCTGACCCCGTCGCCGAGCTTGCCGGCATAGACCAGACCGCCTTCGTCCTTGGGCAACTGCCCGGCCACGAACAACAGGCCGCTCGCCATCGCGTAAGGCGCGTAATTCGCCGCGGGCGCCGGCGCGGGCGGCAGCGTGATGCCGAGTTCGCGCAACTTTTCGTCCACAATACCGGGCATTGTTTCCCCCTACCTGTTCAACGTGGCGATTTCATCGTTGGTGCACTTGCGCAGCCCCTGTATATTTCAACTTATGAGATCAGGAAACAGAATGATGCGCCCCATGAAAGCGAATTTTGCGAAGGCGGCATGGAGGTGCGGCGCCGCCGCCGCACTGGTGATCGCAGCCGCCTCGGCACCCGTCCAGGCGGCCGCGCCGGCGATGCCCTTCGCGCCGCACCGCGCCGTCTATGAGCTGAAGCTCGACGAAGCCCACGCCTCCAAGAATATCGCCGGCGTCGAAGGGCGGATGGTGTTCGACCTGCGCGGCTCGCCATGCGCGGGCTACACGCTGGAGAACCGGATGGTGACGCGCATCGTCGACGCCGAAGGCGTCGAAGTCGTCAGCGATATCCGGTCCTCCACGTGGGAGGATGCCGAGGGCGAGACATTCCGCTTCACGTCGTCGCAGTACATGAACAGCCAGCTTACCGAGAACCTGAAAGGCCAGGCGATTCGCCGGCCGGAAGACGGCGCGATCAAGGTCATGCTCGACGGCCCGCAGAGCGAGGAGGTCAGGATCAAGCATCAGGCCAAGTTCCCGACGCAGTTCTCCATCAAGATCCTCGAAGCCGCGCGGCAGGACGAGCGGGTCGTCCAGACCAAGATCTATGACGGTACCGAAAGCGGCGACAAGGTTTTCGCCACGACGGCCTTCATCGGCGAAGCTGTTGTGCCCGGCGCGGATGACGACGATCTGAAGGGGCATGACCGGCTGAAGAGCCTGCGCTCATGGCCCGTGTCGATCAGCTATTTCGAGGCTGGCAAGGCCAATGACGGCGTTCCCAGCTATGAGCTTTCGTTCCGTCTTTATGAAAACGGGGTGAGTCGCAAACTCAGGATCGACTATGGCACCTTCGCCCTGACCGGGCAGTTGTCATCGCTGGAATTTCACGACCCGGAGACATGCGGGCACAAACCCGGCTAGGGGCGAGTTAGCGCGCGGCCCGATCAAATGCCCGACAGGGCATTACGCGCGGGCATGACATCGGAGGGATCGAGACCGGCGTTGCCGCAGAAGGCCAGCAGGAGGGATTCGTCCGCCAGGAGATGGTCCAGTACGCCCGTGAGAAAGGCGCGGTTTTCGATGAGTTCGGCCAGCGCATCCGGCGATACGCCGCTGCGGAAGAGGAAATCGTCCAGGTAGGCGCGATCGGCGGCAATGAAGGCCACGGCACGAAAGGCGAGTGCTTCGGCGGCGTCGGTGTCATAATCTCGCCTGTCGGTGGTCGGCTTCATCGCTCTGCCAGTCGGCTGCCATTGATATTTAGACGAATAACACAGGGCTTATTAACGGTTTGAGGCTATCGTTTGACGCGGCGAAGCGCGGGGCACAGCAACACCGGAATGTCAGCAGAATAGGTTATGCCAGAGTTTGAAAAGACGCGGACCAGACGCAGCACGACGGCGCGGAGCGGCAACGGCGCGCAGCGCAAGGCTGCCGCAATGGCGCGGCAGAGTCTTGCGCCGGCCGCCGAGACGCCGGATAGCGCCGTCTCCAACGCGAGCGCCAAGACCGTGCTCATCGTTGAGGACAACGAGTTGAACATGAAGCTGTTCAACGACCTTCTGGAAGCGCACGGCTACCGGACGATCCAGACGCGCAACGGCATGGACGCGCTGCCGCTGGCGCGCAAACACCGCCCGGCGCTTATCCTGATGGATATTCAGCTTCCGGAAGTGTCCGGCCTGGACGTGACGAAATGGCTGAAGGAAGACGACGCGTTAAAGGACATACCGGTCGTGGCGGTCACAGCCTTCGCCATGAAGGGTGACGAGCAGCGCATCCGTGAAGGCGGCTGCGAAGCCTACATCTCCAAGCCTATCGCGGTGGGCGCATTCCTGGAGACCATAGAGCATTTCGTGGACAAGGACTGACGGGCGCGTCCTGTCTGTTCAGAAAAAGCGGCAAACCCCTGCACGTGCATATTTCTTGGGGAAAACTCCGGAATGGCGGACTGGAAGGGGCGCAAGGTCTGCCGCGCAGTTGCACGGTTTACCTTAAACATTTGTAAATGTTGCTTTTTGGTGCATTATCAGTTTATGCTTGACACGAAAAGTCACGGCAGGCGGACTGCGTGGCTAGCGATGCGACGCGACAGGTGGGCGGGATTTCATTGGCTTGACGCCACGTCTCAATCAACAACACTTGAAAAAGTTCCCTTTTTCCCGCTTACTGTTGTGGAGAAATACGAGTTCCCCCGGCTTGCCAGGTTCGCCGCATCTCCTGGGTTGGGGGGATCGGCCGGATGGTGCGCGGTTGAGTGGCCTCCTCGAAAGCGCCGGCATCATCTCGGCCAACAAGTCAATTAACCAACGCCCTCTTTGGTTGATTCGACTTGAAAGCCAGCCCCCGCGACTCCTTGGATTTACCCCGCTGCCGAGTGGTCGTGGGGCTGGCTCCCGGCGACCCGCTCCGTTCCTTGGGCTAAAACAACGCTTCGCCGGCCCGCGCCCATGACGCAGGCGGCACGAGACGCGGCTGTGTTTCGGATGAGCCGTCAGATGCCCTGGCGGGAAACACGCGGCGTGCAAGACCTTAAGCGCGGCACCGCTACTTGATCTTGGCTTCCCGGAATTCGACGTGCTTGCGCGCGACGGGATCGTATTTTTTCAAGACAAGTTTTTCCGTCAGAGTACGTGTGTTCTTCTTCGTGACGTAAAAATATCCCGTGCCCGCAGAGCTTACGAGCCTGATCTTTTGTGTTGTCGGTTTGGCCATTGACCTGCTCCAGAAGACAAACTTGCGCTGTTTCGCTCACAGTTACCGAGGGGGACGCCGATGTCAAGGACGCGGGACCTCCTACAGGATGTCCCGTTGAAAACTGCTTCCGCGCGCGAACAGAAACGGGACCGGCGCGTCCGGATCGCGCAGCCGCCCCGCGTTGAGCCGTTCGATCAGCGTCTCTATGACCGCGCGCGATACCACATGCAGTTCCTGTCTGGCCAGCGCTTCGAGCGCATACCAGTTCACATCCTCCAGTTCGCCGTCCCCGGCCCGAAGCACGGGCGCGGCAACTCCCCGGAACCTGAGACAGAAAAAGCGCGTGTCGAACCGGCGCGGCCGCTTGGCCGGCGTCAGGGCGCGGGCGATGAAGGTGAGCTGACGCAGATCGGCGCCACGCCCGGCCGGATCGCAGCCCGGCAACCGGAACCCGGTTTCCTCGCACGCCTCCCGCAACGCGGCCGCCGCCAGCGCGCGGGCGAAGCCTCTTGGGTCGCGCCTGTCGCAGCGAGTAGCGAGCTTGTCCACCATCCAGCCCGGCAAGTCGCGGCGCGGCCGGACACGGTAGTCACGCGGCTCGACCCGGCCACCGGGAAACACCAGCACGCCGGGCAGAAAGACGTGACCGCTGCCGCGCCGGCCCATGAGAACCCGCGCTTCAGGCCCGCTGTCATCGAGAATGACCAGGCTGGCGGCGTCCCGTGCGGACCGGTGCGGCGATTGGCCCGGCCGCAGTATGCGCGACAGGTAATCTTGCGTCGCGCCGGCAACGGCCGCGGGCATCGGCAAGCGGCGCGACGATGTCACGGCTCGACCGGCCGTTCGGCCTCGCGCTCGTTGCTCGTCGGGTCGAAGCCGTGCATGCGGTTGGCCCATTGCAGCGCCACGATTGCGCCTTTCACCATCGGCAGCAGGATCAGCGTCAGAATGACCGCCAGCGGCAGCCAGATCACCAGATGCACCCAGACGGCCGGGGTGACCGCCATCTCCAGCCACATCAAGGGCGGCAGGATCAAATGCCCGACAATGAAGATGGTGAAATAGGGCGGCGCGTCGTCGGCGCGCTGGTGGTAATACGCCTCGCGACAGGTTCCGCAGTGATCGGCCACCTTGAGAAACCGCCGAAACAGGCTTCCTTCTCCGCAGGACGGGCAGCGCCCGCCAAAGCCGCGCCACAGGGCCTGCCACACCGGCCGTCGCGGCAACGTTTCGCTTACCGGCTGCGCGCCGTATTCCGTCTGAAATCCCATGACCTTCCGTTCTCCTGCTGCCCGCTATTTCCGGCGCGCCGACTTCTTCGCACCGCGATTGCCGCCCGGCTTCTTCCCTGCCGTCCTGTCGCGGCGCGCGGCGCCCGGAGTCACGCCCGCACCAGCTCGCTCCGCGCGTTTCTTGCCCAGCACCTGCGATTTATGCCGGCCTTCGCTCAGCAGTTCAAACCGAAGCGCGCCGGCCTCGGGAATCGCCTCGATGAGCCGCACCTCCACGCTGTCGCCGAGCCTGAAGGTCTCGCCGCTGCGCTCGCCGATCAGGGCGTGATCCGCGCTGGAATACGCATAATACTCCTTGCCGATGGTGGAGATGGGAATGAAGCCGTCCGCCCCTGTGTCGGAAAGCCGCACGAACAGCCCCGCGCGGGTCACGCCTGAAATCCGCGCCTTGAACACCGCGCCGGTCTGGTCTTCGAGGTAAGCAGCGACCAGCCGGTCGATGGTGTCGCGCTCCGCCGCCATCGCCCGGCGCTCGGCGTTCGAGATATCCTCTGCCACCTTGTCGAGCCGCGAGACCTCTTCATCCGTCAACGCCCCCGGCCCGCCGGCGAGCGCGCGGACCAGCGAGCGGTGGACCACCAGGTCGGCATAGCGCCGGATCGGCGAGGTGAAGTGGGCGTAGCGGCGCAGGTTCAGGCCGAAATGCCCGTAGTTCCCAACGCTGTACTCAGCTTGCGCCTGCGTGCGCAGGATCACGTCGTTGACCAGAAGCGAGTATTCGCTGTCGCGGGCGCGCTCCAGTATGCGGTTGAACTGCTCCGGCTTCATCACCCCGGATTTCGGCAGCTTGTAGCCGATGGATTGCAGGAATTCATTGGTGGCTTCCAGCTTGTCCAGCCCCGGCGTATCGTGAACACGGTAGAGCAGCGGCGAGTTCTCGGCTTCGAGAAATTCCGCGGCGGCCACGTTCGCCTGGATCATGAACTCCTCGATCAGCCGGTGCGCCTCCAGCCGTTCCGGGATCACGATTTCCGCGATCTCTCCGTCCTCGCGCAGCCTGATCTTGCGCTCCGGCACGTCGAGATCCAGCGGGCCGCGCCGGTCCCGCGCCTTCGCCAGCGCGCTATAGGCGCCCCAGAGCGGCTTGAGCACCGGCTCGAGCAGCGGCTTCGTCATTTCGTCGGGTGTGCCGTCGACGGCCGCCTGCGCCTGGGCATAATGCAGCTTGGCCCGCGAGCGCATTGTCGCGCGCATGAAGCTGTGCCCGCGTTTGGAGCCGTCGGCGTTGAAAACCATCCGCACGGCAAGGCATAGCCGGTCTTCCTCCGGGCGCAGCGAGCACAGCTCGTTCGACAGTTTTTCGGGCAGCATCGGCACCACCCGGTCGGGGAAATAGACCGAGTTGCCGCGCTTTAGCGCCTCGGCGTCGATAGCCGAACCGGGGCGGACATAGAACGCGACATCCGCGATGGCGACGATCACCACCCAGCCGCCCTTGTTGGCCGGATCATCGTCCGGCGCGGCCCAGACGGCGTCGTCATGGTCGCGCGCGTCTTCCGGGTCGATGGTGATGAGCGGCAGGTTGCGCAGGTCCTCGTACGCCTCAAGGTCCGGCTCGGGCAGCGAGTCGAGTTCGTTGAGAACGCTGTCGGGAAACTCGTAAGGCAGCTCGTAGGCGTGGATCGCGATCAGGCTGACGGCGCGCTGCGACTTCGGATGCCCCAGCCGCTCCATCACACGGGCAAGCTGCTCGAAGCGCCCGCGCCGCGCCGTCTCGAAGCGCACAAGCTCGCCGTCTTCCGCCCCGCCCGTGCGGCCCGGCTCGACACGGAACTCCTTGAGCTGCTTCTTGTCGATGGGCGTGATGACGCCGCCGGGCCCGCGCGCGCGAAACACGCCGAGTTGTCGGATCTTGTCGCGGCTCAGGCGCTTGATCGGCCGGGCGATATAGGCATAGCCGCCTTCTTCAAGTTCGCCTTCGCGCTGGCTGACAGGCTCGATGCGCGCCAGCACGCGGTCGCCGACACCGGCCGCGGGCCCCGCCTCGCGGACTGGCGCGATCAGGATTCGCGGCGGCGGCCCGTCCTCTTCTGCCGTCCAGGCGGCCGGGTAAGCCATGAATTCGCCGTCGGCATCGCGCCCGGTGATCTCGATGACCGTCACGTTGGGCAGTTCGCCCGGCTTGCGCAGGCGCTTGCGCTTGCCCTTGATGAGGCCCTCATCGGCCATTTCGCGCAGAAGCTGCTTCAGCGCGACGCGGTCCGATCCCTTGATATGAAAGGCGCGCGCGATCTCGCGTTTGCCGACCTCGCCGGGTGACTCCTCGATGAAGGTCACGATGTCCTGCTTGGATGGAAGCCGGTCGGGCGTATCGTCGCGGGCCTTGCTGCCCGGCGGTGTCGATGTCTTGCTGCTCATGATGTGCCTGCCGCGCGCGCGTCGGTGCCAGTATGGACGCCGCGCATGATTCGCCCATGGCGAACCGGCGTCTCACGCCTGGTCTTCCGCAAAGCGAAATCCGCGCTTGGCTCAGCTTGTCGTTTCCGAGGCCTTGTCCCGCGCCTTCTTTCCGCCGGCTGTCTTGCGGCCCGTGCCGCGCGCCTTGCTCGATTTGCTTTTCGTTCCGGATGTTCCATTCGCGCCCTTGGCGGAATCGCTGGTCTTCGTTCCCGTCTTCGTTGCAGGCTTGTTCGCCGATTTTGCCGCCGTTTTGGTCTTCGCGTTGCCACTCTTGGCGCCGCCCGATTTCGTCTTCGCGGTCTTCTTGCCGCTCTTCTCGGCCTTCGCCGCGATCAATGCGACGGCCTGTTCCACGCTCAGACTGGCCGGATCGGCGTCCTTGGGCAGCGTCGCATTGATCTTGCCATGTCTCACATAGGGTCCATAGCGCCCGTCGCAAACCTGGATCGCGCCGCCATGCTCGGGATGCTCGCCCAGTTCCTTGAGCACGGTTGCACCGCGCGCCCTGCCCTTCTTGCTCTCGGCCAGCAGGCTGACTGCCCGGTTGAGGCCCACGGTGAACACCTCCTCGGGGCTGTCGAGATTGGCGTATTTGCCGGCGTGCTCCACGAACGGCCCATAGCGCCCGATGCCGGCGACGATCGGCTTGCCGGTTTCCGGGTGCGGCCCGACCTCGCGCGGCAGCGCCAGCAGTTTCAGCGCCATTTCCAGCGTCAGTTCGGAGGATTCCATGCCCTTGGGCACCGATGCGCGCTTTGGCTTTTCACCGTTCTGCGCCTCGCCGAGCTGAACGTAGGGGCCGAAGCGCCCGTTGCGCAGCGTCACCACCTCGCCGGTCTCGGGGTCGAGCCCCAGTTCCACGTTGTCCGGCGCAGCAGCTTCCTCGCCATTCTCGCCCGGCTTGCCGAGCTGGCGGGTGTAGCGGCACTCGGGATAGTTCGAGCAGCCGATGAACGCGCCGAACTTGCCGACCTTCAGGCTCAGCCGCCCGTCGGCGCAGGACGGGCAGGCGCGCGGATCGCTGCCGTCGCCCGGATCGGGGAAGATGTGCGGACCAAGTATTTCATTGAGCGCCTCCAGCACCTCGGCGACGCGCAGATCCTTGATCTCGTCCACCGCGCCGATGAACTCGCGCCAGAAATCGCGCAGCACCTGCTTCCATTCAAGGTCGCCGGCCGAGATGCGGTCGAGCTTTTCCTCCAGATCGGCGGTGAAGTCGTATTCCACGTAGCGCTGGAAGAAGCTCTCCAGAAACGCGGTAACCAGCCGGCCGCGGTCCTCGGGCACCAGCCGGTTCTTCTCCAGACGCACGTAGTCGCGCTCGCGCAGCACATTCATGGTGCTGGCGTAGGTGGACGGCCGGCCGATGCCCAGCTCTTCCAGCTTCTTGATGAGCGTGGCCTCGGTGAAGCGCGGGGGCGGCTCGGTGAAGTGCTGTTTCGGCTCGATGGCCTTGGCCTCGACCGTCTCGCCTTCGGCCAGCGCGGGCAGGCGCGCGCCGTCCTCGTCCTTGGTATCGTCGCGCCCTTCCTCGTACAGCTTCAGGAAGCCGTCGAAGGTGATGACCTGCCCGGTCGCGCGGAACGTGTAGCCCGTGCCGTCCTGCCCCTTGGTGTCGATGTCGACGGTGGTGCGGTCCACCTCCGCGCTGGCCATCTGGCTGGCGATCGCGCGCTGCCAGATCAGCTTGTAGAGCTTGACCTCGTCATCCTTGAGATAGCGCTTGATGTCGTCGGGGGCGCGCCGGTAATCGGTCGGGCGGACCGCTTCATGCGCCTCCTGCGCGTTCTTCGCCTTGGTCTTGTAGGCGCGCGGGGTTGAGGGCAGGTACTTCTTGCCGAAATCGCTGCCGATCACGTCGCGGCACTGCGCCACCGCTTCCGGCGCGACCTGCACGCCGTCGGTTCGCATATAGGTGATGAGGCCGACCGTCTCGCCGCCGAGGTCGATCCCTTCATACAGCTTCTGCGCAATCTGCATGGTGCGGCTCGGGGAAAGGCGCAGCTTGCGCGAGGCCTCCTGCTGGAGCGTCGACGTCGTAAAAGGCGGTGCCGGGTTGCGCTTGGTGGATTTACGCTCGACGCTGGTAACGCGGAATGTCCCGCCCGCGACCGCATCGCGGATTGCCGTCGCCGCCTCCTCGTTCGACACGTCGAACTTGCCGAGCTTCTTGCCGCCGCGCGCGTGAAGCCGGGCCGAGAAGTCATCGCCCGCGCTGTTCGCCAGCGCCGCCTCGATCGTCCAGTATTCCTGGCTCTTGAACGACTCGATCTCCAGTTCGCGGTCGCAGACAAGCCGCAGCGCCACCGACTGGACCCGGCCCGCCGAGCGCGCGCCGGGCAGCTTGCGCCACAGCACCGGCGAGAGCGTGAAGCCGACCAGGTAGTCCAGCGCGCGGCGCGCCAGATACGCCTCGACCAGCGGCGAATCGATATCCCGGGGCTTGTCGAGCGCCTGCCGGACGGCGTCTTTCGTCACCGCGTTGAAAGCGACGCGCTCCACCTTCACGCCCTTCAGCGCCTTCTTCTCCTCCAGGATGCGCAGCAGGTGCCAGGAAATCGCCTCGCCCTCGCGGTCGGGGTCGGTGGCGAGAATCAGCCGGTCCGCCCCCTTTACCGCGGACACGATCTCGCGGATGACCTTGGTCGAGTCCGGCGACACGCGCCAATGCATGGCAAAGTCGTTCTGCGGCTCCACCGAGCCATCCTTGGCCGGCAGGTCGCTGACATGGCCGTAGGACGGGATCACCTTGTAATCCCGGCCGAGATACTTGTTGATCGTTTTTGCCTTCGCGGCGGACTCGACGATCACGATGTTCATGAATGCGCTCGCTTCCAAAGCTGTTCGGCCTCGATCCGGACACGGCTCACTGCGCCGGGCACCGGGGAAGAACTGTGGATTTCTCGCAAGTCTGTCAAATCTTTGTCACGAACTGCGCGAGTTCGCTTGTCATAGACAACCTTCGCGTGTATTCTCGATTTCCGAGGTGACAATGGGCGTTAACAGATCCCTTAAGTCGACGGGAGCACGAAATGAGCCGCAACACACTGAACGTCGCGCAGGAGCGAGGTGAAGAAGCCCTTGAGCCGGAACAGAAACTTCATGAAGCCATTTCGCGTCTGAACAAGCACGCTTCCAAGGTCGAAGTCGAAGTGTACGATCAACAGAACGTCTCCCAGTATATTTGCGATTTGCTGTCAGAGCTAAGCATAATCGCATCAAAAGCCAATCTTGTCTTCCTGACCTATCTGATTGACGTTGCGCATGAAGAAGCGCGCATTCAGGCTCAGGATCAGGAACAGACACACGTGTAGTTCCGACGAACTCAGACCTGCCAGGCATCGCGGCGACACTTGCCGGAGGCGGCATCAAGGCGACCAGCCATCACAACCACAGGCTGTGCGACATTCACATATTGTGTGATGGCAGGAAACCGTGAATCGTGAATTC
This sequence comes from Dichotomicrobium sp., assembly GCA_046543175.1. Lineage (GTDB taxonomy): Bacteria > Pseudomonadota > Alphaproteobacteria > Rhizobiales > Rhodomicrobiaceae > Dichotomicrobium. The sequence continues at coordinate 23,041 of JBKGZY010000007.1, forward strand.
ATGCGGGACGGTTGTACGCGCCGATCACGAAGAGTGTTGGGTGCCGGCTGCCAAACGTCAACCTTCCGCCACGCGTGGCGCGTCCGGCGCCACGCCGATGCGCCGGATCTCCCACTCCAGCGACTGGCCGCTCGTCTCGCTCACGCGCCGGCGGACCGTTTCGCCCAGTGTCTCGATATCCGTGGCCGTCGCCTCGCCGCCGTTGATCAGGAAGTTGCAGTGCAACTCCGAGACATGCGCCCCGCCGACGCGCAGCCCGCGGCAGCCCGCCGCGTCGATAAGCTGCCACGCCCGGCCGTCCGGCGGATTCTTGAAGGTCGACCCGCCGGTGCGCAGCTTGGTCGGCTGATGCGCCTCGCGATAGTCCGCCACCTCCTGCATCGCCTGCCGGATCTCCTCGGGCGCGCCGAGCTCGCCCTGGAACCGTGCCTGGGTGAAGATGAAATCCTCGGGCGCACCGCAATGGCGATAGCCGTAGTTCAGGTCATCCACGCTCAGCACATGAACCTCGCCGTGCCGGTCGACCGCGCGCGCCTCGACAAGCACATCGCGGGTCTCGGTGCCATGCGCCCCGGCGTTCATCCGTAGCGCCCCGCCGACGGAGCCGGGAATGCCCCGGTAAAACGCCAGTCTCGCGATCCCGGCCTTTGCAGCCGCCTGCGCCAGCCGGACGTCGGGCACCGCGGTTCCGCAGCGCAGTTGCGCATCGTCCAGCGCATCGATAGCGCCGAAGCCGCGCCCCAGCCGGATAACCACGCCGGGCACGCCGCCGTCCCGGACCAGCAGGTTCGATCCGACGCCGATCACCGTGACCGGCACCTCCTCGGGCGTGTTCCGCAGGAAGTAGACCAGATCGTCCTCGTCGGCCGGAGTGAAAAGCACTTCTGCCGGCCCGCCGACGCGGAACCATGTTACATCCGCAAGACTGACCTGCTCGCGCAGCCGCCCGCGCAGGCCCGGCATGCTCGCGGCCAGTTCGGCTCCGAGTCCGCCCCCGTTAAATGCCGCGGCTGTCGCGCTGTCTGCGGTCATGCGCCTACTCCGCCGCCCCGGCCTGAGCGGGCACCTGTACCGAGAACGCCTGCAACCGCTCGGGCAGCGCCTTCGTCCAGGCCGTGATGCTGCCCGCGCCGAGGCCGATCACCAGATCGCCCGGCCGCGCCAGTTGCGCGATGGTGGGCGCAAGCGCCTCTTCGCCGTCGATCTCCAGCGCATGCTTGTGGCCCGAACCGCGCACGCGCGCCAGCAATGTCCGGTGGTCGACGCCGTTGGCGGTCTCGCCCGCGCTGTAGACCGGCGCAATGACCGCGATATCGGCATCCGCGAAGCATCCGCCGAATTCGTCGAGCAGCTCGGCCAGGCGCGAATAGCGATGGGGCTGCATGACCGCGATCACGCGCCCGCGCGTGGCCCGACGCGCCGCCTTCAGCACCGCGGCGATCTCGACGGGATGATGCGCGTAGTCGTCGTAGACCGCCACGCCGTTCCAGTCGCCGGCATGGGTGAAGCGCCGCGCCACGCCGCAAAAAGTGCGCAATCCGTCCTCGATGGCATCGTCGCGCAGGCCGGCTTCGCTCATCACCGCGATGGCCGCGAGCGCATTGAGCGCGTTGTATTCGCCCGGAATGGGCAGGCGGATTCCCTGCAACAGCCGCGCGCCGCCGCGCACCCGCTCGCCCAGGCGCGCATCGAAACAGACGCCGCCGCCGATTTCACGAACCTGTTCAAGGCGCAGATCGGCATCGGAGGAAGCCCCGTAGCGCAACAGCCGCCGGCCGCGGAAATGCGATTCCAGTTCATCGAGCATGTCGCGGACCACCGGATGGTCGATGCCCGCCACCACCGTTCCGTAATAGGGAATCTGCTCGAAAAACCGCCGGAAGGTGTCATGCAGCGCGCGCTGCGAGCCGTAGAAATCCATGTGCTCCGGGTCGATATTGGTCACGATCCCGATGCGCGCGGGCAGCTTCACGAAGGTCGCGTCGGACTCGTCGGCCTCGACCACCATCCAGTCGCCGGCGCCGATCCGCGCGTTCGACCCCCAGGCATTGAGGATGCCGCCATTGATAACGGTGGGATCGCAGCCCGCATGGGTCATCGCCCATGCAATCAGCGAGGTCGTCGTCGTCTTGCCGTGCGTCCCGGTCACGGCGATCGCCGGATGGCCGCGCATCAGTTCGCCCAGCATCTCCGCGCGGCTGATGACGGGAAGCGCGCGCTCGCGCGCGCCGTCGAGTTCGGGGTTGCCCGGCTTGATCGCCGTGGAGACGATCACATGCGTGACTCCGTCGAGATTGGCCTCGTCGTGACCAACGAACACACGGATGCCCAGATCACGCAACCGCGCCATGTTCGCGCTGTCGCTCTGGTCGCTGCCCTGCACCGCATAGCCGCGTGCGCGCATGACTTCGGCGATCGCGCTCATGCCGATCCCGCCGATCCCGACGATATGATAAAGCTCCCGAGAGTCTCCCTCGTCCATAGGCTCTTAAGTCCCCCCGTCCCGGCCGAATGCTTCCGCGCGCTGCTGCTCCTCGATCTCGGCCTGTTCGTCGCTCGGGCGCTGCTCGATGACGCTTTCGACGACATCGGCCAGCCGTTCCACCGAATCGTAGCGGGCCATCGATTTCGCCGCGGACGCCGCACGGATCAGGCTGCCCGGCTCCTCGAACAGCCGCCGCACGATCCCGGCGAAACGTTCCGGCGTCATCGCGCCTTCTTCATAGCACCACCCGCCGCCGCCGCGCTCGAAGCGGGTCGCGTTTTCATACTGATCATTGTCGAGCGAATGTGGCAGCGGCACGAGCACGGCCGGCCGGCCGACGCAGCACAACTCGGCCACTGTCGTCGCGCCGGAGCGGCAGACGATGAGATGCGCGGTCGCCATGCGCTCGGGCAGGTCGTCGAAGAAGGTCGCCAGTTCCGCCGCCACGCCCGCACGCTCATAGGCGTCGAAGACATTCTCCAGGTCCTCCTCGCGGCACTGCTGGACCACGAGAAGGCGGTCGCGGATATGTTCCGGCAGCAGGTAAAGCGCCGCCGGCATCATCTCGGCAAAGAAGTGCGCCCCCTGGCTGCCGCCGAAAACCAGCAGGTTGAGCTGTCCGTCCGGCGAGGGCGAATTGTAGACCTGCGTGCGCATGTTCAGCACCGCCCGGCGCAATGGCGTGCCGGTGAGATATGCCTTGTGCAGCAGCTTGCCCTCGAGGAACTTGGTATCCTCGAAGGAATAGGCGACGGCGCGCACCATCGGGCCCAGCAGGCGGTTGGCCCGGCCCATCACCGCGTTCTGTTCGTGCGTCAGCGTCGGGATGCCGCGGGTCAGCGCCGCAAGCATGGGCGGAATGGTCGGATAGCCGCCGAACCCGATCACCGCGCTCGGCTTGATCTCGCCGAGAATGCGATAGGCCATGTGAAATCCGCTGGACAGCTTGGCCACGGTCTTGGTGGCTTCCAGCGGCGAACGGCCCCTGAAGGTCGCCGAGCGCACGCGGTAAACCTCGCGGGCGGGAAATTCGGAGTCGAACTTGCTGCTGCGCGTATCGGTGATCAGATCGATCGCGTAGCCGCGCCAATTGAGTTCCTGGGCCAGGGACTTTGCTGGAAACAGATGCCCGCCTGTGCCCCCGGCGGTCATCACGATTGATGGTCGCGTCACGTTTGCATCCCCCGTGGCGAGGCGGCGACGCCCGCCGCCTGCATATCGGCCGGCTGCTCCGGCCAGGATAGAGCCTCGGCGTCTGGCCTGCGCCGTGAAAGCGCAATGACCATAGCCATCGTCGCTGACATGGATACCAGCGACGATCCCCCATACGAGACGAATGGCAGGGTCATCCCCTTCGCCGGCAGCAGATTGACATTAACTGCCATATTAATCAGCGCTTGAAAACCAAACAGCATCGCAAGCCCGCTGAGCGCCACGCGGATGAACGGGCTTTGCTGCCTCAGGGCCGCAGCACCCGCGCGCATGGTGATGTAGCCGTAGACCGCCACCAGCGCCAGACAGGCCGCGATTCCAAGCTCTTCGGCAATCACCGCGAAGATGTAATCGTTATGCGCGTCAGGCAGCCGCGTCTTGAGAACACCTTCTCCGGGGCCGCGGCCAAACCAGCCGCCCTCCGAAAAGGCCGACAGCGCGATGGCCGTCTGGTCGCCGACCGCGCTGCCCCAGCCCATGAAGGCGTCGATGCGTTCGGTGGCATGCGGGATCGTCCAGTAGGCCGCCGCGAGGCCTGCCATCCCGGCCGCCGCGATCGCGAGCATCCAGCGCAGCGGATAGCCCGCCGCCAGGAACATGCCCGCCCAGACAACCGCGATCAGCGCGGTCTGGCCGATATCGGGTTGCAGCGCCAGCAGCCCGGCGAAAACCAGCAGGAGAGCGACCGCCATCTCGGTTGCCGGCACATCACGGCGCCGCGCCCCTTCCGAGAGCAGCCAGGCGCTGATGACAACGAAGCCGGGCTTGACGATCTCGGAAGGCTGGAACGCCAGCCCCGCGAAATGCACCCAGCGCACCGCGCCATTGCGCTCGATGCCCTGCGCCAGCGCGGCGATCATCAGGGCAAGCCCGGCAATGCTCAGAACCAGCGCCAGGCGGCGCACACCGCGCGGGCCGAGCATCGACACCGGCACCAGCACCGCGAGAGCGGAAAGCAGGAAAACGGCATGGCGCTCCACGAAATAGAAATCTGCCAGACCGAGCCGGTCGGCCGCGGCAGGACCGGCGCCGAACGAAATCACAAGCCCCGCCAGCATCAGGAGCAGGACAGCCGCGAGCAGCCTGTGATCGATGGAGAACCACCAATCCGAAAGCAGGCTGCGTTCCGCGCGCGACAGCCTCATGCGGCGATCGCCTCGCGCATGGAGACGCCTTCATGGGCCGCGACGAGCTGGCGGAACGTCTCGCCGCGCACGGTGAAGTCGGCAAACTGATCGTAGGACGCGCAGGCCGGGGACAGCAGCACCACCGGCTCGCGGCCGGACGCGCGCAGCGCATCGCGCGAGGCCGCTTCGACGGCATTCGCCAGCGTGCCGCAATGCTCGTAGGGCACTTCGCCTTCGAGCTGATGTGCGAATTCCTCCGCCGCCTCGCCGATCAGATAGGCCTTGGCGACGCGGTTGTAATATGGCTCCAGCCCGGCGAGGCCGCCTTCTTTCGGCTGGCCGCCGACGATCCAGAACACGGGATCGAAGCAGGCCAGCGCCCGTGCCGCGGCATCGGCATTGGTGGCCTTGCTGTCGTTGATGAAGGCGACGCGCCCGAGCCGGCCGACCTCTTCCATCCGGTGCGCCAGGCCGGGGAAGCTGCGCAGCCCTTCGATGATCTCCTCGCGCGTCAGACCGAGCGCGCGCGCCGCTGCATAGGCCGCCGCCGCGTTCTCCCAGTTATGGACGCCGCGCAGCGCCGGGATGCCGCGCAGGCTGACCGGCGCCTCGACAATGCCGTCGCGCGCCTCGAACAACAGGCCGTCGCGGACATAGACGCCGTCGCGCACGGATTGTGCGGTGGAAACCGCCTGGCGGGCAACCGCAAACGGCCAGCTTTCGGCCAGCCGCCGGGTTACGTCGCTGTCACAGCCAATGATCCCGCACTGCTCGCCGCTCAGCCGGTTGAAGATGCGCGCCTTGATGGCCGCGTAATTCTCCAGCGTGCCGTGACGGTCCAGATGATCGGGCTGAACGTTCAGGAGAGCCGCGACATCGGCATCGAGGCCCGGCGTCAGATCGATCTGGAAGGAGGAGTATTCCAGCACATAATGCCGGCCGGCATCGAGTTCCGGCATGTCCAGCACCGCCTTGCCGATATTGCCGCCCAGCGCGGCATCGCGGCCGGCCGCGCCCAGCAGATGCGCGGTCAGCGCGGCGGTCGTGGATTTGCCATTGGTGCCCGTGATCGCCGCGACCTTGCCGGGCATACCCCGATGGCGGCGCTCGCGGCAGAACAACTCGGTATCACCGATGATCTCGACGCCCGCGGCGCGGGCGCGCGCGACAACGGGATGCGGTTTCGGATGGGTGAGGGGCACGCCCGGCGACAGGACAAGCGCGTGGAGCGACGACCAGTCCCAGTCCTCCGGCGCGGAAACCTGGACGCCCTTGGCGGCGGCGCCAGCGCGCGCGGCTTCGCTGTCATCCCAGGCCGTGACGCTGGCGCCCCCCTTGGCCAGCGCCTGCACGGCCGCGATCCCGGAAAGCCCCAGTCCGAAAACCGCCAGGTTCTGATTTGCGCACACCGTCAAAGGAATCATGGTCTTATCCTAACGTAATTTGAGCGTAGACAAGCCGATCAACGCCAACACCACCGAAATGATCCAGAACCGCACGACGACCGTCGCTTCGGCCCACCCCTTTTGCTCGAAGTGATGATGCAGCGGCGCCATGCGGAACACGCGCTTGCCGGTCAGCTTGTAGGACAGCACCTGCGCGATGACCGAAAGCGTCTCCAGCACGAACAGCCCGCCGATGATCGCCAGCACGATCTCGTGCTTGGTCGCCACGGCGATCGCGCCGAGCGCGCCGCCCAGCGCCAGCGAGCCGGTATCGCCCATGAAGATCATCGCCGGCGGGGCGTTGAACCAGAGGAATCCCAGCCCCGCGCCGACCAGCGCGCCGCACACAACAGCCAGTTCGCCCGTTCCGGGAACGAAGTGGATCTGGAGATAGTCTGCGAAAATTGCGTTACCGACGAGATAAGAAATCACGCCGAATGCCCCGGCCGCGATCATCACCGGCACGATGGCCAGCCCGTCCAGCCCGTCCGTCAGATTGACCGCGTTGCCAGCCCCCGCGATGACGAACACGCCGAGGACGACGAACAGCGGCCCCAGGTCGATGAGCACGTCCTTGAAGAACGGCACGGCGAGCGCGCTGGAGAAACCCGCCTCGCCGATCTTCATGACCGCATAGGCGGCGAGCCCGGCGATCACCAGTTCCGCGGCGAGCTTGAGCTTGCCCGAGAATCCGGCGGCGGAACGCTTCGTGACCTTCAGGAAATCGTCGATAAAGCCGATCGTGCCGTAGCTGAGGGTGACCGCGAGGACGACCCAGACATACCTGTTGGCGAGGTTCGCCCAGAGAATTGTTGCCACTCCGACGCCGAGCAGGATCATCAGCCCGCCCATCGTCGGCGTGCCTTGCTTCGTCAGGACATGGCCCTGCGGACCGTCCACGCGGATGGGCTGGCCGTGGCCCTGCCGGATGCGCAGCAGATTGATGAGGCCAGGGCCGAACAGGAAAACGACGAGCAGGGCGGTCATGATCGCCCCGCCCGTGCGGAAGGTGATGTAGCGGAAAACGTTGAAAGCCGGAAACTGATCGCTCAGTTCGACGAAAAGGTAAAGCATCGTTCCCCGTTTAGCGCCGTCACGGCGCAATGCCATTTCGTTCGCGCGTCAAAGCGTCTGGACCGGCGCCGCGCCTGCCCGCGCATATCCCTGCAAAACCCCGCGCACCGCCTCGAAATCCGAAAACGGATAGGTCTTCCCGGCGACGATCTGGCCCGTTTCATGCCCCTTGCCGGCAATGAGCAACACGTCGTCACGGCCAAGATCGGCGATGGCAGCCGCGATAGCATTATGTCGCTCGGGGATGTCGCGGGCGCCGGGGGCGGCGCGCATGATTTCCTGCCTTATCATGGCGGCGTCCTCGCCGCGCGGGTTATCGTCCGTGATGTAAATTCTTTCAGCGAGCTGTTGCGCAATCGCCCCCATTTCCGCGCGCTTGCCCGTGTCACGCTCGCCGCCGCAGCCGAAAACCACCGCGACGGCGCCGCCGGCGAACGGGCGCAGCGCGCGCAACGCCGATTCCAGCGCGTCGGGGGTGTGGGCGTAATCGATGAAGATGCCGCCGCCGGAGGGCGCATAACCCGCCAGTTCCATCCGCCCGTTCGCGCCTTGAAGGCTCTCGAGCGCGGCGAAGACGGGCTCCGGCGCGCTGCCCGAGGCGAGCGCGAGACCGGCGGCGAGCGCGGCATTCGCAACCTGGAACGACCCGGCGAGCGGAAGCGTCACCGTGTAGCTCGTGCCCGCGACCGCGAAATCGACGCGCTGTGCAAAGCCCTCGGGCACGGGTTCGGAGAAACGTATCGCCTCGCCGGCATGTCCCACCGTCCAGACATCCAGCCCCCGCCGCCGCGCGATGTCGGCAACCCGCGTGCCCTCGGGCCGGTCGATGTCGACGATCGCTGGCGCGCCCGGGGGCAGAACCTCCTCGAACAGGCGCATCTTCGCGGCGAAATAGCTCTCGAAGTCGGGGTGGTAGTCGAGGTGATCGCGCGAGATATTGGTGAAGGCGGCCGCGCTCAGCCGGACCCCGTCGAGCCGGTGCTGGGCCAGGCCGTGGCTCGAGGCTTCAAGCACCGCGTGCGAGATGCCGCCGACCGCAAGCCGGTCGAGGATGCCGTGAAGCTCGACCGGATCGGGCGTGGTGTGCCGCAGCGGCCAGGTCTCATCGCCCGTATCGACGCCGAGCGTGCCGATGCTCGCCGCGCGGAGCCGCTGTGCTTGCCATATCTGCTGGAGGAAGGAGGCGACCGAGGTTTTCCCGTTCGTGCCCGTGACCGCCGCCAGCGTCGCCGGTTGGCGCGGGTAGAACGCCGCGGCCATCAGCGCGAGACGGCGGCGCGGCGCGGGATCGCGGATGACCGGCACGCCATCGGGCACCCATGCATCCGGCGCGGCCAAAATGGCGGCGGCGCCCGCCTCGACCGCCGCAGGAATGAACCCTGCACCATCGGCTTTCGTGCCCGGCAGCGCAGCGAACAGGTGGCCGGGCTGGACCTGGCGGCTGTCTGAGGTAATCCCGGTAATGTCGATATCATGCGGGACGCCGGGAAGCGCCGCGCCCGCCAGCTTGCTCAGCTTCATAATATCCAGGCCTCGCCGGAAGCCGTTCCACCGTCGGAGCGATTCGGTTAATAGGCCGTACCGGCGACTTCGTCAAACGCCCGTTCCGGCGCCACGCCGAGTATCGACGCCGCACGCTTCACCACCGCGGCCACGGTCGGGGCGGCATTCCAGGCCGCTTCCGTCCGCAGATGGGCCGCTTTCGTCGGCTGCGGCTCATCGAGCATAACCAGAACCAGATATTGCGGATCGTCCATCGGAAACGCGGCAAAAAATGTACTAATCACCTTTTTTCGCGAATAGCCGCCCGCGACCGGCTTGTTGGCGGTGCCCGTCTTGCCGCCGAGGCGGTAGCCCTCGACCTGCGCCTTGCGGCCGGTGCCTTCCAGCACGTTGCGGCGCAACAGCCGGCGCATGGCGTCGCTCGTGCTGGATCGCAACACCTTTTCGGCCAGGCGGCGGCCCTCGCCGCGGCTGCGTTTCACGAAAGTGGGCGTGACGAGATAGCCGCCATTGACCAGCGCGGCGCCGGCCGCTGCGAAGTTGAGCGGCGCTACCGCCAGGCCGTGACCGTAGGAGATCGTCACGGTTGTCGCTTCGCGCCATATCTCCGGCACCTGCGGGTCGGCAGAGGGCGACAGCTCGGTGTCCAGCGGGGACATCAGGCCCATGCGTTCCAGGAACTTGCGCTGGCGGTAGCCGCCGACATCGAGCGCGATGCGCGCCGCGCCGGTGTTGGAGGACCGGATGAAGATCTCCGGCACGGAGGCATAGGTCGAACGCGCGTGCTTGTCCCGGATCTGGAAGCTGCCGACACTGAGCGGCTCCTTGATATTGTACTTGTCGGTGAGCTTGACGATGCCTTCATCGAGCGCCATGGCCACGGTGAAGCTTTTGAAGACCGACCCCATCTCGTATGTTTCGGCGACCAGCCGGTTATTGTTGTCGGCCCCCAGCGACTGCTCGCGGTGGTTCGGGTCGTAGTCGGGCAGCGAGGTCAGCGCCAGCACCTCGCCGCTATGTACATCCATGATGAGCCCCGCCGCGGCCCTGGTCTCGTAGATGTCATGCGCGCGCCGCAACTCTTCGCGCAGGATGTGCTGAACACCGAGATCGAGCGACAGGCGCACTGTCGGCCGCTCGTCCGGGGACGGCGCCGGATCGGCAATATCTCCCGCCCGGTCGACAAATTGTTCGATGCCGGCGATGCCGCGATTGTCCACATTGGTATGGCCAAGAACATGCACGCCAGTGGCGCCGGAGGGATAAACCCGCTGGTTTTCGGCCAACAGCCCGATGCCCGGCAGGCCGAGCCGATGCACCGCATTCGCCTGTTTCGGCGTCAGCCCGCGATACAGCCAGACGAAACGCCCGTCGCCGGACAGCTTCTCGCGCAGTTCGGCCGTGTCGCGTTCCGGGAGCACGCGGGCGAGCTTTTCCGCCGCGTCGTCGACATCGACCACGCGGGCGGGATCGCCGTAGGCCCAGTAGACCTGCAAATCGGTGGCCAGCATGCGCCCTTTCCGGTCGACCACGTCGGGACGCGACATGGTGCGCTGGACATCCGACTGGTAGACGGCGATCTGCGGCGAGCCGTCCGGGCCGACGCCCAGCGAAACCAGCCGCGCCGCGATACCGGCGAAGCTGACGAACAGCACGCTCAGAACGAGGCCGATCCGCACGGCGTCGGGCCGGCCGCCGCGCCGGCGGCGCTGTCGTGTCTCCCACCCGGTCATGGCCGCTCTCCCGTATCGCGCCCGGCCTGTCCATCGGCCCCCGCTGGCGATCCGGCGACATCGGCGAACTGCGTGATCTGGTCCGGCTTGACCGGCTTGAGCCCCATCTGCTCGGCCAGCTTCTCAAGCCGCTCGGGGCGCGTCAGATAGGTCCATTCGGCGCGGAGGACGGCCAGCGCGCGCGTCTGCTCGGAGATCTCACGGGACAGTTCCGCGGCACGGGCCTCGAGCTGGCGGGTTTCGTGCTTTTGCTGGTAGATCAGCACCAGCAGCCCGATCATCACGCCGAACAGGGTGAAGTTGATGATACGCATCACGAAAAACCCTTTGATCCTGTGACTTTGAACGACTTTGCGCGCCTCTTGGTAAATGTTTCCTAACCGAGCGTGGCGATATCCGGCACCTCCAGATGCGGCAGCCCCAAAGCGTGTGGCTCAACCGGCACGGGTGGCGCGTCGCTCCGCACACCCCAGCGCAGCCGCGCCGAGCGGGCGCGCGGGTTCCGCGCCATCTCGGCCTCGTCCGGCGTCACCGGCTGGCCGCGCGGAAGCCGGAAGCTGGGCGCGGGCGCGGCGGTATCCGGCGGGAAATGGCGCGACGGCGCGGGCGTCTTGCCGCCACGCGCGGCGAAGAAGCGCTTGACGATGCGGTCTTCCAGCGAGTGGAAGCTGACCACCGCGAGCCGCCCGCCCGGCGCCAACAACCGCTCCGACGCGCCGAGCACCGCGGCCAGTTCGCCGAGTTCGTCGTTCACATAGAGGCGCAGCGCCTGGAAGGTCCGGGTGGCGGGGTGGATGCGGTCGCCGCGTTTCGGGCCGAGCACCGCCTCGACGACACGCACCAGCTCGCCGGTGGTGCGGATCGGCGCTTCGGCGCGTGCGGCCACGATGCGCCCGGCGATGGCGCGGGCGCGCTTTTCCTCGCCCAGCCGCGACAGGATCTGCGCCAGTTCGCGCTCGTCCAGCGTGTTGAGGACATCGGCCGCGCTTGCCCCCTCGCCGGACATGCGCATGTCCAGCGGGCCGTCTTCCTGGAAGGAGAAGCCGCGCCCGGCCTCGTCGAGCTGCATGGAGGACACGCCGACATCCAGCACCACGCCGTCCGGCGCGAAGCCGTGTTCGCCCGCGATCCGCTCTATCTCGGAAAACCGCGCCTGCGCGGCATGAAGCCGGCCGGGATGCGCGTCGGCCAGCGCCTGCGCCCGCGCGACGGCCGCCGGGTCGCGGTCGATGGCCAGCACCTCCGCCCCGGCCTCCAGCAGCGCGCGCGTGTAGCCCCCCGCGCCGAATGTCGCGTCAATGAAGCGTTCGCCGCCTTGCGGGCCGAGCGCCCGCATCACCTGAAAAAGCAGCACAGGAACGTGACCCGCCGGTTCGCCAGCGGCTCGGGCGCCCTCTTCCCTGCCGCGACGGATCATCGTTCCCGTGCCTCTTCAGTCTGGCCGCTGGTTGAGCGGCCTCCCGCGCCGAGCTGTTGTCGCAGGGCGCGCGCTCTGTCGCGCGCTTCGCTGCGGAATGCGTCGTATTCGTCAGCCTGCCATATCTGGAACTTGTCGCCGAGGCCGACAAACACGGCGGTGTCGCCGATTCCCGAAAACTCCTTGAGCCGCTTGGGCAGGATGGTGCGTCCGTCGGCGTCGATCTTGAGGGTTTCGGACTCGCCGAAATAAAACGTGGCGAGGTCTTCGCGTTCCTGGGAGAGGACGGGAAATTCTTCCAGTATCTGGTGAATCTTTCGGACCAGACGGTTACCGCCGGCCTCGAGACAGCGCCGTTCCGGGTGCGGATAGCAGAAGATTTCCTCAGCACCGTCTTTGGTGAGCACGGCGCGGAAGGACGCGGGCACGCTGACCCGTCCTTTCGTATCCACCCTGTTGTCGTATCGGCCGGCAAACTCGTCCATCTCCGCTCCGAGCCGCGGCCGCCTATCTACGCCGAACCTTTCAAGGCCGCTGGTCGCGGCGGGTGAAACCCTGTCACGGCCGCAACGCGGCGGCCGGTCCCGATAGGTGTCGAGGAGAGAGCGTCCGCTCCCGCGCCCTGTGAAGAAGGGGTGCGTTTCCTGAGAACCCCCTCCCCTCGAATCACCATTCCGAACGGGCAATTATGGGATAGCATGGGTTTTCATGGGTGTCAATGGAGTTTTACCGGGGAATGGAGGGGTAGCACGGGAAATCGCGGGCGAGCAAGGGCCTCCAGCGCTTGCTGGGAACCTCCGTTCCGCCCGAAGGGCGGCAAGCGCGACCGCGCGCCGCGCTTAGCGCGAACGCGAAGCACGGATGTGCTTCGCAAACTATGAATCGCGCAAACGGGCGCTTTTCGCGCGGTGCGCGGCGGGAAGGCATGGGATGGGATGGGAAAGGACAGCTCTATTCGCGCGAGCCAAATAACAAGCTAACAATGCCAGTCAGCGCGCGATTGAAGTCAAAGGGCACACAGAGCGTTATGAAGGGGATTACAGAATCGCACCTCCGGGATAGCATGGGACGATAGGTGATCTGTGAAAGCCGCGTTTAGGCTGAGACGGACCGCGCAC
>JBKGZY010000086.1:0-10702 GCA_046543175.1 Dichotomicrobium sp.
GCTGCAAGTTGGATCGGCGGGAGGCCGCCGAGCGTGACGCCCGGCTTAGTCCGGGGCGGCGGGGTTCAGCGGTACGACCTTGTCGTCTGCCGGCCCGGCGGGACCGCGCGTGATCTCCACGCCCAGCGACGCGCCGGGGACGCGGTCAAGCTTTTCCACGCGCACATGCACGCGCGCCGCGCCCTCCAGCGCCAGGCAGGCCGTGGCCACGCGCTCGGCCAGCGTCTCCATCAGGTTGATGTGCCCGGCCTCGACGACGCCGCGGATCGCCGCGATGATCGCGTCGTAGCACACCACCGGCCGTCGCCGGTCGCGCGTCGCGCCGGGCGCCACCGCGATTTCCACGCCGAAACGGACACGCTGCTCGCCGTCTTGTTCGTCGGTATGTATACCGATCCGGCAGGGTAGCACGAGATCGCGCACGAAGATGATGTCCGGCGCGGCCGCTTCGCGCGTCACGCGGAGCGGCCCAAGGGCGAGGCTGTCCGGGTCGAATGCTGTCTCGCGGGTCACGACACCCTCCGCAAATGCCGCAGGACGTGCCTGGAGCATATCTTCCAATCGATCAGCACCACGTCATGCCCGTGCTCGCCTCCCCCCGGACGCGCGATCCGGGGAACACAGGCATCCACTACCGCGAGCCGTTGGATTTCTCGCCTCGATTGCCGGGTCAAGCCCGGCAACGACGAAAGCCGAACCGATTTTATGGGATCGAACAACGCTCTAGGCATCGTACTTGATGTACTTGGCGAGCGACTCGCCAGCCGGCGTGCCGGTGAGCGCGCCGCCTTCCTTGCTCGGCTGCCATGCGACGACCTGCTCGATCTTGCCGGCCAGTTCGAAATCGCGGTCGGTGATCCCGCCAACATCATGCGACTCAATGGCCACCTCGACCCGGCCAAAGGATATGGTGATGTCGGGATGATGCCAGGCCGCCTCGGCGAGATGCGCGACGGCATTGGCCACCAGCACCGACGCCTTGAAGCCGTGCGTGCGGTAGGTCCGCCGCAACTGTCCGACTTCGTAGCGCCAGTTGGGTAGATCCTGTCTTAGCCGCGCCGTGATGTCGCCTTCCTCGTAAACGCCTTTTGACTGCATCGTTGCGAATCCTGGAATCTGATGGTTTCAGGTCGGGTCGATTTTTCGTCGCCCGTGAGCCCCGCCGTCGTCCCGTGCGCGGCGCGGCATGAAATGACGCGGCGCAGACACGGGACCTAACACAATGGCAAAAATCCCGGGTTAGCAGCGGACCACTGCGTGCTGCGCGGCACCCAGGTTGACACATTCCACTCCTTCACCCGCGAGACCCCGGCTCAAGGCAGGGATCCCAATGACGCTTGCGCGTCCCCGGATTCAGGCATCCCGATTCGACTTGATTTCATCTTGTTCTAGCCCTTGTGTTCCTCGGTCTCTTCACTCAGACGCGGCGGTGTCCCGGATCGCCCGCCAGGCGAAACGACCTCGGCGTCGCTCAGGGGCGCGTCTTCCGGGCGCACTTGCAGCATGTTGGGCGGCATGCTCTCCGGCGCAAGCGCCCCCAGAGAGAAATAGACCTTGAGAAGATCATCAACCTTCATGTGAGGCACGACCGTGATGTGATCTTCCGGGACCAGCACCAGACCGCCCGTCATCGGCAGCGGCGCGGTGGGCAGATAGACCATTACACGGCGCTGATCGCCAATGTAATAGCGATCATGGCTTGCCAGCAGGGCGAGCACATGTGTGCCGTCCGTGCCGCCGAAACGCACCGCCACGACGTCCATGCCCGACAGGTCGCCGCCGCCCTTCTCCGTTGCCAGTCGGATCACGCGCGCGACGGGGTTGTATATGCTCTTGACCACCGGCACCCGCGCGAACAGCAGGTCGATCGCCCCCTGAACGCCGCGCCGCGCCTCGGTGCGCACGATGGCGCCCAGCAGCCAGATCCCGATCAGAGCGATGACCACACCCAGCCAGAAGGCCAGCGTATCGTTTTCCACCAGCGCGCTGCCGCCGCGGCGCAGGAGTTCGCCCAGGAATGTGCCGGGTCCGAGCGCATCGCGCAGGATCTGCACCAGCCACGCGATGATGACGACGGTAAGAACGATGGGCAGCAGGACGATGAGCCCTGCAAGAAACGTGGCCGTGACACGGCTCCGCCAGAAGGTGCGGAAAATATCAAGCATGCCGAAACGTCGCCCCCTGCAAGAAATTGCATACAAAGCCTAACAGAGATCGCGCGCGGGCGGCTACGCTTTTCGGGCGGCGCCGTCAAGGCGGGGAAGAAGACGAACGGCTTCTGGCCGCCAGATACAAGAAGGGCGGCCTCAGTAAGCCACCCTTCCGAAACATATGGCAATGTGCCGGGAGCGCAACACCCGCTTACGGGTTCAGCGCTTCCTTGAGGCCGCGGGCGGCCTGAAACTTTGGTACCCGGCTTGCCGGGACCTCGACTGTCTCACCCGTGCGCGGGTTGCGCGCAGTCGTCGGTTTGCGATCCGACACCTTGAAGCTGCCGAAGCCGGCGATACGGACTTCGTCGCCGCCCTGCAGCGCGTTCTGGATGTGCCGGATGACCGAATCCACGGCTGCGTTCGCCTGATCCTTGGTCAGATCAGCATCGTCGGCCACGGCCGCGACCAGCTCCTTCTTGTTCATCTTCTCTTCCTTTCGCCACAACACATAATCGTCGGTTTACCTGCCCGTGAAGGGAAATTGAACGGTCAGTCAATGGCACAAAGCCATTGCCGCCAAGCCCGTACGCGCATTTATCCACCCAAAAAATGTTGTCAGAGCCGACAAATACCGACGTTATGCTTCGTTACATCCTAATGCGGCGCCGGAGCGGTTTCAAACCGCCCCGGCGCCCAGCAGATTGCCACTCTTCGCATCCGGCCCCGCCGCTAGTAATCCTTATGATTCAGACATTTGCTCGGGCGGTTGCCGCAACGGGAGGCAAATGTCTGAATCGGACCACTAGTGAGCGCGGAACGACGTTCCGGCCGGCTGCTCCTTCTCCACCGACGGCTCCGCTGCGGCAGCCGCCGCGGCAGCGGCAGAAGCCGCCTCGTTCCACTCCTGCGGCTCCGGTGGACGGGTCAGCGCGATGCGCAGGACGTCGTCCATGCGCGCGACAGGCGTGATCTGGAGACTGTTCTTCACGTTCTCCGGAATCTCGGTGAGATCCTTCGCGTTCTCCTCGGGAATGATCACCGACTTCATGCCGCCGCGCAGTGCCGCCAGCAGCTTCTCCTTCAGGCCGCCGACGGGCAGGACGCGGCCGCGCAGCGTGATCTCGCCCGTCATCGCCACCTCGCGGTGCACCGGGATGCCCGTCATGGTGGAAACAATGGCCGTGGCCATCGCCACGCCAGCCGACGGACCATCCTTCGGCGTCGCGCCTTCGGGAACATGGACGTGGATGTCCAGCTTGTCGAACACCGACGGGTCGAGATGGAACTCCTTTGCCCGCGAGCGGACATAAGCCGCGGCCGCCTGGATGGACTCCTTCATCACGTCACGCAGGTTGCCCGTCACGGACATCTTGCCGCGGCCGGGCATCATGGCGCCCTCGATCGTCAGCAGTTCGCCGCCGACCTCGGTCCATGCCAGTGCCGTGACCACGCCAACCTGGTCCTCCAACTCGGCCTCGCCGAAGCGGTATTTCGCCACGCCGAGATAGTCCTGGAGCTCGGCCTTGGTGACGTGAACCTGCGTCTTCTCGCCGGATTCGATCTCCTTGACCGCCTTGCGCGCGAGCTTGGCCAGTTCGCGTTCCAGGTTACGCACGCCGGCTTCGCGGGTATAGCGGCGGATGATCTCGGTCAGCGCCTCGTCATCCACGCTCCACTCTTCCGGCTTCAGGGCGTGCGCCTCGACCTGCCCGGGGATCAGGTGACGCTTGGCGATCTCCACCTTTTCGTCCTCGGTGTAGCCCGCAATCCGGATGATCTCCATGCGGTCCATCAGCGCCGGCGGAATGTTCAGCGTGTTCGCCGTCGTGATGAACATCACCTTCGACAGGTCGTAGTCCACCTCGAGATAGTGGTCGTTGAAGGTGTGATTCTGCTCCGGGTCGAGCACCTCCAGCAGCGCCGAGGCCGGATCGCCGCGGAAATCCGCGCCCATCTTGTCGACTTCGTCCAGCAGGAACAGCGGGTTGGCCTGCTTGGCCTTGCGCATCGACTGGATCACCTTGCCCGGCATGGAGCCGATATAGGTCCGGCGATGGCCGCGGATCTCGGCCTCGTCGCGCACGCCGCCCAGCGACATGCGCACGAATTCACGGCCTGTCGCCCGCGCGATCGACTTGCCCAGCGAGGTCTTGCCGACGCCCGGCGGTCCCACCAGGCACAGGATCGGCCCCTTCATCGCGTCGGTGCGCTTCTGCACCGCGAGATACTCGACGATCCGCTCCTTGACCTTCTCCAGACCATAGTGGTCGTGATCGAGGATCCTTTGCGCTTCGTCCAGATCGGTCTTGACCTCGGCGACATCGCCCCACGGGATCGACAGCAGCCAGTCCAGGTAGTTGCGCACGACCGTGGCTTCGGCTGACATCGGGCTCATCTGCTTGAGCTTCTTCAACTCGGCCAGCGCCTTTTCACGGGCCTCCTTGGTCAACTCGGTCTTCTCGATCTTCTCCTCGATCTCGGAGAGGTCGTCGCGCTCGTCGGAATCCCCCAGTTCCTTCTGGATGGCCTTCATCTGCTCGTTGAGGTAGTACTCGCGTTGGGTCTTCTCCATCTGGCGCTTGACCCGCGAGCGGATCTTCTTCTCCACCTGCAGGACGGAAATCTCGCTTTCCATCAGCGCGAGAATAGACTCCAGACGCGCCGCCACGGAGGTGGTCTCGAGGATGTTCTGCTTGTCGGTGATCTTGATCGCCAGATGCGAGGCCACCGTATCCGCCAGCTTGGAATAGTCGTCGATCTGGCTGAGCGTGCCGAGCACCTCGGGCGAGATCTTCTTGTTCAGCTTGACGTAATTCTCGAACTGGCTGATGACGGTGCGCGACAGGGCCTCGACCTCGTCGTCCGGGCCCTTCTCTTCCTCGACCCGCGCGACTTCGGCCTCGAAATACGAATCATTGTCCGTGTAGTGCACGATGCGTGCGCGCTCGGCCCCTTCGACCAGCACCTTGACCGTGCCGTCCGGCAGCTTCAGAAGCTGCAGCACGGAGGCCAGCGTGCCCATCTCGAAAATACCGTCGGTGTCCGGATCGTCTTCGCTGGCATCCTTCTGCGCGACCAGCAGAATCTGCTTGTCCGCGCTCATCACCTCTTCGAGCGCGGCAATCGACTTCTCGCGGCCGACGAATAGCGGCACGATCATGTAGGGGAACACCACGATGTCGCGCAGCGGCAGGACCGGATAGGTCGACCCTCCCGCCTGTGTCGTGTTGGTGTTTTCGCTCGGATGGTCTTCTGTCATGAATGTCTCCCTGGCATCGAACCTGGCCCCGTCTAAGCGGCGGCCGTACGGCTTTGAAACCGTGAGCCCGCCCCGATGCCCCGGTTGCTTCGGTTGTCGCCGTCCCGGGGCCGCCGCCTTTGCGCGCGGCCCCGGCGCATTTTCGGGTTACTCAATTGACGTAAGTGGCGAGAGCGCCACGCAGAGTCAAGCTGGGGACATGACTGCGAAACGCGAACTGGAACATGAACTCAGGCACTGCTTTCGACTTCGTCCTGCCGCTCTGAATAGATGCGCAGGGGCTTGGCCTTGCCTTCCACGACCTCGGGGCTGATGACCACCTCTTCCACGCCTTTCAGGCCGGGCAGTTCGAACATGCTGTCCAGCAGGATCGCTTCCAGGATCGAGCGCAGTCCCCGCGCGCCGGTCTTGCGTTCGATCGCCTTGCGCGCGATCGCGCGCAGCGCTTCCTCGGAAAAGGTCAGATGGACATCCTCCATCTCGAACAAGCGCTGGTACTGCTTGACAAGCGCGTTTTTCGGCTCCAGCAGAATCTCGACCAGCGCGTCCTCGTCGAGGTCTTCCAGCGTGGCGAGCACGGGCACGCGGCCGATGAATTCGGGGATCAGACCGAACTTCAGAAGGTCTTCCGGCTCCACCTTGCGCAGCAGATCGCCAGTGTTGCGTTCGTCTTCCGCCTCGACCGAGGCGCCGAAGCCGATTGCCGTCGTGCGTCCACGCTGCGCGATGATCTTGTCGAGCCCGGAGAACGCGCCGCCGCAGATGAACAGGATGTTCGTGGTGTCCACCTGCAGGAATTCCTGCTGCGGGTGCTTGCGTCCGCCCTGCGGCGGCACGCTCGCCACGGTACCTTCCATCAGTTTCAGCAGGGCCTGCTGCACGCCCTCGCCCGACACGTCGCGGGTGATCGACGGGTTGTCGGATTTGCGGCTGATCTTGTCGACCTCGTCGATATAGACGATGCCGCGCTGCGCGCGGTCCACATTGTAGTCCGCCGATTGCAGCAGCTTCAGGATAATGTTCTCGACATCCTCGCCAACATAGCCGGCCTCGGTCAGCGTCGTGGCGTCCGCCATCGTGAACGGCACGTCGAGAATGCGCGCCAGCGTCTGCGCCAGCAGCGTCTTGCCGCAGCCGGTCGGCCCGATCAGCAGGATATTCGACTTGGCCAGCTCGACATCGTTGTTCTTGCCGGCGTGGCTCAGCCGCTTGTAGTGATTGTGGACCGCCACCGACAGCACGCGCTTGGCCGTCTCCTGGCCGATCACGTAGTCGCTGAGAACGTCGCAGATCTCCGAGGGCGTGGGAACGCCGTCTCGCGACTTGACGTAGGCATTCTTGTTCTCCTCGCGGATGATGTCCATGCACAGTTCGACGCATTCATCACAGATGAAGACGGTCGGCCCCGCGATGAGTTTGCGTACTTCATTCTGGCTTTTGCCGCAGAAGGAGCAGTACAAGGTGTTCTTGGAGTCGCTTCCGTTGACTTTGCTCATACACTCATACCTCGGTGTCTGGCCGTCCCGTTCGCCCACGCGCCTGCGGTCCAGGGCGTCGCAGTTCTGTCATGTAACCCGGTATACGTTGCCATTTCGCTGACGGACTGCCCAACATACTGATTTGACCATGCGAAGCACATGAGGATCAAGCATCCCGTTGCACAGCCCGGGTTACAAAGGGTTGAGGATCGAATGGATCGCACCCTCGCCGGCAATCTCCCGCCGTCCGCATCATGACATCAAGGACGCGTCATAACGTATCGCGGCATCGATTTGGTAAACGTGGCACGCGATTTTGATCGATGTTGGTTTCCGTAACGGCGTTGTGAATGGCTGTGGATGAAGACGTCGGCACACCGGCGTACCCGCTCATGTCAGCCGGCGGCCGCTCAACTTTCCTCTTCGACCGGGACGCTGCGCTTGTCGAGCACCTGGTCGATCAGACCGAACTCCTTCGCGTCTTCTGCGGACATGAAATAGTCTCGGTCGAGCGTGCGCTCAATCACCTCATAGGGTTGGCCGGTGTGGCGGACATAGACTTCGTTCAGCCGGCGCTTCAGCTTGATGATGTCCTCGGCGTGGCGCTCGATATCGCTCGCCTGCCCCTGGAAGCCCCCGGAAGGCTGGTGGAGCATGATGCGCGAATGCGGCAGCGCGAAGCGCATGCCGGCCTCGCCGCCCGCGAGCAGGAGCGAGCCCATAGACGCGGCCTGACCGATGCACAGCGTCGCGACCGGCGGGCGGATGAACTGCATGGTATCGTAGATGGCCATGCCCGATGTCACGATGCCGCCCGGCGAATTGATGTACATCGAGATCTCTTTTTTCGGATTGTCCGACTCGAGATACAGGAGTTGCGCCGTCACCAGCGATGCGACCGTGTCCTCGACCGGGCCGGTCACGAAGATGATGCGCTCCTTCAACAGGAGCGAGAAAATGTCATAGGCGCGCTCGCCGCGGTTGGTCTGTTCCACGACCATCGGCACAAGCGAGGACATGTGGATATCGTTCGGTTCGCTCATGGCTCGTTCCTGTTTCTCAGCCGCCGGCATCTGGAGCCGTTGCGCGCGTTGGGGTCCGGGAGGGTGAATGGTTCCGCCGAATGACGGTGACAAGACGGCAGTCGCGGCTCAGGCGTCCTCTTCCTCCGGCATTGTGAATAACTCTTCGGTCGAGACGGTCTTTTCCGTGATGCTGGCCATCGCCAGCGCATAGTCCACGACCTTCTCCTCGAAGACGGGGCCGCGCAGTTCCATCAGCGCGCCGGGATGCTTCTGGAAGTATTCGATGACTTCCTTTTCGTGCCCCGGATACTGGCGCGCCTGATCCAACATCGCACGCTTCATCTCGTCGTCGGTCACTTCGATATTGTTACGCTGGCCGATTTCGGCAAGCACCAGGCCCAGCCGCACGCGCCGTTCGGCGAGCTTCTGGTTACGGGCCTTCGCCTCATCCTCCGTCGTGTCGCTGTCCTCGAAGGTCTCGCCGGCGCGCTCCATCTGCTGGGTCATCTGTTGCCACAGCTCGTTGAACTCCTGCTCGACGAGTGAGCCGGGCAGCTCAAAGTCGTGCGCCTCCTCCAGCTTATCGAGAAGCTGGCGCTTCAGCTTGGTGCGGCTGGCCTGTTCCAGTTCGCCGGCCAGCTTGTCGCGGATGGCAGCGCGCAGCTTGTCCATCGACTCGAAGCCCATGGTCTTGGCGAAGTCTTCGTCGGCTTCGGGCAGCTTGGGCGCGCCGACCTCCTTGACTGTCACTTCGAACTGGGCCGTCTTGCCGGCCAGGTGCTCGGCGCCGTAGTCTTCGGGAAACGTCGTCTCGACGACGCGTTCCTCGCCCGGCTTCGCGCCGATCAGCCCTTCCTCGAAACCGGGAATGAACTGGTTCTTGCCGATCACCACGGCGATGTCTTCCGCCGTGCCGCCTTCAAAAGGCTCGCCGTCGATCTTGCCGACGAAATCCACCTTGAGTTGGTCACCCTCCTCGGCCGGGCCGTCCTTCGGCTCGTAGCTCGCGCTGGCCTCCAAAAGCTGCTGCACGCTCTTCTCGATGTCTTCCTCGGCGACCTCGGCAACTTCCTTCTCAAGGCTGAACTGGCGCAGATCGGCCAGTTCCATTTCCGGGATCACCTCGAAGGACATGGTGTATTCCAGATCAGCCTCGCCGTTGATGACGTTCTCGACGTCCTTTGAATCCTCCGGCAGATTGATCTCGGGCTGCTGCGCCGGGCGCTCGTTGCGCTCCGACAGTGCCTGCTGGCTGGTCTCGGAGATGGTCTGCTGTAGCACCTCGGTCGTGATCGAGCGGCCGTACAGCCGGCGCAGGTGCTCCACGGGCACCTTGCCGGGGCGGAATCCCTTGATATTGGCGCGCTGCTTCATTTCCTGCAGCCGCGCATCGACCTTCTCCTGGATTTCCGGGCGCTCGACAGTGACCCTCAGCTCGCGCTTCAAGCCGTCCGATACCTTTTCCGTGACTTGCATGATCGGCGTTTTCCGTTCGTTTCTTGTAATGTCCGCGGGCCGGCGCGACCCTGCAACCTCACGACACTCGCGAACTGGTGCGGGCGGAGGGACTTGAACCCCCACGGCTTGCGCCACCAGAACCTAAATCTGGCGTGTCTACCAATTCCACCACACCCGCCGCATCTTGCCGTCGCATTCGCGCCCAAACTTCGGGCGCGTATATCACAGTCAATCCGCGCGGGGCCAGCGCGATATGACGTGACTGTGCGCAGACGACCGACGCGCAGACGGCTCACACGTTCCAGTCCCAGTTTTCCGGGATGAAACGGAACCCCGACCCGAGCCGGGCCGCCCGTCCGACTCCGGGAAACGGCGCATGATACAGCGCGAGGCGCATGTCCTCGCTCGCCGCCATCTCCAGGATATGCTTGCGCGTCGCCGCGGCCTGTTCGCCATCCATGTCGTAGCCGAAATGCCAGTCTGTCTGCTCGAAGGAGATAAAGGGGTGGGTCAGCGCATCGCCCGCGACCAGAAGCCGCTCGCCATCCGATTCCACCATGACGCCGGAATGGCCCGGCGTGTGGCCCGGCGCCGGAAACAGATGCACCCCCGGCGCGAGCTCGGCATCCGGCGCGACGCGCTTGGCCCGCGCGGAAACGGCGCTCAGGTTCTTGCGCGCGCCATGCGCCATCGCCTTCTGCCCTTCCGGCAGCCGGTCGGCGAGCTTCTCGTCGGTCCAGAACTGCCATTCGGCCCCGTTGACGGCATACTCGGCATGCGCGAAGCGCGGCTCTTCGCCGGCATCGTCGAGGATGCCCCAGACATGGTCCGGGTGGCCGTGCGTGATGATGACCAGATCGATGTCGTCTGCCCCGTAACCGGCTGCCGCGAGGCTGGCTTCGATCGTTCCCGCGCTGTCCACGAAATCGGGGCCGGCGCCCGCGTCAATAAGGATGACCTGCTCGCCGGTGTCGATCAGCGTCAGGTTGAGATGGCCGCGTTGCATATCCGCTGCCTGGCGAATGCTCTTGAGATAGCTGCGCAGTTTCGCCTCCGGCACGTTCGCCGCCAGCATGCGGGCCGGCAGGCTCAACTGCCCGTCGCTGACCATCGTGACGAGATAATCGCCGACAGTCAGCCGGAAAAAGCCCGGCGCCTGGGAGCGCTTCTTGCCCGAAGGCTGTTCAGTCGTCTGGGCGGCCGCGCCTCCGGCAAACGAGGCCAGCGGTGCCGCGGTGCCGGCCCGCAATAAGGCCCGGCGGCTGAGTGAAATTGCCGTCATGCATCTGCCTTCCAGGAAATGCCAGTGGAGCGAATTTGACATTTGAG
>JBKGZY010000087.1:0-10491 GCA_046543175.1 Dichotomicrobium sp.
GGATTGCCCCAGACATCCTCGCCCTTGAGCTTGAGGGCGAAACGGTCGCCGGGCCAGCGCAGCGTCGGCAGAACCGCCTTCCAGACGGCCGGCGGGCCGGGCACGATGGCGATCTCCGGCTGCTCGGGCAGCTCCACGAAGTCGTATGTCGCGATGGGATCGGCGAGCACCCTGAACTCGAAGCTGTCCTCGCAGAAGGTCTGGATGCGGATGCCGGGGCCGCCCTGCCGCCTATCGCCGAAGCGGACGACGAGTTGGTCGCCTTCGGCGAAGAAGCCGCGCACCACCTTGACGCGCAGCGTCTTGTCCCACGGCCTGATATTGTCCTTGATGTCGAAGCGCAGCTCGAGCACGGCGCCGTTCGAGGCTTCGGCGGTGACGTAGTTGGGCGCCGAGGGGTCGTCGAACTGCGGCGCGCCCATATCGGCGGCGTGACGCCAGACGATCTTGATGCTCCCCGAATCGTCGATGCCGAACGGACCGGCGGTGTAGGTCAGGACGAAGGACTGGTAAGAGCCGGCCTCGAACGCGCCGGAGGGTTCGATCGTGGCGGTTCCCATGTGTTCGGGCAGGTAACGGGAATGAGGCATGGCATCGCCGTCCTTTGTCGTTGTCGCGTCGTCGGCGCATCCACGCCGGTCATTGGGAAAGGTTCGGTATCGGGGCGCACGGAAGCCCGCGCCATAACGCGCCAGGAGTGGCTCGCAAAGACGACGCCTCGATACGGTTATTGCAGGTCGATGGCCACGCCCGGCGGCGGCGAGAAGCCCAGGTCGCCGCGCGCGATAACCGCTTCCCGGCCGCCATGCTTTTCCATCAGCGCCGCCTGGTCCCGCTTGGCCCGTTCGTCGGTGGCTTCGGGATCGACGACCGCACGAAGCTGGCGATCCAGATCGGCGCGTATGTCGGCGTAGGCCGGATCGTCCGCGCGGTCGACAAGCTCCTCGGGGTCTTTCTCGAGATCGAAAAGCTGGGGCGGGTACTTGATGTAGTAGACATATTTGTAGCGCCGGTCGCGCAGCATGTAGAACGCCGCCGTCGAGCCCATGCCGTGATACTCGGCGAATACCGTGCGGGTGTCGTGCCGCCCATTGGCGACCTCGAACAGCGAGCCTCCCGGCAGTTCGGTCCGCTCGCGCTCGTTCAGCGGCACGCCCGCGCATTCGAGAACCGTGGGATAGGTATCGACATGGCTGACCGGCGTGCGGCACACGGTGTTCTCGGGCACGCCCGGACCGGCCATCACCCACGGGACGCCGACGACCTCCTCGTACATGTTCGATTTGCCCCACAGGCCGCGCGCGCCGACATTGTCGCCGTGATCGCTGAGATACATGACGACGGTGTCGTCGTTCAGCCCGCAATCGTCGAGGGTTTCGAGCACCTTGCCAACATTCTCGTCGACGAAGCTGCACAGCCCCATGTAGCCGGCCAGGGCGGCCCTCACCTTCTCGGGCGTGTCGAAATAGTCGTCGTAGTTGAAGCTTTCCGCGTACTCCCGCAGATAGGGGTGATCGGGCCGCTCGTCCTTGGCGTACAGCTTCGGCATCTCCAGCGCGGAATCGTTGTAATAGCGGTAGTAGTGCTCCGGCGGCGCGGTCAGCGGGAAGTGGGGGCAGACGAAGGAAACGAACAGCACCCATGGCGCGTCCTGATGCCGGGGGGCTTCCTCCCGCAGCCAGACCTGGCTGCGCGCGGTGATCTCGCGGTCGTAGGTGGTGTACATCGACTCGCCCGGCCCCGCGAAGTCGGCCATCTTCCAGGAGGCCCCGCGCACCGGCAACTGATCGCGCACAAGGCCCATCAGATCGCCCGTGCCCTCGATCACGTTCATCGGGATCTGGCTTTCGGAAAAGCCGACATCGTCCTCGGTGCTGCGGAAATGCAGCTTGCCGATGGAATCGACCCGGTGGCCGGCCCCGCGCAGACGATGATGCCAGCTTTCGACCCGACCATCGTAGGGGTGGGCGTTGTCCCAGTAGCCGATCTGGTGGACGTAACGCCCGGTGGCGAAGCTCGCGCGCGCCGGAACGCAGACCGGCGAGTTGCAGTAGGCCGCGCTGAACCGCGTGCCGCGCGCCGCCAGGGCGTCGATGTTGGGCGTTTGCACAAGCGGATGTCCGTAGCACCCCAGCATGCGCGGGTTGTGCTCGTCGGACATCAGGATCACGAGGTTCTTCGGCGACGGCATTCGGCAACTTCTCCCGGTTCTCAGGGCAATCTCTCGACAGTGACGAAAACTATATAGTAATATCCTCTTAGCGGGACTGCCCCGCCGCCGTCAACACGCCAGTTCGAGGTCAGCCATGCCGCGCGCGCCCTTTTCCATGGTCCCCCTTCCCGCTCAGCGGTCGCAGGCAAAGCCCCGCAAGGCCGGCCTGACGATGCTCGTCGACTGGGGACTGCCCCTGGGCCGCACCCGCGATTTGCTCGACCTCGCGGGGCCGTATATCGATCTTGCCAAGATCGCCACCGGGACCGCGCGGCTCTATGGCGAGGACCAGTTGGCCGCGAAGCTGGCACTGTACGAACAGCATAATGTGACGAGCTTCCTCGGCGGCCAGTTCCAGGAATATGTCTATGCCACGCAGGGCGGCGAAGCTCTGCCGGCATTCCTCGACGAGGCATGCCGCGTGGGTTTCACGGCCGTGGAGATCTCCGACAACTATGTCCCGCTTTCCCGGTCCCAGCGGCGTGAGCAGACGACGATGGCCCTGGAACGCGGTCTTTCCGTTCTGAGTGAAGTCGGCGGCAAGGAAGACAGCCACGATCCGGAGACGCTGGTGGCGGATGCGCGGGCCGCCCTGGAGGCTGGAGCGAGCCTGCTCCTGGTCGAGGGTGCGGAACTTGTCGAGGCGGGCCAGTCAAAGCGCGACCTGATCGTCGCGCTTCGCGACGGCATCGGCCTTGAAAAACTGATTTTCGAACTGCCGGGGCCGTGGGTATCGGGCGTCAACCCGAGCGAAATCCACGACCTGAAGAAACTGCTGGTCGCCCAGTTCGGGCCTGACGTCAACATCGGCAATGTCATGCCCGACGATGTGATCGAGACGGAAGCGCTGCGCGTGGGACTCGGAGTCGTCGGCCCGAAAGCGTCGGTCGCGGCCGACAACGACGGAGCCTAGCCAAGACCGCCCTCAAGGCCGTAAAATCGCGAATCGGTCGAGATGAGACAACGCGCGAGGCCGCGCGAGGACCCCGCGCAGGGCGGGGGTGAGTGGCATGCACAAACCGGCACTTTTCGCAAACGTAGCCGAGAAGAAGACGTCCGGGCGAAAATATCTGCAACTCAAGCGCCAGCTTCTCGACGCGATCTCCAACGGCGTCTGGCCGCCCGGCACCAAGCTGCCGACCGAGCAGGAACTGGTCGAGATGACGCCTTACAGCCTCGGCACCGTCCAGCGGGCGATGCGCGAACTGGTGCGCGACGGGCTGGTGGAGCGCCGGCAGGGCCGGGGCAGCTTCGTCCGCGAGAACAGGCAGCAGATGCACGACCCGTGGCACTGCCGTTTCCTGTCAGACGACGGGCAAAGCTTCCTCCCGATTTATCCGCGCGTGGTATTGCGCGAGCATGTCAGCGAGGATGGCCCGTGGAGCGCATATCTCGGTGCCGCCGAGGGCGGAATCGTGCGCGTCGACCGGGTGATGAGCGTTAACGACGAGTTTCTCATCTACAACAAGTTCTACATTCCCGATGCCTATTGCGGGCCTCTCCTGACAAGACCGCTCACCGAGATACAGGCCGCCCGCTTCAGCCAATTCCTGGTCGAGGAGTTCAATATCCCGATCACACGGATTCATCAGGCCTTCCGCGTTGAGACATTGCCGGCGGACATCTGTGAAGCTCTGGCCGTCGAGCTCGGACAGGCCGGGACGCGCCTGATCATCGTCGCGCAACTGGCAAACGGCAACTACCTGTATTACCAGGAAATTTTCATCCCGCCGAACGGTCGCGAACTTCATCTGCTCGACTCCCATCCCCCCGGCGATTGACCGGCGCAGAACGACGCATAGCGCATGGCCTTCACTGCGAAGGGTGGCCCGCGGGCCAGCCGTGGGATTTTTCGTTTGATCGCCGCGTCCTAATTACTATACAGTAATTTGCTCGAGAATGAGAATGTCGATGAGCCGCGCCGGCCGGGAGAGCGCCGTCGTCCGCCGGCGTGTCGCCTTGAAAGGGAGCCGAGATTGCCCGATTCGGACAAGGCACAGCGGTTTCGTAACGCAGCCAAGGATCTCGCTCTTGCGGCATTCCTGTGCGCGCTGGGGATCTTTGCGCTTGTCTGGATTCGCGGCACGGTCAGCACCAATATCCTCGCGGGCCAGGACATCAGCCACGCCACGCTCCCCTCATTCTGGTCGAGCCTGCTCGCATTTCTCGCCCTTCTTTACGGCATACGGGCCGGCCGCGACCTGATCTCGGCCTGGCGTGACCTCCGCGCCGACGGGGACGGCGGCAAGGCGGCACTGCAGGCGGCCAGTGTGGACTGGCTCATGGTCGGCCGGTTGTCCGGCACGGTGATCGCAATGACGGTATTCGCCCTCCTGCTGGAGGAGCTTCCGTTTGTTGCTCTGACCACCGTTTTCCTGTTTGCCATCCTCCTGATCTACGGACAGCCCCTTCGCTTGAGGACCGGCATCCTCGCGGTCCTGGGGGGCGTGGGCTTCCACGGCCTGTTCGTCGAATTCCTTAATCTGCCGCTGTAAGGGGACGTGCCGATGGAGGCTCTGCTGCAAGGTTTCGTGATCGTCTCCGAGCCGCTCAACCTTCTCCTTCTGTTCGCCGGCGTTGCGCTCGGGCTGTTCGTCGGCGCGCTGCCGGGGTTGTCCTCGCCGATGGCCATCACGGTCCTGCTGCCGCTGACCTATCCGCTCCAGACGACCTCCGCGCTGATGATGCTGATGGGCGTTTACGTCGGCACGAAGCTGGGCGGCTCCTACTCCGCCATTCTGCTGCGAACGCCCGGAACGCCGTCGGCGGCCTGCACGGCGCTGGACGGGCACCCCATGGCCGAGAAGGGGCTGGCGTCGCAGGCGCTCGGCTACGCGACGATCGGCTCCACGGCAGGCGGCATCTTCGGCTGGATCATCGCGGTGACGTGCGTGCCGCTGCTCGCACAGATCGCCGTCGAGGCATCCAACGCGGACATCGCGCTGATCGGCATCGTCGGGCTGCTCATGGTCTCGGCGTTCACGCGCGGCTCCATGCTCAAGGGGCTGATCGGCGTCATGCTCGGCCTGCTCATTGCCTCGGTCGGCCTCGATCCAATGGATTCCACGAACCGCTTCACCTTCGGGACGGTGTCGCTCATGGAAGGGATTCCCTTCGCCGCGGCGCTCATCGGCTTTTTCGGCGTGGCCGTCGTCCTGAGCGACCTGAAGCTGATCGGACGCGGCAGCGAGGTGATCGCAACCAAGGTCGGCATGGCGCTTCCGCCCATCCGGGATATCCTCAGGCGCTGGCAGGCGATCGCGATCGGCGGGTTCTACGGAACGTTCGTCGGCGCGATCCCGGGCGTCGGCGCGGAAAGTTCGACCTGGATCGCTTATGCAACCGCCAAGAACCGCTCGCGCAACAAAGCGAATTTCGGCAAGGGCGAACCCGACGGGGTGCTCGCCCCGGAAGCGAGCAACAACGCCCTGACAGGCGGGACCATGGTGCCGATGCTGACCCTGGGGCTGCCGGGCGACGGGTCCACGGCCGTTATGCTTGGCGCGCTGGTGCTGCACGGCATCGAGCCCGGCGTCATGCTGATGAAGGAAAGCGGCGATCTCGTGTGGAGCATTCTGGCAAGCCTGCTCATCGCCACGCTTTTCATGTTCGTCCTCGGCGTGCTGGCGATCCGCGGCTTCGTCACGGTGCTTCAGCAGGACCGATCCTACCTCTTCCCGTTCGTGCTGGTTCTCGCTGTTGTGGGCGCCTTCGCGATCTCGAACAACGTCTATCCGGTCTACATCGCCATTATCATGGGGGTCTTCGGCTATATCCTGGAATCGCGCGGTTTCCCGCTCGTCACGCTGGTTCTCGGCGTCATCCTCGGGCCGATCATCGAATACAACGCGCGGGTCGCGCTGGCCATGTCCGGCAACGACTGGTCCACCTTCCTCGCCACCTGGCCGCGGATCGGGCTTGTCGCCCTGGTCGTGGTGGTTCTCGTCTACGAGGTGTTCAAACATCCCTCGCAGCAAAAACAAGAAGAGGCGGGAAGAACCGCCTGATTCCCACTCAACGAGACAATAAGGGAGGCTAGCATGAATGCTTTCAAGCCAATCCACAAAGTTCTCATAGCGGTTCTGGCCGCTGTCGGAACGACAATGGCGTTTGCCGCGGGCGCTGCGGCGCAATACCCGGAGCGCACCATCCGCATTGTCGTGCCCTGGAAGGCCGGCGGCGGCACTGACAGCATCGCGCGCGGATTCCAGACGGCATTCGAAGAAGCCGCCGGTGTTTCGGTCGTGATCGACAACGTCAGCGGCGCGCGCGGCGTGACGGGCAGCCTGAAGGTCGTGAACGCCAAGCCCGACGGCTACACCCTGCTTCTGAACGGCTCGACCGATATCACGGCGGCGATGACCTTCAAGGACCTGCCATTCACGCTCGACGATCTGAGCTATGTCGGCGCGTTCTACACCAGCCCGACCTATGTGATCTCGCACAAGGACCGCGGCATCGAGACACTCGAGGAATTCCTCGAACTGGCGAAGGAAAACCCCGGCGAGGTGACGCTCGGAACCGCGGGGTCAACGCAGCTCCTGATGGCCCACGCGATCAAGGGCATTACCGATCTGGACTTCCGCATCGTACCGTTCTCCGGCGGCGCGGACCTCAAGAAGGCGATGATCGGCAACGATGTGCATGCCGGCATATTCCACGCGCCGGTCATGCTCAGCGAAGTCAAGGGCGACGTGATCAATGTGATCGGCACCGGCAAGCCGCTCGACAAGCTCACCTACGAGCCGGCCCGCGACACCGAGACCTTGCGGGATAACGATATCCCGCTGGACTTCGCCATCACCCGCGGCCTCTATGCGCCGAAGGGCACGCCGGACGACGTGATCGAAAAGCTCCGCGCGATCACCAAGGAAGCCGCCATGAGCGACAAGTTCGCCAAGTGGGGCGAGGGCTTCGGCTTCGCGCCCGTCTGGGTTCCGGGCGACGAGTTCCGGGACCAGCTCAAGGCGGATCTGAAGAACTTCAAGGAAATCAAGGCGGAGTATATCGACTAGCCGATGCATACGGTTGCCGGATGCGCGCCAGGCGCATCCGGCCTGTCGCCCGCGCGCCCCGGCAGGGACCGGCCACGGCCAAGAGACGCGTCGGTCTGAGTCATGCCGGTCTCCTTTCGGCTCTCACACCCGCCTCGGTGAGTATCAGGTCAAGCGGGACGTCGTGAGGTTGCGCGAAGATGGTGGCAAGCCGCGCGGAATCGAAGCCGATCCCGATGGTGAAGGGGCGCGGCGACAGCGCGGCCAGCGTGCGGTCGAAATAGCCGCCGCCATAGCCGAGCCGGTAGCATTCGCCGTCCCAGCCGACCAGCGGCGCAAGCGTGATCGCGGGCGTCACCTCTTCGGCCTCGGGCGGTGGCACAAGGATGTTCCAGTCGCCCCGCACCATCCGCGTGCGCGGCGTCCAGCGACGGAACACGAGCGGTGCGGCCTTGCGTTCGACGATTGGCAGGGCGATGCGCGCGCCCTGCTCATGGAGCGCGGCCATCAGCGGTCGCAGGTTCGGCTCGCCCTTGATCGGCCAATAGGCCGACAGCACCCGCCCGGCTGCGCCGTCGAACCTGTCCTCCAACAGGTTTCGCAGATGCGTGGCGATTGCTGCTCCAGCCTGCTCGCGTTCGGCGACGCTCATCTCCGCGCGCGCCTTGCGCAGCCGTGCGCGTTCGGCCTTGCGCCAGCGGGCCACGTCGCGGACCTGATCGGGATCAACGCCGAGCGGGTCGAAATAGGCCGGGTCCACCTCGTGCGCCATGCACGGCGGAGAGGCGTACTGCCCGGCGGCGGCTGGCTTTCGGTCATCCGCGCTCATGAGGAAGGTCCATCATCCCTCTTCGGATGTGTCGATCAGGTCCAGGGCCTTGACCGAGTGCGCGTAGGCCGCGCCCGCGCGCATTTCCGCCGCGACCCAGATCGCTTCCATGATCTCTTTTGCGCCCGCGCCTTCGCGTTGCGCGGCCTTGACGTGGCCCTCGATGCACCAAGGGCACTGCGTGACATGCGCGACCGCCACCGCGATGAGCTGCTTGGTCCGCGCATCGAGAGCGCCATCGGCAAAGACCGCCTTCGTGAAGGCCCGAAACGCATCCTCGGCTTCGGGCGCGAGCGCGCGCCGCCGTTCAGCCGTCTCGCGCGTGGGTTTCGGGAAGGTGAGATCAGCCATTTGCTCTGGCTCCATTTTCGAATTGCGGGAACGGCACTTCGTTTTCCAGCCGTATGTGTTCCTCAAGGTCGTCGAGAAACGACTTCAAGCCCGCATAGAGCGCGCTTGTTCGCGATGGCGCGCGTTATGGTGCGCTTCGATGTAGCGGGTGAGTTCCGCGAAGTCGTGAATCGGGCTTTGGTCATGAGTGGCTCCTGTTATCCACCTGGCTGGAAACGGGCGGACCGCCTTGCTGAGCGGCGTGCTCGACGGCCATGTGCAGCGAGCGCGCGATGCGCTCGGCGCGCTCGATGACATGCCTCGCGCCTTCCGGCGGACAGGTCTCGTGCGCGGTTTCGCGGAACAGGTCGAGCCACCGCTCGAAATGCGCCCATGTCACCGGCAGCGGCGTGTGCGCGGGCACGGGCGCGCCGTGATAGCGGCCGGTCATCAGCGCGACCGAGGACCAGAATGCCGCCATGCGCTCCAGATGCGGCTCCCAGTCGATGATGCGTGCGGCAAAGATCGGCGCAAGCACGGGGTCGGCGCGTATCTTGGCATAGAAGCGATGCACCAGATCGCGCAGCACCTGCTCGTCCAGCCCGGTCCTGTCCATGATTTCCTGCGTCATTTCGGGCCGGGCCGAGGGGGCGCGCGGCCGCTGGAGTTCGGGGTGGGGCATTGCGGGATCCTGCAAATTTCACTTTCCATTCCTGTTTCGCTTTGTTAATAGGTATTGTCAATACCAATTTGTTCGGCAAGGTCCGGAATGCGCCTCACCTCATTCACCGATTACGGGCTGCGGATGCTCATGCGCATGGCCAGCACGCCGGAGCGCGCATTCTCCACGGCGGAACTGGCGGAGGAATTCGGTCTGTCGCGGCACCATCTCACCAAGATCATGCAGCGTCTCGCCCATGCGGGAGTCGTGGAGACGCGCCGTGGCGGCGGCGGCGGCGCGAAGCTGGCGAAGCCCCCGGAGGATGTCCGGCTGGGCCGGCTCGTCCGCCTGCTGGAGGACGGTCAGCCATTGGTGGAATGCCTGGGCCGCGACGGCGGCAACTGCTCGCTCGACGGGCGTTGCCGGCTGAAAGCGAAACTGCGCGCTGCCGAGGCGGCCTTCCTCGACGATCTCGACCGATCCACGCTTGCCGATATTGCGCTACCAGCAAAGGCGGCCGCATGATTGACCACGCTGTCCATGACCAGCCCATCCGGCGTGAAGACGGCGCTTTCGTCGTCGAGGCGGAACTGCTTGCAGAAGCGTTCGGGCTTTCGCCCGAGCGGATGCGGGTATTCATGCGGGAAGGGGCGATCACGTCGCGCTGCGAAGCGGGAACGGGCGCGGATGCCGGGCGCTGGCGGCTGACCTTCCTTCATGGCGAGCGCGGCTGCCGCTTCATCCTCGATGATACCGGCACGATCCTGAAGCGCGCGACGTTTCCGGTACGCACATGGGTTGATCACGATGCCCCGGCATCCGGGACTTCCCCCGGCGATAACGAGAATCACGCGAAGGAAGGAGGCGGGAAATGAACGTCACCGAGCTCCTGCCGCAGGCGCGTCGGCGCCTGGTGAAGATCGGGCATGATGCAAAGCTCATCTGCGCGGCAAGAACGCTCGGCGACCCCTCGGTGGAGCTGGTGGTGGTCTGCGACGATGACGAACGGGTGGCCGGCGTCGTGAGCCGCACCGACATCCTCGCGCGGATCAGTCAGTGCACCGGCTGCACCTGCGCCGAAGCGGTCGCCACCGCCATGACCCGCGATGTCGTTTCCTGCGACCCTTGCGAGCCGCTTTCCGAGATCTGGTCGCGCATGAAAGCCACCGGCCATCGGCAGCTTCCGGTCGTGGACGCGGACAATCACCCGCTGGGCGTCCTGTCGGCGCGCGAGGTGCTTGAGCGTCTGCTGGCCGACAAGGATTACGAGGAGTCGCTTCTGATCGAGTACATCGCCAGCGTCGGTTACCGCTGAGCCCATCGCCGGTAGACGTCGCGAGCGAGTGCGTCGAGCCGATCAACCGGCGTCGTGCAGCCCGTATCCGGTTGAAGCGACAAGTATGCCGAAACTTGATGGAGTTCCGGGTATTGCAACGACGCGGCGTGCTTCTGTTTGGTCGGCACG
>JBKGZY010000008.1:0-35474 GCA_046543175.1 Dichotomicrobium sp.
GCGCCGGGAACGTACCAAGCAGCGTGGCGAACGCCCGAAGGCCGCGGAACGCCGCCAGCGCGGGGAAGATCGCAAGGCCCGGTCCGGGCAGGAGCCACGGCGGGAAAAACAGCGCCGCGAGCGACGCGCCCAAGAGCCCGAGAAGCGCAAGGAGCGGGCAGCGGAGCAGCAGCGCGAGGACCAAAGGGAACCCGAAGGTCGCGCCGAGCGTGACCAGCCGCGCGAACAGCGCCGCGAGCGACGCGCCCAAGAGCCCGAGAAGCGCAAGGAGCAGGCAGCGGAGCAGCAGCGCGAGGACCAAAGGGAACCCGAAGGTCGCGCCGAGCGTGAACAGCCGCGCGAACAACGCCGCGAACGGGTTGAGCGTGAAGAACCGCGTGGAGAGCCGCGTGAAGATCGTGCGGAACGCGACGAACCCCGACAGGAGCGTCGGGTCGAACTGAGCCAGGAGGAACGCCGCACGCTGCGTCGTCGGTTGCGCGAACACCACGGCGACAAGCGGCGCTACACCGATGTGGATGTCGTGGTGACAATCGGCCGGACGATTCCAGACGAGTGGGAGCATTACAGCGTGCCCGCGTTCATCGTGGAGATTGCGCCGTGGGCGGAGGACTATGAGTATGTCTATGTCGGCGACCGTTACGTCATCGTCGAACCGGACAGTCACGTGGTCGTTGCCCATGTTGACGCCGAGACAGGCGAAATCCGCTCAACGTCTCGCCGGGCCGCGGGCGGTGGCGCCGCGGAGTGCCGCGATGTCGAGCTCACGGCCGAGCAGCAGGAGCTCATTTTGCGGTCAATCCAGCCTCGTGACCGCGCCAACATCGGAGAGATTGAACTGGGCATCAGCATCCCGCAGGGCGTCAATCTGCTGGAACTGGCCGACGACGTGGAGCGTGAGCTGGGTATCGGTGACTGCCATTACGTCGCGCTCTCCGATCAACGCGTGGCGCTGGTTGCGCCGAGCTCTCGCGAGATCGTGTATCTCCTCAACGAATAAACAATCTGACATCGGACCCGCGGCCTCGGTCGCGGGTCACCCCTACGGCGGTTCGATCAGCCTTCTCGCGCGGCATGCCCTTCAGGCCGAGCCGGCAGAACCAGCGACAGGCGAGATTGCGATGCGCTTCCTCGCACAGCCGGCGCTTAAGACCCGATCCCCAAAGACATAGCCGGCCAAGAGCGTTCCCCGTACCATAACAAGCCAAGCAAATGCGGACGTAACCGCGAGCGCGCGACACCGAAGCCGTTATTCGGAGCGGCAAACGATTGCTCGCCAGCGTGTCGAATGTTATGAATGAACGAGCGTTCATAGAAAATGCAGAGCAAGGCCTTGGCGGATGCAAGGCGACGCGACACGAAGGCGATGCTGCGCCGGGCGGCCCTCGAACAGTTTGCAAGCCGGGGCTATAGCGCGGTTTCGATGCGCGACATCGCCGCGGAGGTGGGGCTGCGCCAGGGCGGGATCTACAACCACTTCGCGAGCAAGCAAGAGCTGCTCGTCGATCTCATGCGCACGCATATGAACGCGCTGCTCGAGGCGCTGGACACGGCGCTCGCAAGCGTTGACGGGCGCGCCGCGCAACTCGAAGCGTTCGCGCGCTTCCATGTGCGCTACCACATCGATCACCCCGACGACGCGTTCATCGCCTACATGGAACTGAGGAGCCTCGAGCCCGAGGGCTACACCATCATTACGCGGCTGCGCGACCATTACGAGGGAACCCTGCGCGCGATCCTGGCGGAGGGCAGCGAGGCGGGTCTGTTTCGACTCGCCGACGCGGCGGTGCACGCCCGCGCGCTCCTGTCGATGCTGACCGGCGTGACCGTGTGGTACCGCGACGGCGGCCGGCTGAGCCGCGACGAAGTCGTCGACGCCTACGCGCAAGCAGCGTTGCAGAGCGTCGGCCTGCCCCCGACCCAGGGAGGAATTGCCTGATGTTCATGCATTCGATGACATTTGACCTCGGCGACGAGGTGAACGCGCTGCGCGACACGATCCATGCGTGGGCGCAGGAGCGCCTGAAGCCCATGGCCGCCGAGATCGACCGGACCAACGCGTTCCCGAACGTACTATGGCGCGAGATGGGCGAACTCGGCCTGCTCGGCATTACCGTGCCCGAGGAATACGGCGGTGCCGACATGGGCTATCTCGCCCATGTCGTCGCGGTCGAGGAAATCGCCCGCGCCTCGGCCTCGGTCAGCCTCAGCTACGGCGCGCATTCGAACCTGTGCGTCAACCAGATCAGGCGCAACGGCACGGACGAGCAGCGCCGGACATATCTGCCCAAGCTCGTCTCCGGCGAGCATGTCGGCGCGCTTGCGATGAGCGAGGCCGGCGCGGGTTCCGACGTCGTCTCGATGAAACTCCGGGCGGAGAAGCGCAACGACCGCTATGTCCTGAACGGCACGAAGTACTGGATCACCAACGGCCCGGATGCGGACGTGCTGGTGGTCTACGCAAAGACCGATCCGGACGCGGGACAAAGGGGGATCACCGCCTTCCTCATCGAGAAGGAGATGGCCGGCTTCTCGACAGGACCCCACTTCGACAAGCTCGGGATGCGCGGCTCGAATACGGCCGAGCTCGTGTTCGAGGACGTCGAGGTGCCGTTCGAGAATGTGCTGGGCGAGGAGGGTAAGGGCGTCCACGTGTTGATGTCCGGGCTGGACTACGAGCGCGTGGTGCTTTCGGGTATCGGCCTCGGAATCATGGCCGCCTGCCTGGACGAGATCATGCCCTACATGGCCGAGCGCAAGCAGTTCGGCCAGCCGATCGGCTCGTTCCAGCTCATGCAGGCCAAGATCGCGGACATGTACGTCAAGATGAACTCGGCCCGCGCCTACGTCTACGAAACCGCGCGCGCCTGCGACCGCGGTCAGGTCACGCGCCAGGACGCGGCGGCCTGTGTGCTTTACGCCTCGGAGGAGGCGATGGTCGTCGCCCATCAGGCGGTGCAGGCGATGGGCGGAACGGGCTTCATGAACGAGACGCCGGTCAGCCGGCTTTTCCGCGACGCGAAGCTGATGGAGATCGGCGCGGGCACCTCGGAGATCCGGCGCCTGTTGATCGGCCGGGAGCTGATGGGGGCAATGGGTTGAGGACTGGGCGGCCGGGATGCTGACCAAAGCGCCATATGACAGGCTTTGTGCGGACTTCCGGTGGAACCTGTCCGAGCCGCTCAACATGGCCGCGCAGGTCTGTGACGACTGGGCGGAAAAGGCTCCCGACCGGGTGGCGATCCTCGATCTTAGCGCTGGCCGCGAGGAAATCACCTATACCCGGCTGCGAAGCATGGCGGACGGGCTGGCGCGGGAACTGGCGACGCACGGGGTTGGTCGCGGCGACCGGGTCGGCGTGCTGCGTGCGCAGGGCGCCTGGTGTGCCGCGGCCCATATCGCGATCTGGAAAATCGGCGCGATTTCGATCCCGTTGTTCAAGCTCTTCAGAACGGACGCGCTGACAACGCGGGTGCGGGATGCGGGCGCGCGGATGATCGTCACCGACGCCGACGGCGCACCGATGATCGAGGCGCTCGACGATGTCGCGGTGCTGATGCCCGAGGCGGAGACAATGCCGGACGAACCCTTCGCGACCGCCGAGACCGCGCCGGAGGACCCGGCGGTGCTGATCTACACCTCCGGCACAACGGGCGCGCCGAAGGGGGCGCTGCACGGTCATCGGGTGCTGACCGGCCACCTGCCGGGCGTGGAGATCAGCCACGATTTTCTCGGGGCGCCGGGGGATTGCCTCTGGACGCCGGCAGACTGGGCCTGGATCGGGGGGCTGTTTGACGTGCTGATGCCGGGACTGGCGCTCGGCGTGCCGGTGGTGGCCGCGCGGCTGGACAAGTTCACACCCGAGGCGTGCGTCAGGATCGTCCGCCAGGGCGCTGTGCGCAACGTGTTCTTGCCACCGACCGCATTGCGGATGCTGAAGGCCGCCGATATCCGGATGGAGGGGCTTCGAAGCGTGGCGAGCGGCGGGGAGCCGCTGGGCGCGGAGATGCTCGACTGGGGACGACGGGCGTTCGGGCTGACCATCAACGAGTTCTACGGGCAGACCGAGTGCAACATGGTCGTGAGTTCCTGCGCGGCACTCTTCCCCCCGCGCGGGGGCTGTATCGGCAAGCCGGTGCCGGGCCACGAGGTCGCCGTCATCGATGCCGACGGCGCGCCTGCCGAAGGCGAGGGCGATATCGCCATCCGGCGCGGCTCGGCCGCGATGATGCTGGAATACTGGAACCGGCCGCAGGCGACGGCGGACAAGTTCCGCGGCGACTGGATGCTGACCGGCGATCGCGGGCTGTGGGAGGCGGATTACCTGCGCTTCAAGGGGCGCGAGGACGATGTCATCACCTCCGCAGGCTACCGGATCGGGCCGGCGGAGATCGAGGATTGCCTGCTCACCCATCCGGCGGTGGCAACGGCGGGCGTGGTCGGCAAGCCCGACAGCCTGCGCACGGAAATCGTCAAGGCTTATGTCGTGGTCAAGCCGGGGATCGAGGCGACGGAGGAACTGGCCGAAGAGCTGAAGGCCCACGTCAAGGACCGGCTGGCAAGCTATTCCTATCCGAGGGAAATCGCGTTTCTGGACGCGCTGCCCCTGACGGTGACGGGCAAGGTCATCCGCAAGGAACTAAAAGCCCTTGCCGCGGCGGAGGCGGCACAATGAAGCTGCAATCCGGCATCGTCCCCTCATCCGAGACCTTTCAGGCCAATCGCGCGGCCCACGAGGCGGCAATGGCGGCGGTGCATGACGCCGCTGCCAAGGCCATCGCGGGCGGTGGCGAGGCGGCGCGCGAGCGTCACATCGCGCGGGGCAAGATCCTGCCGCGGGAGCGCATCGCCCGGCTGATCGACCCCGGCTCGCCGTTCCTCGAAATCGGTCTGTTTGCCGCGCACGACATGTACGACGGCGCCAGCCCCTCGGCCGGCGTGATCGCCGGCATCGGCCGCGTGGCGGGCCACGAGGTGATGATCGTCTCGAACGACGCCACCGTGAAGGGCGGCACCTACTACCCCGTGACGGTGAAGAAGCATCTGCGCGCGCAGGAAATCGCGATGCAGAATCGCTTGCCCTGCGTCTATCTGGTGGATTCGGGCGGCGCGAACCTGCCGAACCAGGACGAGGTCTTCCCCGACCGCGACCATTTCGGCCGCATCTTCTACAATCAGGCCAACCTGTCGGCGCAGGGCATCCCGCAGATCGCCGTGGTGATGGGAAGTTGCACCGCGGGCGGCGCCTATGTGCCGGCGATGTCCGACGTCTCGATCATCGTACGTGAACAGGGCACGATCTTCCTCGCCGGTCCGCCGCTGGTGAAGGCGGCGACGGGCGAGGTGGTGACGGCGGAGGACCTCGGCGGCGGCGACGTGCATACGCGCCTCTCCGGCGTCGCCGACGACCTCGCGAACGACGACGCGCACGCGCTGGCGCTCGCGCGCCGCGCGGTCGCCAACCTCAACCGTGTCAAGCCCGACCCGCTGGAACGCCAGCCCGTTGAACCGCCGCTCTACGACCCCGAGGAAATTCCGGGCGTCGTCCCCGCCGACCTGCGCACGCCCTACGATATCCGCGAGGTGATCGCCCGCGTCGTCGACGGCTCGCGCTTCGACGAGTTCAAGGCGCGCTACGGTACTACGCTCGTCTGCGGCTTCGCGCACATCTTCGGGATGCCCGTCGGCATTATCGCCAACAACGGTGTGCTGTTCTCGGAATCGGCCGTGAAGGGCGCGCATTTCGTCGAACTCTGCTCGCAGCGGCGCATCCCCCTCGTTTTCCTGCAGAACGTCACCGGCTTCATGGTGGGCCGCGCCTACGAGGCGGGCGGCATCGCCAAGGACGGCGCGAAGCTGGTCACGGCTGTGGCGACGAGCGAAGTGCCCAAGATCACCATGCTGGTGGGGGCGTCTTTCGGTGCAGGCAACTACGGCATGTGCGGGCGCGCCTACGCGCCGCGCTTCCTTTGGACCTGGCCGAATTCGCGCATTGCGGTCATGGGTGGCGAGCAGGCGGCGGGCGTGCTCGCCACCGTCCGGCGCGACGCGATCGAGAGCAAGGGCGGAACATGGTCGCCCGAGGAGGAAGCCGCGTTCAAGCGCCCGATGATCGAGCAGTTCGAGCGCCAGTCGCATCCGCTCTATGCCTCGGCCCGGCTGTGGGACGACGGCATCGTCGATCCGCGGAAGACGCGTGACGTGCTGGCGCTCTCGCTCTCGGCGACGCTGAACGCGCCGATCCCCGAAACGCGTTTCGGCGTGTTCCGGATGTGAGGAGAGGGCGATGTTCCGCAAGATCCTGATCGCCAACCGGGGCGAGATCGCCTGCCGCATCGCCGCGACCGCGCGCCGGCTCGGCATCGCGACGGTCGCGGTCTATTCCGACGCTGACGCCGAGGCGCGCCATGTGGCCATGGCTGACGAGGCGGTGCATATCGGCCCGCCCGCCGCCGCCGAGAGCTACCTGAACGGCGAGCGCGTCATTGCCGCCGCACGCGCGACCGGCGCGGAGGCGATCCATCCCGGCTACGGCTTCCTGTCGGAGAACCCCGACTTCGTCGAGGCGGTCGAGGCCGCGGGCCTCGTGTTCGTCGGTCCACCCGCGAGCGCGATCCGCGCCATGGGGCTCAAGGACGCCGCGAAGGCGCTGATGGAGAAGGCGGGCGTGCCGGTCGTGCCCGGCTATCACGGTGACAGCCGCGACCCGGACTTTCTCGCTGCCGAGGCCGAGCGCATCGGCTATCCTGTGCTTGTCAAGGCGCGCGCGGGTGGCGGCGGCAAAGGAATGCGTCTCGTCGAGCGGGCGCAGGATTTCCGCGACGCCCTCGCGGGCGCGCAGCGCGAGGGGCAGGCGAGCTTCGGCGACCCGGCCTGCCTGATCGAGCGCTTTATCACCCGGCCGCGCCATATCGAGATCCAGGTCTTCGCCGACGCGCATGGCAACGCGATCCACCTGTTCGAGCGCGACTGTTCGCTTCAGCGACGCCACCAGAAGGTGATCGAGGAGGCGCCCGCCCCGGCGATGCCGGAAGACGTGCGCGAGGCCATGGGCCAAGCCGCGGTCACGGCGGCGAAGGCGATCGGCTACCGCGGCGCCGGCACGGTCGAGTTCATCGTGGACAGCTCCGAAGCGCTCGCGACCGACAGCTTCTTCTTCATGGAGATGAACACGCGGTTGCAGGTCGAGCACCCGGTAACGGAGGCAATCACCGGTCTCGATCTGGTGGAGCTACAGTTGCGCGTCGCGGACGGCGAGGCATTGCCGATCGCGCAGGACGACCTGGCAATCGACGGCTGGGCCTTCGAGGCGCGCGTCTACGCCGAGGACGTGGCCAAGGGATTTCTGCCGGCGATGGGCCAGCTCGACCATCTGGCCTTTCCTGACGGCAGTGAATTCGCGCCCGGCCCCATCCGCATCGACAGCGGCGTTCGCGCGGGCGATGAGATCAGCCCATGGTACGACCCGATGATCGCCAAGGTGATCGCGCACGGGCCGACGCGAACGGCGGCGCTCAACCGCCTGACGGCGGCGCTGGAGGGCTGCCAGGTCACGGGCTCGGTCACCAACCTCGCTTTCCTGCGCGCCCTTTCCCGCCACGACGGTTTCGCGCGGGGCGAGGTGGACACGGGGCTGATCGAGCGCGATCTCGATGCCCTGGCGCTCGAGGCTCCGCCCTCGGCGGCGGTGATTGCGCTCGCAGCCCTGGGCGGTCTTGGGCTTCTCGCCGAGCGCGCCGGCTCCGACCCATGGGACCGTCTCGCCGGCTGGCGCCACTGGAGCGACGCCAAGCAGTTCGTCGTGCTGGAAGATCGCGGCACGCGGATCGACGCCACCGTCACGACGCTGGGCGAGGGCCGCCACGCCGTGGAAGCCGGCAGTGCACGCGTGGAGCTTGCCGTGGCGCCGACGAGGGGTGCCGGTGTCACGGTCACGCAGGACGGGCATCGCTTCCGCGCGGATGTGCTGACAGCACCGGGCGCGGTCTCGGTTTTCGCCGGCGGGCAAGGCTTCACATTCGCCTTGCCGAACGCGCTTGCGGGCACGGAAACCGACTCCGCGGCCGGAGACGCGGTCATCGCGCCGATGCCGGGGCTTGTACGCACGGTCTCCGTCGCGGCCGGCGCGTCCGTTACTCGGGGCGACGCCCTCGTGGTGCTGGAGGCGATGAAGATGGAGCATACCCTGCGCGCGCCGCGCGACGGCACGATCGCCGAGGTCCTGGTGGCCGAAGGCGACCAGGTCGGCGATGGTGCTATCCTCCTTCGGCTGGAGGCCGAGCATGACTGAGCGCGTTGCGATCTACGAGGTTGGTCCGCGTGACGGGCTGCAGAACGAGCCGGGCTTCGTTCCGACCGCCGACAAGATCGCCCTGATCGACCTGTTGTCCGAGACCGGGCTGACCCGGATCGAGGCGACGAGCTTCGTTTCGCGGAAATGGGTGCCGCAGATGGCCGATGCCGCCGAGGTTATGGCCGGCATCCGGCGCCGGCCCGGCATCCGCTACGCCGCGCTCACCCCCAACATGCGCGGCTTCGAGGCAGCGCAGGTGGCGGGCGCCGACGAGGTGGCGGTCTTCGCTTCGGCCTCGGAAGGCTTCAGCCGGAAGAACATCAACTGCTCGATCGCCGAAAGCCTCGAGCGGTTTGCCCCGGTCGCCGAAGCCGCCCGTGCGGCGGCGCTGCCGCTTCGCGGCTATGTCTCCTGCGCGATCGCGTGTCCCTATGACGGGCCGGTGGCGCCCGCGTCGGTCGAGGGTGTCGCCGCGGCGCTCCTGGAAATGGGATGCTACGAGATCTCGCTGGGCGACACGATTGGCCATGGCACGCCCGAGACCGTTGACCGGCTGCTGGCCCATCTCGCCCGGTCGATCGGGGCGGACCGCCTTGCCGGGCATTTTCACGACACGAACGGGCGGGCACTGGACAATGTCGAAGTCGCGCTGGGCCATGGGCTTCGGACCTTCGACAGCGCCATCGGCGGACTCGGCGGCTGCCCCTACGCCCCCGGCGCCAAGGGCAACGTCTCGACCCTGCCGCTGGTCAGGATGCTCGTAAACCGCGGCTGGGAGGCAGGGCTCGACCTGGCCGCGCTTGAACGCGCGGAGATGTTCATTGCCGAATATATTGCCACGGCCCCGAAGAGCGGGAGGGTATCATGAGCGCATTCCAGACAATCCGCGTCGACACCGATGCCGAGGGCATCGCCACCCTGACACTCAACCGCCCCGACAAGCATCATGCGATCAACGCGCGGATGATCAGCGAACTGACGGAGGCCGCCGCTACGCTCGGTGCGGATACGGGCGTTCGGGCCGTCATCCTCGCCGCCACCGGCCCGAGCTTCTGCGCCGGTGGCGATCTGGAGTGGATGCGCGCCCAGCAGTCCGCGAACCGCGCTGGCAAGATCGCCGAGGCGGGCCGGCTCTCTGCAATGCTCGCCGCGCTCAACGCCCTGTCGAAACCGCTGATCGCCCGGGTCCAGGGCAATGTCTACGGCGGCGGTATCGGGCTCGTCGCGGTCAGCGACATTGCGATTGGTGTCGAGGGCATCCGCTTCGCGCTGACCGAGACCCGGCTCGGCCTGATCCCCGCGACCATCGGCCCATTCGTGCTGCGCCGCATGGGCGAGGGAATGGCGCGGCAGGTCTTCTTCTCGGGCAACGCCTTCGGCCCCGATTTCGCGCTGCGCGCCGGCCTGCTGCACGAGGTGTGCGCGGAAAGCGAGTTCGATGCGCGGGTGCACAGGCAGGCCGATGCCGTGCTGAAGACGGCGCCGGGTGCCGTCGCCGCCGCCAAGGCGCTGTGCCTGAGCCTCGGCGGGGATGAGGAGGCCGACATCCGCGCCTCGATCGCCGCGCTGGCCGACTGCTGGGAGAGCGAGGAGGCCCAGGCGCGCATCCGCGCCTTCCTCGGGTGAGCCCGTGCGGGCGGGCACACACATCGTCTGGATGTCCCGGAGGATACCGGCGCCGGCTCAACCGGCGTTGCGCTCGTCGACGATCACCTTGCCGTCATTGGGCAGGCTGCCCGGCGGGAGCAGCGTCACGGTGCCGTTCAGCCGGGTTATCTCGGCAAGTTTCGCGGCCAGCGGCGCCTCGGCGCCGGCATCGACATGCTCGGCTCGCAGCTCCATCCGGTCCTGTTCGC
The DNA here is from genome assembly GCA_046543175.1 of Dichotomicrobium sp. Classification (GTDB taxonomy): domain Bacteria; phylum Pseudomonadota; class Alphaproteobacteria; order Rhizobiales; family Rhodomicrobiaceae; genus Dichotomicrobium. The sequence goes on from JBKGZY010000008.1 coordinate 10,150, forward strand.
CCTCGCGCGTGACCACCAGGCGCAGGCGCCCGGTACCCGGCACCGCCGCGGCCACCGCGGCGATCTGCTCCGGGCGGACGAACATGCCCTTGACCTTGGTCGCCTGGTCCGCACGTCCCAGCCAGCCGCGGATGCGCATATTGGTGCGCCCGTCTGGCGCCGGCACGGTCAGCACCGCCGAGAGGTCGCCCGTGGCAAAACGAAACAGCGGATATTCCGGCGTGAGGCGCGTCACCAGCATCTCCCCGACTTCGCCATCGGCCACCGGCTGGCCGGTGCCGGGCTGAACGATCTCCACGATCAGCCCCTCGTTGACGACAAGCCCCGGGCCGTCGGCTTCATAGGCGACCACGCCAAGGTCGGCGGTCCCGAAACACTGGCGCATCTCGACGCCGCGCCCGGCAAGCTCCTGCCGCAGGCTGTCGGGCAGGGCCGCGCCCGAAACCACCGCGTTGCGGATCGAGCCCGCGTCCCGGCCGTCCTCCGCTGCCTTGTCGAGGATGATCTTCAGGAAATCCGGTGTGCCGACATAAAAGCTGGGGCGGAACTGCTCGATCGCCGTGAGCTGATCGGCCGTGTTGCCCGGCCCGGCGGGGATCACCGCGCAGCCGAGCGTGTGGGCGCCGCTCTCGAAGATCGCCGCGGCCGGCGTCAGATGGTAGGAGAAGGTGTTGAGCACCACTTCGCCTTGCCGGAGCCCGGCCGCGAACAGCGCGCGGGCCGAGCCCCACCAGTCGCGGCCGTGCCCCTCGGGATCGCAGATCGGCCCTGGCGAAAGGAACAGCCGCGACAGCTTGCCCGGGGGGACCGTGGCCAGCCCGCCGAAGGGCGGCGTTTCCGCCTGGATGGCCGGCAAGTCGGATTTGCGCAGCACCGGAAGTGTCGCAAGGGCCTCGCGCTTGGTGACCGTCGCCGGGTCGATGTCGGCGAGGCACTCGGCCCAGAACGGCTGCCCGGCGCGGGCGCGGGCGAGCGCGGCCGCGAGGGATTCGAACAGGGTCCGCTCGCGCTCCTGCGGGTCGGCGCGTTCCTGTGCGTCGTAGTATTCGGGCATATCGCCTGTCCTTCTGCCTATCGTCCGCCCGTGGGGCAAGGCTTACGCCAGCCAGCGCTTGCGGCGGCGGTAGTGCTTGACATTGTGGTAGTCCACGCGGTCGTGGCCGCCCAGATAGAACTCCTGGATGTCCGGGTTCTGCTTCAGCGTGGCGGCGTCGCCGGACATGACCACGTGGCCGTTTTCGATCAGGTAGGCGTGGCGCACCGTCTCGAGCGCGGCGGCGGCATTCTGCTCGACCAGCAGCACCGATACGCCTTCCTCGCGGTTGATGCGGGTGATGATCTGGAAGATCTCCTGCACCAGCCGCGGCGCCAGTCCGAGCGAAGGCTCGTCCAGCATGATCAGCCGCGGCTGGGTCATCAGCGCCCGGCCAATCGCCAGCATCTGCTGCTCGCCGCCGGACAGATAGCCGGCCTGGCTGCGTCGGCGGTCGTACAGCCGGGGGAAGTAGTCATAAACCTGTTGACGCAGTTCGTTCAGCTTCTGCCGGCTGCCGTGCAGGGGATAGGCCGCGACCAGGTTTTCGTCCGGCGTCAGGTGCTCGAAGATGCGCCGCCCTTCCAGCACGTGGACAATGCCGCGCTCCACCCGCTCGGACGCCGACAGCGGCAGGATGTCCTCGCCGCCGAATTCCACCGAGCCACGGGTTACACTCCCGCGCTCCGGCGCCAGCAGTCCGCTGACGGTCTTGAGCGTGGTGCTCTTGCCGGCCCCATTGGCGCCGAGGAGGGCGACCATGACGCCCTCCTCGACGGTCAACGACACGCCCTTGATGGCGAGGAAGACCTTGTCGTAGACCACCTCGACATTGCTGAGGGTCAGGGCGCCCATGCTAGTTGCCCTCGAACTCCTTGGCGTTCTCCTCGATCTCCTGCCAGACAATATCCTGGTAGGCGGTCACCCAGTCCGTCTGCGGCTCCCATTCCTCGCCGTTCCACATCGAGACCCGGCCGTAGCCACCGCCCTGATGGTCCTCGGCGGTGATGGTGATCGGCGGCATCAGGCCGTTGGCGTCGAAGTCCTTCAGCATTTCGAAGCCCTGCTTGAGCTTGGGGCCGGTGAGCGGCGCACCGTGCTCGTCGAGCGCCAGCCCGGCGGCCTCCACCGCCGCGGCCATCGTGGCCACGCCAATGTTGTAATACGTGGTGCCGACGTTCTCCTCGTCCCCGGTGCCATTGCCCGGCTCGATCACCTCGGCCACGATGTCCTGGACCACGGGGGTGTCGCGGCCGGTATGCACCGCCTCGAAACGCTTCACGCCGGTGGCGGTGTCGAAGCCGACCTGCTTCATGTCGGTGCGCGCCAGCCAGACCACCGACAGGATCCGCTCCGGCGAGATGCCATTGCGGATAGCTGTCTGGATCGACACCGGCTGGCCGCCGCCGGCGCCCCAGATGGTCACGTAGTCCGGCCCCCAGCGGCGCACATCGGACCAGGTCGCGGACTGCTCGTTGCCCGGACTGGGGTAGGGAAAGGCCTTGACTTCAAAGCCCTTGCGCTCGGCCAGTTCGCGCAGGATCGGCAGCGGCTCGCGGCCGAACGGGCTGTCGATGAAGACATGGGCGATCTTCTTGCCTTCCAGCCCGTCCATCTCTTCTTCCATGTAGTTCCCCAGCACGCTGGCCTGCGACCAGTAGGTCGCCATCACCGGAAAGACGTAGGGAAAGGTCTTGCCGGCACTGGCATCGCCGCGGCCGTGCAGGGCGGTGATCATCACCACCTCGTCCTCCAGCACACGCGGCACCATGGCGCGGGACACCGGCGTCGACAGGAAGTCGACCAGCACCGCGCCTTCCTCGACGGCGCGGTTATACGCCTCGATGCCGCGCTGCGGCTCGTTGCCGGTATCGCGAATCATCAGCTTGATCGGGTGGCCGTCCACGCCGCCCCGCGCGTTGATCAGCTTGATGTAGTCCTGCTGACCCTGGTTGTATTCGTCGGAGACGAATGTGTAGACGCCGGTGAAGTCCTGCAGCAGGGCGAAGGTGATCGGTTCCTTGTCCTGTGCACGGGCTTGCGCCGTCAGCCCGAACGCCGCCATCACCACGGCCGCCAGAGCGGCGACGGCGGGCCGCAGCGGCAACCCGTTCGATCCAGTTCTCGTCATCGTTTACCTCCCATGCTTCAGTTGTATGTGCCGAGCCATTGTTCATCGCGGCGGCTCAGCTCCGGGTATGCTGGAACGGCCAGACCAGGAAGTATTTGCGCGTGTTGTCGTAGATCTTGGCCAGCCCCAGCGGCTCAAACAGCAAGAACGCGATGATCAGGGCCCCGTAGGCCATCAGCGGGATGTGCGACTGCAGGTTCTGCGACATCGTCAGCAGACCGCCCTCGGCCAGCCCGGCGACGACGTTGGTGAGCACGATCGGCAGAAGCAGCACGAAGGCGGCGCCCAGATAGGCCCCGATCACGCTGCCCAGGCCCCCGACCAGCACCATCGCGACGAACTGGATCGAGACGTTGAAGGAGAACTGCTCCGGCGTCACCGCCTCGTAGTAGCAGAAGGCCAGCACCGCGCCGGACACGCCGCCCAGGAACGAGCTGGTGAAGAACGCCAGCAGCTTGTACTTGAAGACGTTGACGCCGATGACCGCGGCGGCGAAATCCTTGTCGCGGATTGCCACCAGCGCGCGGCCGAAGCTGGTGCGCTTCACGTTCATCACGAAAAGCGTCAGCACCACGCACCACAAGAGGGCGCCGTAGTACTGCCCGGTGTCGCTGGTGAGCGGCATGCCCAGGAACATGACATCCGGCGTCTGCAACGTCGCCTGCGCGCCGCCCGAGATTGCCGGGACGTTGATGATTACCCAGTCGACCAGATACTGCATCGCCAGCGTCGCCATCACCAGGTACAGGCCCTTTACGCGCAGCGCCGCGGCGCCGAACACCGAGCCGATGACTGCCGCCGACAGGCCAGCGCCGAGGATGGCGATCTCGAATGGCACGCCGGCGCGAGTCAGGTGTATGCAGCTATACGCGCCGATGGCCAACACCGCGGCGAAGCCGAAGTGAAGCTGGCCGGCCACGCCCATCAGCAGCGTCAGCGACAGCGCCGCCGAGGTCCAGACCAGCCAGGGCAGCAGGTAGCTGGAGACGTAGAGGCTGGACAGCAGCAGCGGCGCGGCGATACCGAGCGCCAGCACCGCGAGGGCTTGCCAGCGGTCGGCGGGAACCGGCCACAGGCGGCGTTCGCTGGCGTAGCTGATGTGGTGGACGCCCGACAAGCGGTAGAACATGGCTGGCTACACCCGCTCGATGTCTTCGCGGCCGAAGACCCCGAACGGCCGCACCAGGATGGTCAAAAGGATGATCAGGGAGGTCACCACGTCGCGGGTGCCGCCGCCGACCACCGGGTCGACATAGCCCGGCACCACCGATCCGAGGATGCCGACAAGCAGGCCACCGACCAGCACGCCCCAGATGCTGTCGAGGCCCCCCAGGATCACCACCGCGATCGCCGGGAACAGCAGCGTCGACAGCGTCCAGTCGACGCCCTGTACCGAGCCCCACAGCGCGCCCGCGGCAACGGCGGAAACCCCGGCAAGGCCCCAGGAGATGCCAATGGCGTGCTCCACCGATATGCCCACCGACCAGCTGGAGACGTGGTCGTCGGAGACGGCGCGCAGCTTGGTGCCGAGGCGTGTCTGGAAGAACAGAAGCGAGGCCATGATCATCAGTACAGCCACGCCGGCGCCGTAGAGGTAGCCGCGGTTGATGAATACGCCCTCCACGATGATCGGCGCCAGGCCAATGCCGAGATTCAGCGACTTCGGGCTGGCGCCGAGGATGCCGGGGGCAACGCCGCGCAGAAAGACCTCCAGGCCCAGCGTCAGCATCACGATCATGATGATCGGCTGGCCCACCATGCGACGCAGCAGCAGCCGCTCGCACAACAGCCCGAAGCCGAACATGACCACTGCGGCCAGCGGGATCGCCAGCCACAGCGACAGCCCGGCCAGGCTGACGAACACGTAGATGAAGTAGGCGCTCAGCATGATCATCGCGCCGTGCGCCAGGTTTGGCACGCCCGCCGACTTGTAGATCAGCACGATGCCGAGCGCTGCCAGGCTGTACATCAGCCCCGTCAGCGCACCGTTGACCAGCAGTTCCATGAAATAGATCATCGCGCGGCTATTCTCCGGGCGGAGGCGGTATGCGCGGCGGCGGAGGGGTCAGTCGCGACGTCGCGCAGCTGGAGGGCGCGAGTCAGCAGGCCGGTCTCGCCGGTTTCGTAGGTGAAGCGCGCCTCGAACTCGATCTGCCCGCTGCCGTCGTAGAGCGCCCGGATGACGCGCGCGTAGTGGTCCTCGATCACGTTTCGGCGCAGTTTGCGGGTGCGCGTGACTTCGCCGTCGTCCGGGTCGAACGGTTTGTGGAGATTGACAAAGCGGCAGATCCGCAGGGGTTCCGGCAATGTCTCGTTGGTGTGCCGGATGACTCCCGCGATCAGATCGTAGACCGGCTCGCGCTGTGACAGGTCGGCGTAGGAGGTGTAGGTCACGCCGTTCTCCTCGGCCCAGTGCCCGACTGCGTCGATGTCGATGCACACGATCGCCGTCAGCTTGTCCCGGCCTTCGCCCAGTATGCAGATGTCCCGGACATACTGGCTGAACTTGATGCGGTTCTCGATGTAGGTCGGGATGAAGCGTTCGCCGGCTGCGGTGTAGACCACTTCGGACACGCGCCCCAGCACGACCAGCTGGCCGTCATCCTCCAGCAGGCCGGCGTCACCGGTGCGCAGCCAGCCATCCTCCAGCGTTTCCGCGGTGGCGTCGGGGTCTTCGTGGTAGCCATCGAAGACGTTGTCGCCCTTGACCAGGATCTCGCCGCTCTCGGCGATCCGGATGTCGATTCCGGGGAAAGGCTTGCCGACCGTGTGCAGCTTGACGGAGCCCGGCTCCTGCGCGGCGCAGAGTGCGCAGTTCTCGGTCTGTCCGTAGAACTGCCGCAGGTCCAGCCCGAGGGCCCGGAAAAACAGGAACACGTCCTCGCCGATTGCTTCGCCGGCGGTGTAGGGACGGGCGACCCGGCCCAGGCCCAGCTGGTCGCGGATCGGACCGTAAATCAGCAGGTCGCCAAGCCCGCGCCAGAGCCGCTGGCCGGCGGTCGGCATCTCGCCCGACAGGCGCCGACGCTCCAACGCCACCGCGAACGGCATGAAGCGGTTGTAGAGCCAGCGCTTGAAGCGCGTGCTTTCGTCGATGCCGACCTGGATGCGGGTCAGCATGTTCGACCAGGCGCGCGGCGAGCTGAAATACATCGTCGGTGCGATCTCGCGCAGGTCGTTGAGCGCGGTCTCCTGCGTCTCCGGTATGTTGACGGTGAAGCGCAACAGGATCGCGGCGCCGACCGAGAAGATGAAGTCGCCCACCCACGCCATGGGCAGGTAGGCCATGTGCACTTCGCCTTCCCGGAAATAGGCGGCCTGGTGGGCACTGCGCACGGCGAACAGGATGTGGCCGTGTTTCAGCGGGACGCCCTTCGGCGCGCCGGTGGTGCCGGAGGAGTGCAGCAGGGCAGCCGCGTCGTGCACGCTCGGCCGGGCGATCAGGTCGTCGCGCAACTCGGGAGCGGCCCGGAGCCGTTCGCGGCCGCGATCTGCGATCCGGGTAAAGGCGACGACGCCCTCGGGCTCGTTGCCCGCCAGCCCGCGCGGATCGTCGTAGACAATCAACTTCAGGTCCGGGTAGTCCTCGCGGATCTCCAGCAGCTTGTCGACCTGCTCCTGGTCCTCGGCGAGGGCGTGGCGGATGCCCTCGCGGCGCATCTGGTCGGCAATCTCCTGCGGGGTTGCATCCGGGTATGCGGGCGAGGGCACCGCGCGCAGGGCGACCGCGCTCATCATGCCGAAGTAAAGCGCCGGCCGGTTGTCGCCGACCACAAGCACGTTGTCCTGATGGCCGACGTCATATTCCTCCAGCCCGGCGGCGAAGGCCAGCACCCATTCCAGGTACTGCGCCCAGGTGTATTCCTGCCAGATGCCGTGGTCGCGCTCGCGCATCGCCACCTCGTCGCCGTGATCGCGCGCGTTCGCGGCGAGATGGGTCAGCAGGTGGTCGTCGCGCGTCCAGTCGGGGTGCAGCGCCGCCGCATCGCCGCGGGCGGACGCCACATTCGCCTCAGCCAGCATGTTCGACCTTCCCGATATAGGCGGCGACGACATCGGGGTCGCGCATGGCGTCGCCGGCCGCGTCCTCGGCAATCTTCTCGCCATTGTTCAGCACGGCGACCCGCTCGCAGATCGCCGCGACCACGTCGAGGTGATGCTCGATCAACAGGATCGAGAGGTTGAGCGCGTCGCGGGCATCCAGGATGAAGCGGACCATGTACTCCTTTTCCTCCTGGTTCATCCCGGCCATCGGCTCGTCGAGGATCAGCAGGCGCGGCTCGGCGGCGAGCGCGCGGGCCAGTTCGACGCGCTTCTGCATGCCCAGCGGGATCATCTCGACCGGCTCGTGGCGCACGCTTTGCAGCTGCAACAGGTCGATGATCTCCTCGACCGTCTTGCGGTTGCGCACCTCCTCGCGCTCGGCCCAGACCCAGTAGAACAACGACGCCAGCGCGCTCGGGCGCATATGCACGTGCCGGCCCACGAGGATGTTATCGAGCGCGCTCATGCCCTTGAACAGGGCGACGTTCTGGAAGGTGCGGGCGATCCCCAGGGCGGCCACCCTGTGCGGCGGAACGCGCTCAAGCTGATGCGTCTCAAAGCGTATGCGGCCAGTTTGCGGCGGGTAAAAGCCGGTGATCGCGTTCACCAGCGTCGTCTTGCCGGAGCCGTTCGGGCCCACCAGGCCGTAGATCTCGCCGGAGCGGATGCCGATCGAGACGTTCTTCAGCGCTTGCAGGCCGCCGAACCAGCGGCTGACGTCTTCGCAGCTCAGTACCGCATCCGCGGCGCCGGTTATCGCGTTCATCCGGCGAGCGTCGATGGGGTCGCAGCTTGGCGCCGCGGCCCCTGGACGGGATCATCGGGATCGCGCAATCGCGCCGCCGGCCGGCCGCCGCGCGCGCCAGCCCGGGTGCTTGCCACCCTCATTCCGTTTCCTCCCACAGCTAAAGTGATTCCCCGAACTTCCGTCGGTTTGCTGCAATTGTAACGGCTATGGTGCTTTCGGGTAATGCTATAAATGTCGTATGATACCTTCAGAAAATCCGAAACTAACGATGGCCCCGAAGCGCGTCGAAAATATCGTATGATACCTTCGGAAAATTCGAAATCGACGATGCCGCCGAACCTCGTCGACCATCTGGCCGCCTTCATTGCCGTGGTCGAGCACGGCGGACTCACCGCGGCGGCGCGGGAACTGCGCTGCGCGGCGTCTTCGGTCAGCTATTCGCTTGACCAGCTCGAGACCCATTGCGGCTTCCCGTTGCTCGAGCGCGGCACACGGCGTTCGCAGCTCACCGATCGCGGGCGGGCACTCTTTTCGGAGGCGAAATCGCTCGTCGAGCGGGCGCAGCGGTTCAGCTCGCACGCTGCGTCGCTCGAGAAGGGAGAGGAGTCGCGGCTTCGCATCCTGGTGGACGTCCTGTTCCCGCGCAAGGTCATCAACCGCGCCCTCGCGGCATTCGCCGAGGCCCATCCGCGGGTCCGGGTGCAGTTGTTCAACAGTTCGCTCGCCACGCTCTGGGACGATCTGCGCGACGACAGCTTCGACTTCGGCTTGTCGCTGCTGACCTCGATGCCCTCGGACATGCAGGGGCGGACCTTCGCGGTGGAGAAGCTGTGTCCGATCTGCGCTGTCTCTCATCCGCTCGCGCAGCTTCAGCCGCCCCTGCCGATGAGCGCCTTCCAGACCGAGCGGCAGATCTACTATGTGGGCTCGCCCGAGACCGACATGGAACGGGTCGGGCGGTTGTTCAGCACCGACGTCTGGTCGGCCAACGACGTGGAATTGATCCGGCAGCTTGTCTGCGCGGGGGCGGGCTGGTGCTTTTCGGGCCCGAGCAGCTTCGACGAGGAACTGTGCGCGGGGCTGGTACGTCGGCTCGAATGCGTTGATGCCCAGCTCCACCCGATCCGCACGCTCGGCGTCGCCTGGCCGGTCAACCGGCGGCCGGGTGCGCTCGGCCGCGTGCTGATCGCCATCGTCTCGGATCAGGTGCAGCGCCACTCGGAAACGATGACGGCGACACGCTGACGGTGTCACTATGCGGCAGAGAACACCGGATGCTTTTGGTGCTGGAAGAACTCGTCACCGGCGAAAAGCCCGATACCGGGAGATCGAGCCGGTACGCGCCGTCATCACGGGTCCAGGGAAAGGACGACGCGCCTATATGGAAACCTCGCCGAGCGTTATGATCGCCGCGGGAGAGGCAGCCGCCAAATGGTTCGTCCGCGACCGTTCCGGACGCACAGCAACGAGCAAGGAAGGATCAGCCATGAAATCGCTTATGGGTATCGCCATGGGAACTCTTGTTGCGGCGATGTCGAACGTCGCGCTCGCCAGCGAACCGCTCGTCGATGCCGACTGGGTGAAAGCCAACCTCGACAATCCCGAGGTGGTCGTCCTCGATATCCGCAGCCGGATCAGCGGCTCGTCAAAGGAAAGCTATGCACGCGGCCATATTCCCGGTGCCGTTTACTCGGACTATGTGAGCGATGGTTGGCGTGTGGAGGACGCCAACGGCACGCCCGGCATGCTGCCGAGCGCAGAACAGCTCTCGAAGCTGATCGGCGGCCTGGGAATCGACAACGACACGCATGTCGTCGTGGTATCCCGCGGCGCCTCCGGTGTGGAGATGGGCGCAGCCACCCGCGTCTACTGGACCTTCAAGGTTGCCGGGCATGACAAGGTCTCGATCCTGAACGGCGGCATGGCGGCGTGGCTCGCCGAAACCGATCCCGATACCAAAAAGCCGGTCAATCCGCTGGAAACGGGTGTCGTCGAGCCGGAGCCCGAGACCTTCGAGGTCAATCTGCGCCCGGAACTGATCGCAACCAAGGAAGACGTGAAGACGGCGCTGGAGGCTGGCATTCCGGTGATCGACCACCGTCCGACGGATCAGTATCTCGGCGTGACGCAACCCGGCCCGGTGGCCCGCGCAGGCACCATCCCCGGCGCTATCAGCGTGCCCGAGACTTGGCTGACCAAGGACAATCGTGGCGTCATGCGCTCGGAGGCACAGCTCGCTGAACTCCACGAAGCGGCGGGGGCTCCGACATCGGGCGAGCTGATCAATTTCTGCAACACCGCCCATTGGGCAACGCTTGGCTGGTTCGTGAACTCGGAACTGCTCGGGAACAAGAAGGCGAAGGTCTATGACGGTTCGATGGTCGAGTGGAGCAAAACCGACCTGCCCATGACCCGGAAGATCAATCTGCCATAGGCGAACAGCCTGTTCGGCCTGCCAGCCGATTCGTCTCGCTCCCTCGCAGCGGGGCGAACCGGCCAGCGCAATGACCGAGGACGATACGTTTCAGTCTGTTCGGCCATTGCGCACCCTTGCGAGGAACGCCGAGGCGCCAACACCAAGGAGCTTTGGCAGATGCGTGTAAACATAGAGCGATCCGGAAGCCAGAACGCCGGACAGATTTTCCGCGGAGGCCGGCATGCCCGGGATCTTGCCGGCGCCGGCAATTTTCTCAAGCGCGCTGTTGATCGCAGCTTGCACCGGCTCTGCCTTGGGATTTCCCGGATATCCCATCGATTGCGACAGATCGGATGGGCCGATAAAGAACACATCCACCCCCTCAACGCGCAGTATGTCGTCGATATTGTCAATGGCGGAGGCATGCTCGAGTTGCACACAAACGAGCGTGTGTTCGTTGCTGGCCTGTACAAAGTCGTCCATTCGCGCGGAAAGGCCGTAGTTGTCGGGGCGCGTGCCGGCGGCCAGCCCGCGGTTGTCGCCCGCCCCGAACTTGACGGCCGAGACGGCGGCCCGCGCATCCGTCGCGTTGTTGACATGCGGCACCTGGACTCCCATCGCGCCGCGATCCATCACGGCCGAAACATCCGATTTCTGGTTGCTTCGGGGCCTGGCAATCGGCGTTATCCCGCTTGCCTCTGCGGCCATGATCATGAGCTCGGCGGACTCCAGGGTGATCGTTCCGTGTTCCAGGTCGATCAGCACCCAGTCAAATCCGGCATGCGCCACCATCTCCACAATTTGAGGCGATGGAATCATGATGGAGCAGCCGAGCGCTGGCTCACCGGCGTATATCCTTGATTTCATCCGGTTTTGCTTCATTCAGGTTCCGTCCTTGTCGACTCCGGGGATGCTCGTGGCCGCCGGATCCGCCGTAGCAAGGCTTCGATCACCGCGTCCATGTCTTCGGGCTTGCGGGAAAAATCCTGGTCAAGCTCCAGATCGACCGATCGCTTGAAGAATTCCGTGCTCGCATCGGTCATGATCGCATCGATCTTCATGTTTGAAAGCAGTTCAGCGACCTGGGCCATTTCGTGATAGCGTCGCTTGTGGGCCACGCCGTGGGAGCAGACCCAGTTGCGGGACACCTGGTCAAAATCGTTCTCCGCGAGCAGCGTTGTGACCTCGCGCCACAGATCGTCTTGCAGTCCCGCCATCCTGCCGGCCATCAGGAATTCTAATACGAGCGCTTCCAACCCCTTGGAGAATATGCTGCGAAGCATTTTGAATGTGGAAGCCTTGCCGATCTCCTGGCTGTAGGGCGCGGTATTGAGGCCATACGAATTCAGCGTTCCAGATAGCTCCGCGGCGTATGCACCGCCGAGCAATATTCTCGTCGACGCGCCGGTAACGCCGATGGCACCGAGTATCGCGCCTTCGACAAAAACCGCCGAGGTTGGACGGATCAAATCATGGAGCTGTCGTTTAATCGCGGGAGCCGTGGAATTGAGATCACAATAGACATGCTGCTTCCCCAAGTGCGGGATACAGTTCTGTGCTGCCTCCAGTGCCGCGTCGGTCGTGACGGTCGACAGGATCACCTCTGAAGACGCCAGCAGTTCGACCAGCGAGCAGGACGTGATCCCCGGCGCATCATGGATGCTTGTTTCGCAGGACGCATCCGACCTGCCTTGCGCCGGATCGAAGCAACGAACATTCGCGCCATGATCTGCCAGTCTCCTGGCAAGAGCGGAGCCGGCTTCTCCGAAGCCCAGTATGCCGAGAGTTGTCATGGAGGCCCTTCTTCGCGGGACAGTTCGCCTTCGGAATTTCCTGATTTCAAATCCTAAGCTAGAGCCACCAAGGCCAAAAGCGCAATGTCGCTTCTCCGCCCTGTAGGCAACAGGACGCCGTCTGGAAATGCTGTTTTGGAGCAAGTGGCCTCCGCGCCAGGGATGAGACCCGAGCGGAAACCGAAGATGGTCGTACGCCGGTCAGAGGGCGGCCGTCGCGAAGTCCATTGAGACCGTTCAGTCGCCTTCGTCTTTGTCGTCCGGGAGAGTCTTGCGGTCGGTGGTTGCCAACTCCTCCAGCTCCTTCTCAGACATGGACTCGTACATCTGCCTGGACGCGCCCTTCAGCTCGGAGGGATCCGTCTCACCGCGTTTGGCGGATAGCGCAGCGCCCGCTGCCATCTGCTGATCCTTGGATTTGGCCGGCATAGGTATGCTCCTTTCAAGACGTGATAGCAAAATGCCCGGTGGTCCTCTTCTTGCACGCGTTGAGCGGCTTCATCACCGCGCCCACCTGAAGCAAGTCATCAGTTGGACTCAGAGCACGACCAGAAGCCGCGGTAGCCCACGGTCAGCCCCTGATCGAGCGCGAACACCAGCTCGGAGTCCGATCGCCAGTCGGCTTCCTCGTCGAGCGGCCGGACGTCCATTGTGAGGCCATCCGCGCGCCAGCCGGTGCCCGCCTCCTCGCCTGCGGCAGCCTCCAGCGCGATGGTCACGCCGTTGAGTTCCATGACGCCGGGGCCGTCCTCCCCGGCCGTCCAGAGGATCGGATCCGATTCGGGGCTGCGGTTGAACCGGCAGCGGCTCGCGGCCTCGAGCACCTCATCCGCCTGTGCCTTGGACAGCGGGGCCGGATCGAGCGTGGAAATCGGGGTGTTGCCGAGCGCGTCCTGAACCGTGCCGACCTTGGCCGGCGGGTCCTCATGGATGGACTGCACGACATTGCCCTTGTCCAGTTCGCTGATCAGATAGCGCATCTCGGCAATCTCGCGCCGCTGCGCCTCGATGATCTCGTCGGCCAGCTTGCGCACGCGCGGGTCGCGGATCTGCGCGCGCTCAGAGGTCATGACGGCAATCGAATGATGCGGGATCATGGCGCGCATGTAGCTCTCGCCAGATACCGTCACCTGGCTGCGCACGAGCCAGAGCGCGAGCGCGAAGGCGATCGCCGCGCCAACGAAGATCGCCACATTCACGGTCGTGTTGGCGTACATGGGCAGCATGTAGGACAGCATGATGACCGCCATCGCCGCGCCCATCAGGATCGCCATGTAGACACGCGTTTCGGAGAAGAAGATATGCTCCAGAGCGTAGGTATTGAGATACATGAGGATGAACATCACCACCGTGGAGGTGAGGATCATCAGGGTGAAGCGCGTGTAAGACATTTCATTATTTTTTCTCAGGGGACGCGGAATGTCGCGATTGCCACGGAAAGCTAGATCTGTCCCACAAGCGCAAGGATGAGGACGATGACCAGGATCGTCCCGAGAATGCCGGACGGGCCGTAGCCCCAGGTGCGACTATACGGCCAAGCGGGTAGAGCCCCTATCAAGACCAGTATGAGAATTATGATGAGTATCTCGGCCATGACACTTCTCTTGGATCATGGAGCATGTCCGAAAAGCCGGACAGAGGAGGCTTTTGCCCGAGTGACCTGGCGAGCCCAAGCGCTGGCTAACTCACGAATGCGAAACGGTGCGCCTAGCGCAGGTGGGCGAGCCAGTCGTCGATCTGCTTTTCCGCCTCCTCGCGGGCAATTCCGTAGCGTTTCTGAATTTTGCCGACGAGCTGTTCGCGCTGCCCCTCGATCTGGTCCACCTCGTCATCAGTGAGTTCGCCCCACTGCTCTCGAATGCGACCCTTCATCTGCTGCCAGTTCCCTCTGACTTGGTCCCAGTTCATTCCAAATCTCCTGCGTTGCTTGGCAGGTCACGAAGTCACCGTTCCTGGCCCGCCTCAACGACTGCTGCCGAGGCTTCGCCACGGCTTGCCGGCGGTTTGGCGCCAAGGCGTTGCCGGGGACCCGGGCATCACATTCGCTGCGAGCCGCGGCCCCGCACGAAGTACATGACCAGTGAAATCACCAGCAATATCAGGAAGATGTAGAACAGGATCTCGGCTATCGAGGCAAATGCCGTCGCCACGCCGCCGAGCCCGAACACTCCGGCAATGACGGCGAGCACGAGGAACACGATAATCCAGGTCAGCATCGCGGCTCTCCGAACTTGCGAAACGCTATTCGTCCGAAACACCGTGGACGACACCGAGTTCCAAGAACCGCGGTGAGAGCCTAAGCGGTCGGTTAACGGCCCCGGGTGCCCTTCTTGCCATCGGGGCAACAGCTTGACGCAATCGCATGTTGGTGAATACAGTATACCAAATACGAGAACGGGCTGATGCAATCTCTTCCCCGGCAAACCAGCATCCTCGATTCGGTTTATGTCGCCGTTCGCGACGCGATCTGCGACGGCGAACTCGCGCCCGGTGCGCGCGTTACGCAGGATGAGATTGCCGAGCGCCTCGGCGTGTCCCGTCAGCCCGTGGTGCAGGCGCTGGTGCTGCTGAAATCCCAGGGCTTTTTCCGCGAAACGGGCCGGCGCGGGCTCATCGTCACGCCGGTCAGCGCGGAGACGGTGCGCGCGATCTACGAGTTGCGCGGCTCGCTTGATGAAACGGCGGCGCGCCTCGCCGCCGAGCGTGCGCGGCCGGAGGACTTGGCCGAAGGTTGGGAGATCCTTGCAGACGGCGAGCGGCTTGCCGCACGTGGCGATATCGGCGACCTCGTGAAATGCGACATGGCCTTCCACGAATTCATCTACGCGCTGTCCGGCAATCCGCTGATCGCGCAGGCGCTGGAGCCGCAGCTTCATCATTTGCGCCGGGTCATGACGGCGGTGATCGAAGCGGCGAACTACCGCACCCGGCTCTGGCGCGAGCATGCCGACATCCTGAAGGCGATCGCGGACCGGGACGCGGACCGGGCCGGCGCGCTTTCGCGCGCGCATGTGGGAGCGGCCTCGGCCGAGATACAGGCAAAGCTCAAGGCGGGCGATCCAGAACAACAAGCCGCCGGAGCGTCGTCAGGGAGGAAACGCAATGACCCCTCAGGAGCAGGCGCCGATCCGGGTGATGCTCGCCAAGGTCGGCCTGGACGGGCATGACCGCGGCGTGAAGGTGGTGGCGCGCGCGCTGCGCGACGCCGGCATGGACGTGATCTATACCGGCCTGCACCGCACCGCCGAGGAAGTGGCGATGGCCGCGGTTCAGGAGGACGTGGACGTGCTCGGCATCAGCCTGCTGTCGGGCGCGCACATGACGATCTTCCCGAAGGTCATCCGCGTGCTGGAAGAACAGGACTCCAAAGGCATCCTGCTGATGGGCGGCGGCGTTATCCCGGACGAGGACGTCGCGCAGCTCAAGGAGATGGGCGTTCGAGAAATCCTGCTCCAGGATACTCCGCCCGAGGCGATCGTGGCGCGCGTGCGGGAACTCGTTGCCGAACGCGGCGCACGGTAAGGGGGCGCGTCATGGAGTCCTGGTCCTTTCCGCCGCGCTACGACGAGAGCTACTTTCCCGAGCCGGGCGCGCGCTACTGGTTTCCGCAACGTGAAACCATGTCGCCGGACGAGCGCGAAAAGCACATCCTTGAGCGGCTCCAGCAGGTCGTGCGCTATGCCCATGACAACGCGCCGTTCTACCGCCGTCACTGGGATGCGCACGGCTTCCACCCCGACCATCTGACCTCGCTGGAGGATTTCGAGGAAAAGGTGCCGGCCGTCACCAAGGCCGATCTGCGCGATGCGCAGGCGCGCGCGCCCGTGTTCGGCGACTATCTCTGCGTGAGCGAAAGCGACATCCACCACATCCATGGTACGTCGGGCACCACCGGTAACCCGACCGCGTTCGGCATCGGGCGCCACGACTGGCGGGCCATCGCCAACGCGCACGCCCGGATCATGTGGGCGATGGGCCTGCGCCCCGGCGACACGGTGTTCATCGGGTCGCTGTTCAGCCTCTATATGGGTTCCTGGGGCACGCTCATCGGGGCGGAACGCTTGCAAGCAAAATCCTTCCCGTTCGGGGCGGGCGCGAGCGGCATGTCGGCGCGGGCCGTCGACTGGATGCGCCGCGTGAAGCCCACCGCGTTCTACGGCACGCCGTCCTACGCGATCCACCTGGGCGAGGTGGCGCGCGACGCCGGGATAGACCCGCGCGAATTCGCGTTGAAGCTGCTGTTCTTCTCCGGCGAGCCGGGCGCATCGGTGCCGGGGGTGCGCGACCGCATCGCCGAGACCTATGGCGCGCGGGTGATCGATTCCGGCTCCATGGCCGAGGTCAGCCCGTGGATGAACGTGGCCGGAACCGCCGAGACCGACGGGATGCTGGCCTGGCAGGACGTGGTCTACACCGAGGTCTGCGACCCGAACACCATGCGCCGCGTCCCCTACGGCCGGCGCGGCACACCGGTCTACACCAATCTGGAGCGCATTTCCCAGCCGATGATCCGGCTCGTCTCCGGCGACCTGACACTGTGGAAGGACGGTCCGACACCCTGCGGCCGCACCTATCCGCATTTGCCGCACGGCATCTTCGGGCGGATCGACGACTCCTTCACCGTGCGCGGCGAGAACATCTATCCCAGCGAGATCGACGCCGCGCTCAACGCCATGCCCGATTACGGCGGCGAGCACCGCATCGTCATCACCCGCGAGACCGCGATGGACGAGATCGCCGTGCAGGTCGAGGCGGCCCAGTCGGTTCACGCGGAGGGGCCCGAGGCCATCCAGCGGTTCCGCGACCGCGTCGCGAATGCGTTGCACCGCCTGCTCGGCATCCGCGCGAACATCGAAGTCGTGGAGGAACAGAGCATTTCGCGCACCGACTTCAAGGCGCGCCGCGTGATCGACGACCGCGAGATGTTCCGCGCCTTCGCACAGAAACTGGGAGGCGGCGAATGAGGTCGGTCCCATCCACCACGCTGGTTGCCGAAGTGCTGGCTGGCAGGGTCTCCGCCATCGCCCGGCTGATCTCGCGCGCGGAAGCGGACACCGACGAGGCGCGCGAGGCGCTTGCCGAAATCCACCGGCATACCGGACGGGCGCATATCGTCGGCATCACCGGCGTGCCCGGCAGCGGCAAGTCCACGCTGATCGCGCAGCTTTGCGGGAAAATCCGCGAGGGCGGGCGCAAGGTGGCGGTCGTCGCGGTGGACCCGACCAGCCCGTTTTCCGGCGGCTCGATCCTCGGCGACCGAGTGCGCATGAGCGACCTCAACGCTGACCCCGGCGTGTTCATCCGCTCGATGGCCACGCGCGGCGCGCTCGGCGGGCTGTCGCGCGCGACCATGCCTTCGGTGTCGATCCTCGATGCTAGCGGCTTCGATGTCGTCATCATCGAGACGGTCGGCGTCGGGCAGGACGAGGTGGACGTGGTGCGCTCGGCGCACACCACGGTGGTGGTTTCCGCGCCGGGGCTGGGCGACGACATTCAGGCGATCAAGGCCGGCATCCTGGAAATCGCGGACATCCACGTCGTCAGCAAGGCGGACCGCCCGGACGCCAACCGCACCATCTCCGAGTTGAAGGGGATGCTGACCATCGGCCTGCAACTGTCGGGCAGGATGGACTGGACCGTCCCGGTGATCGGCACCAGCGCGATGACGGGCGAAGGCATCGGCGAACTGGAAGCGGTCATCGACCGGCACATGGCGCAGATGCGCGAAACCGGCGAGCTCGAGGCCCGCCGCCGCCGCATGGCCGAATGGCGCGTGCTGAAATCCGCCGAGGACATGCTGCGCGACAGCTTCGAGCGCGACCGCGAAGGGCGGATCGCGGCGATCGCGGAACAGGTGGCGCGGCTGGAACTCGCGCCGGAAGACGGCGCGCGGCGGCTGCTGGCCGAGATCAACAGGGAGACCGGGCAATGAGCGAGGATACCGCGCTGCGCGACAAGCTGGCGGAGGCGGCGCGCGATCTGAAAGAGTGGGAATCAGGCGAACTGGCGGAGTTCCTGAAGCGCCAGCCGGAACGCAAGGACGCGTTCCGCACCTTCGGCGGCTTCCCGCTGAAGCGCGTCTACACCCCGCTCGATACCGCCGGGATCCCGCAGGAGGACATCGGACTGCCGGGCCGCTATCCGTTCACGCGCGGGCCTTATCCGACGATGTATCGCGGCCGGCTGTGGACCATGCGCCAGATCGCCGGCTTCGGCACCGGCGAGGACACCAACCGCCGCTTCAAATACCTGATCCAGCAGGGCCAGACCGGCCTTTCCACCGATTTCGATATGCCCACCCTGATGGGCTACGACTCCGACCACCCGATGAGCGAGGGCGAGGTGGGCCGCGAGGGCGTCGCGGTCGATACGCTCGCGGACATGGAGGCGCTTTACGACGGCATCGACCTGGAGAACATCTCGGTGTCGATGACCATCAACCCGACGGCGTGGATCCTGCTCGCCATGTATGTCGCGATGGCGCAGAAGCGCGGGCTGGACCTGAACAAGCTGTCGGGCACCATCCAGGCCGACATTCTGAAGGAATACATCGCGCAGAAGGAGTGGATCTTCCCGATCGAGCCTTCGGTGCGGATCGTGCGCGACTGCATCACCTACTGCACGGCGAACATGAAGCGGTACAACCCGATCAATATCTCGGGCTATCATATCTCCGAGGCCGGTTCCTCGCCGCTGCAAGAGGTCGCCTTCACGATGGCCAACGCCATCACCTATGTCGAGGAGGTGCTCAAGACCGGGGTGGACGTCGATGATTTCGCGCCGCGTCTGGCCTTCTTCTTCGTCTGCCAGACCGACTTCTTCGAGGAGGTCGCCAAGTTCCGCGCGGCGCGGCGGGTCTACGCCAAGATCATGAAGGTGCGCTTCGGCGCGAAGAACCCGGCGTCGATGCGGCTGCGCTTCCACTGCCAGACGGCGGCGGCGACGCTGACCAAGCCGCAATACAAGAACAACATCGTGCGCACCGGCTATCAGGCGCTGGCCGCCGTGCTGGGCGGCGCGCAGAGCCTGCACACCAACGGCATGGACGAAGCCTTCGCAATCCCCACCGAGGAGGCGATGAAGATCGCGCTGCGCACCCAGCAGATCGCCGCGCACGAGACCCGCGTGCCCGATGTGATCGACCCGCTCGGTGGCTCGTATTTTGTCGAGAGCCTGACCAGCGAATACGAAAAGGCGATCTTCAAGATCCTCGACGAGATCGACGAGAAGGGCGGGACCATCAAGCTCATCAACGAGGGCTGGTTCCAGCGCCACATCTCCGACTTCGCCTACGAACTGGCCATCAAGAAGCAGCAAGGCGAACACCCGGTCGTCGGCGTCAACTGCTACCGGGACGAGGAAGAAGAGGACGACATCGAGATCCATCCCTATGACCCGGACACCGCCGAACGCCAGATCGCGCGGCTCCAGCAGGTGCGCGCCAGCCGCGACGAGGCGAAGGTCCAGGAGCTGCTAGAAAAGCTTAGGGCCGTCGCGCAGGATGAGACGCAGAACATCGTGCCGATCACGATCGAACTGGTGCGCGAGGGCGCGTCGATGGGCGATATCGTCGAGACGCTCAAGACCGTCTGGGGCACCTACCGCGAAACGCCGGTATTTTGACGCGACTGTCGATTCTCTCCTGTCCAGGGAGGCGGCACCGTTACCCGACAGCCGGAACCTCCACACCGGCGAAGCCAATGCGTCGCCGTCAGGCCCGGCCTGAGAGGTCGCGGATCATGTAGCGAACGGTCTTTCCCGCCGCGGTTTCGGCCTGCGCGACCGGCTGGAATCCGAGCCTGTCGTGAAACGCGGCGGAGCCGGGATTGGGCGGCGCGACGTTGACCTCGCAGGCCACCATCGCGCGACCCGAGCGGCGTGTCTCCGCGAACAGCGCCTCGTAGAACGCCCGCGCCACGCCGGTGCCGCGCCGCTCCGGCGAGACCACGATCCGGTCGACGTAGACGAATCGCGGGTAGCGGCTGCGGAACCAGAGGAAGTTGGCGCTGTCGTAGCTGGCCGTCTCGGCGAAGGCCAGCAGGAAGGCCGAGGCATCGGGTAGCGCCCAGGCGGCACAGGCCGTCGCGATCATCGCCTCGAGCCGCGTTTGCGAGAGCTCGGAGGTCTCGACCTTGTGCGCGTTGTTGAGGTCGAGAACGCGCCGCAACATGTCCGGCGTCGCTTCGGCCAAACGGATATGGGCGTGCCCTTGAGCGTCGGTCATCGCATCGTTCCTGTCGAACCGTCTCGCCCCAATATCCGGGAACGCGCACGCCCTCAACCGTGGCGCGGTCGATTTGCGCAAAACGCCTGCTGGTCGTTCGCCCCGCTTGATCGTGCGGCGAAATTCCGATAGAACAAAAAGAGAACATTTGCACACTGCCCGAACGGAGCGTTTTCGCCTGCATGACCCGATTCACATTCGCGCGGGAAGCGCCGGACAGGCACGCCGCGCCCCATGATGACCGCGCTCGGCGGCTCGACGCACTGCGCCGGAAAGTCGGCGCGCTCGAGGCCGCGCCGGAAGCGAACGCAAGCCAATCGGAGGTCGCGCCCGCGCCGTGGCGTTTCGGCTTAGCAGATGTCGATGCCGCCCTGCCCGATGGCGGGCTGGCCTGCGGCGCGCTGCACGAGATCGCGGGCGACTCTCATACCGACATGACGGCAGCGGCCGGTTTCTGCCTCGGGCTTCTGCGGCTCCTGCCGCCGCTTTCGCCCACCCGCGGCGCCATCCTGTGGGTGCGCAGCCGCTTCGCGCGGCGCGAGTTCGGCGCGCTTTACGGCCACGGCCTGTCCGCCTTCGACCTCGACCCCGCCAATCTGTTGTTTGCCGAGACCGGCGGGGCGAAGGATGCGCTCTGGGCCATCGAGGAAGGCGCACGCGCCGGCTGCCTCAAGGCGGTGATCGGCGAGGCGGGCGCGCCGGACTTCAAGCAGACCCAGCGCCTCAGCCGCGCAGCGGCCGTCTCGCGGACCCCGGTTCTTTTGCTGATCCCGCCGGACAGCGGGCGTGCCAGCACCGCCGCGACGCGCTGGCGCATCGCCCGCGCGCCCGGCCCGCCGGATGCTTACGACGACCGCGCGCCCGGAAGCCTGCGCTGGCACGCGATGCTCACCCGTTGCCGGGGCGGGCGCCCGAAGGACTGGTTCATGGAGTGGCGTGATGAGGCGCATCGTTTCGATCTGGCTGCCGGACTTTCCGATCGACCGGCTGAGGATTGCGGATCGGCGCAAGCCGCAGGCTGAACGGCTGGCCGGCCTGCATGACGGCGCGCCCTTCGCCCTCACCGCGAAGGACGGCCAGCGCCTTGTCATCGCGGCGGCCAATCGCCCGGCGGCCGAGGCCGGCCTGCGCCCCGGCATGGGCGCGGCCGACGCACGCGCCATGCTGCCCGCGCTCAACACTCATCCGGCACAGCCCGAGCATGACCGCCACGCGCTCACCGATCTGGCGCGCTGGTGCGTGCGCTATACGCCCTGGGCGAATACCGACGGCACGGACGGGCTGTGGCTCGACATCACCGGCACGGCGCATCTGTTCGGCGGCGAGGTCACGATGCTGCGCCGCATCGCGGATGATCTGGTAAAGCTGGGTTTCACCAACCGGCTCGGCGCAGCGGGAACGCCCGGCGCGGCCTGGGCGCTGGCGCGTTATGGCCCATCGGGCGGTGTTCAAAAGCGTATCGCGCCGGCGGGCGAGCGGCTTGATGCCGTGCTGCGCGATCTGCCGGTAGAGGCGCTGCGGCTTCCCCCGGAATTCGCCGCGCTTCTGCACCGCCTCGGCCTGCATACCATCGGCGATGTGCTCCCCCTCCCGCGCGCCAGCCTCGCCCGCCGCTTTCAGAGCGGCGCGGAAGGCGAAAGCATGCTGACCCGGCTCGATCAGGCGCTGGGGCTGAAAGGCGAGCCGATCTCGCCGCTCGGCCCGCCGCCGCTGTTCGAGGCGCGGCGCAGCTTCGCCGAGCCGTGCCTGGCGCGCGAGGGACTGCCGCCGATCCTGCGCGCGCTGCTCGACGATCTGTGTGCCCAGATGACCCGCGCGGGGCAGGGCGCGCGCCGCGTCACGCTCACCGCCTGTCACACCGATGGCCGGATCAGCCGCCGGCGCGTCGGCACGGCGCGGCCCTCGCGCGATGCGGACCATCTGGCGCGGCTGTTCCGCACGCCGCTGGAAAGCCTCGACCCGGATTTCGGCATCGACCTGTTCGTCCTCTCCGCCGAGCGCACCGAGCCGCTCGGGCCGCAGCAGGCCGTTTTAGAGAACAAAACAAGTACGGATGGCGAGGAACTGGCACAACTGATCGACCGGCTGTCGAACCGGCTGGGCGTGCAGAACATCCACTGGCTCGCGCCGCTGGAAAGCCATCTGCCCGAGAACGCGCAGACCCGGCACCCGGCCGAGGGCGATCCGCCGCCCGACGCCTGGCCCGACCACATGCCGCCGCGTCCGCTGCGCCTGCTGGACAGGCCCGAGCCGATCGAGGCGGTCGCCGAAGTGCCGGACGGTCCGCCGCTCTTGTTCCGCTGGCGGCGCGTGCTGCGCCGGGTGGCGCGCGCCCGCGGGCCGGAGCGCATCGCGCCGGAATGGTGGGCCGCCAGCGGCGGTTCAGCGCGCCCGCGCGATTACTACGACATCGAGGACACCACCGGGCGGCGCTACTGGGTGTTCCGTGAAGGGCAATATGACGAGACCGGCGAGGGGCCGCCGCCGCGCTGGTACCTGCACGGGCTGTTCGCATGAGCGCGTGGTTTTCGCCGGAACCGGCCTATGCCGAGTTGCAGGTCACGAGCAATTTCAGCTTCCTGCGCGGCGGCGCGCACCCGGAAGAACTGGTGCGGACCGCGAAGGCGCAGGGGCTGGCCGCGCTGGCGATCACCGACCGGGGCAGCCTCGCCGGGATGGTGCGCGCGCATATCGCCGCGAAGGCCGAAGGGCTGCGGCTTATCATCGGCTGCCGGCTGGACCTGCGCGATGCGCCAAGCCTTTTGTGCTATCCCACGAACCGCGCGGCCTATGGCCGGCTGTGCCGGCTGTTGAGCGTGGGCAAGCTGCGCGCGGAAAAAGGCGCGTGCGCGCTCGACCTGGCGGATGTGGCGGCGCACGCCGAAGGGCAGATTTTCATCACCGTGCCGCCGGAGAGGGCCGATCTCGCCTTTGCTGACGCGTTGCGCGGTATCGCCAATCAGCTTGGCGCGCCCGTCTATCTCGCTGCGCACAATCACATGAACGGCGATGACCGCGCCCGCCTCGCCCGGCTGGGCGAGATCGCCGCGCGCGCCGATGTCCCGCTCGTCGCCACGAACGACGTGCTCTATCACACGCCCGCGCGCCGACCGCTACAGGACGTGCTCACCTGCATCCGCGAGAAATGCACCATCGATGCGGCCGGCTACCGCCTCGCGAAGAATGCCGAGCGTCACATCAAGCCGCCTGCCGAGATGGCGCGGCTGTTTTCCGGCTTCGAGGATGCGGTGGCGCGCAGCGTGGAGATTGCCGAACGCTGCCGCTTCTCGCTCGACGAGCTGAAATACGAATACCCCGAAGAGCCGGTGCCGCAAGGCAGGACCGCGCAGGGCCACCTGGAAGACCTGACCTGGGAAGGCGCGCGGCGGCACTATCCCGCCGGCATCCCCGATCGCGTCGCCATGAACATCCGGCGCGAACTGGCGCTGATCGCCGAGCTGGACTACGCGCCCTATTTCCTCACCGTCCACGACATCGTCGCCTATGCGCGCACGCCGCAGCCGGACAAGGGCCGCCACGACCCGATCCTGTGCCAGGGACGCGGCTCGGCAGCCAATTCCACCGTGTGCTTCTGCCTCGGCATCACCTCGGTCAACCCGGAGAAGATCGACCTTTTGTTCGAGCGGTTTATCACGGCGGAACGGGGCGAGCCGCCGGATATCGACGTGGATTTCGAGCACGAGCGCCGCGAGGAGGTCATCCAGTATATCTACGAGCGCTACGGCCGTGACCGCGCCGGCATTGCCGCCACCGTGATCTGCTACCGTTCGCGCTCGGCGATCCGTGAGGTCGGCAAGGCGATGGGTCTCAGCGAGGATGTCACCGCCGCGCTGGCGGGCACGATCTGGGGGGCGGGCAACCGGCCGATCCCCGAAGCGCATGTGCGCGAGGCCGGCCTCGATCCCACCGATCCGCGCCTGTTGCAGACGCTGCGGCTCGCCGCCGAACTCACCGGCTTCCCGCGCCACCTGTCCCAGCATGTCGGCGGCTTCGTGCTCACCCGCACGCTTTTGACCGAGACCGTCCCGGTCGGCAACGCGGCGATGGACGATCGCACCTTCATCGAATGGGACAAGGACGACATCAATGCGCTCGGGTTGATGAAGGTCGATGTGCTGTCGCTGGGGATGCTGACCTGCATCCGCAAATGTTTCGATCTCCTGGCCGCGCATTACGGCGAGATCCACACGCTGGCCAGCATCGCGCACGACGACAAGCAAGTCTACGACATGATCTCGCGCGCCGACACCATCGGCGTGTTCCAGATCGAAAGCCGCGCGCAGATGTCTATGCTGCCGCGCCTGAAGCCGGAAAACTTCTACGACCTCGTGATCGAGATTGCCATCGTCCGGCCCGGCCCGATCCAGGGCGACATGGTGCATCCCTATCTGCGCCGGCGTGCAGGGCAGGAAAAGGTCAGCTACCCTGCGCCCGCGCCGGATCACGGCCCGCCCGACGAACTGGAACGCATTCTCGGCAAGACGCTGGGCGTGCCGCTGTTCCAGGAACAGGCGATGCGCCTGGCGATGGTCGCGGCAGATTTCACGCCGGAAGAGCTGAACGGGTTGCGCCACGCGCTCGCCACCTTCCGCCGACGCGGCACCATCGGCAAGTTCGAGGACAAGATGGTCACGCGCATGACCGAGCGCGGCTACGATGCCGAATTCGCCCGGCGCTGCTTCGACCAGATCAAGGGCTTCGGCGAGTACGGCTTTCCCGAAAGCCACTCGGCCAGCTTCGCGCTGCTCGCCTATGTCTCGAGCTGGATCAAGTGCCACTACCCGGCGGTGTTCGCCTGCGGCCTCCTGAATGCGCAGCCGATGGGGTTCTACGCGCCCGCGCAGATCATCCGCGATGCCCGCGCTCACGGCGTGGAAGTGCGCCCGGTGGATGTGAACGCGAGCGACTGGGACAA
>JBKGZY010000088.1:0-10406 GCA_046543175.1 Dichotomicrobium sp.
TTTGAGCGAGAGCGTAGCCGCAAGTGGGCCTCAAATGTCAAATTCGCTCCACTAGGCCGTCTCCTTCAGCTTGGCGACGATCTTGCGCGCCGCATCCGCCAGGTCGTCCGCCGGGATGATCGCCAGCCCGGACTGGCTCAACATCTGCTTGCCCATTTCCACATTCGTGCCTTCCAGCCGCACCACCAGCGGCACGCGGATATCCATCTCCTTGGCTGCGGCGATAATGCCTTCGGCGATGATGTCGCAGCGCATGATCCCGCCAAAGATATTGACGAGGATGCCCTGAACGTTCCTGTCGGAGAGGATGATCTTGAAGGCGTTCATCACCTGCTCCTTGCTCGCTCCGCCGCCAACGTCGAGGAAGTTGGCCGGCTCCGCGCCGTAGAGCTTGATGATGTCCATGGTCGCCATCGCCAGCCCGGCGCCGTTGACCATGCAGCCGATATTGCCGTCGAGCTTGACGTAGTTCAGCCCGTGGCGCGAGGCCTCGACCTCGGCCGGGTCCTCTTCCTCGATATCGCGCAGATTGGCCATGTCGCGCTGGCGGAACAGGGCGTTGTCGTCGAAATTGATCTTGGCGTCGAGACAGCGCAGCTCGCCCTGCTCGGTGACGATCAGCGGATTGATCTCCAGAAGGCTCATATCCTTCTCGGTGAAGGCCTTGTAGAGGCTGCCGATCAGCTTGACGCACTGCTTGACCTGATCGCCCTTCAGGCCCAGCGCGAAGGCGATGCGCCGGCCATGAAAGGCGGAATAGCCGCTGGCCGGGTCGATGGACAGCGTCAGGATCTTCTCCGGCGTCTCGGCGGCGACCTTCTCGATGTCCACGCCGCCTTCGGTCGAGCAGATGAACGATATCCGCGAGGAGCCGCGGTCCACCAGCGCAGAGAGATAAAGCTCGCGCGCGATCGAGGCGCCTTCCTCGATATAGAGACGCTGGACGGTCTTGCCCTCCGACCCGGTCTGGTGCGTCACCAGCGTGCGGCCCAGCATCTGGTCGGCGAATGTCCGCACCTCGTCCATCGACCTGGCGAGACGCACACCGCCTTTCTCACCAGCTTCGGGTTCCTTGAAGGTGCCCTTGCCGCGCCCGCCGGCATGAATTTGCGCCTTCACGACCCAGACCGGCCCGCCCAGCTCGTTGGCGACGCTGACCGCATCCTCGGGGGTGAAGGCCGCCGCGCCCTGGGAAACCGGCACGCCGAAATCGCGCAGCACCGCCTTGGCCTGATACTCATGAATGTTCATCCGCTCGCTCCCGGTCCGTCTGGTTTTCCGATCAGGCGATGCCGCCGAGCCCCGGCGCAATGCGCGTGCACGCCTCCACGAGGCTCTGCACGGCTTCCACCGACTGGTTGAAGTCGGCCCGTTCGCCGGAGGTCAGGTCGATCTCGACGACCCGCTCCACGCCCTTGGCGCTGATGACCGCGGGCACGCCGACATAGATGCCCTTCACCCCATATTCGCCGTTGAGATAGGCCGCGCAGGGCAGCACCCGCTTCTTGTCCTTGAGGTAGGATTCCGCCATCGCCACGGCGGAGGCCGCTGGCGCGTAATAGGCCGAGCCGCTTTTCAGGAGACCGACGATCTCCGCGCCGCCGTCGCGCGTGCGCTGGACGATTTCGCCGAGGCGCTCATGGGTGATCCAGTGCATCTTGATGAGATCGGGCAGCGGAATCCCCGCAACCGTCGTGTAGCGCGTGAGCGGGACCATCGTGTCGCCGTGGCCGCCCAGCACGAAGGCGGTTACGTCCTCGACGGACACGTCGAACTCCTGGGCGAGGAAATACCGGAAGCGCGCGCTGTCCAGCACTCCGGCCATGCCCACCGTCATGTGGCGCGGCAGGCCGGTGATCCTGTTGAGCGCCCAGACCATCGCATCGAGCGGGTTGGTGATGCAGATCACGAAGGCGTCAGGGGCGTATTTCTTGATCCCCGCGCCGACCTGCTCCATCACCTTGAGATTGACCTCCAGCAGGTCGTCGCGGCTCATCCCCGGCTTGCGGGGCACGCCGGCGGTGACGATCACCACGTCCGCGCCGCGAATATCGACATATTCGTTGGTGCCCTTCAACTCGCAGTCGCTGCCTTCGACCGGCAGGGATTCCGCGACGTCCAGCGCCTTGCCCTGGGGCATCCCCTCGACGATGTCGAACAGCACGACATCGCCCAGCTCCTTCGCGCCGATAAGGTGGGCGAGCGTGCCGCCGATCATGCCGCCGCCGACCAGCGCAATTTTCTTCCGGGCCATTTCAACGATCTCCCTAGCAAAAACGTGCCGATTCCCAGTCTGTGGTTATCGCCAAAACCGCCCGGGTTCAAGAAGACGCCGGTCACGCGGCATCATATCCGGTGTTTCACACTGATGTTTCACACTGACGCGCGGCAGTGCGTTTCGCAAGCGCGAAGGCGTTTTCAGGCGCCGGCATTCTTCAAGGGCAGTTCGACCTGGAAAACCGACGCATCCTCGGGGTCGTGACGGGTCTCGAAGCCGAGTTGCCGGCACATCTGCAGCATCGTCACATTCTCGCTCAGGACCGATCCGTAGAGCCGCTCCAGCCCTTCCGCGCGCGCATAGTCGATCAGGTGGTTCATCAGGCGCCAGCCCAGTCCGCGGCCCTTCAGGTCGGAGCGCGTCATCACCGCGTATTCGGCATTGCGATAGTCGGGGTCGGCGAAGAACCGCACGACGCCCAGCATCTCGTCTTCGGACGGGCTGAGCGCCACGAAGGCGATCTCCCGGCCATAGTCGATCTGCGTCAGCCGCGCGAGGAACTTGCGCGACATGTGCCGCTGCGGCGAGAAGAAGCGCAGGCGCAGATCGTTGGGGTCCATCCGTGCGATCATGTCTTCATAGAGGCTTTCATCGTCCGGCCGGATGGGGCGGATGAAGACCTCGCCGTAATCGTCGAGCGTGAGCGTCTTTTCCCATTCCCGCGGATAAGGCCGGATCGCCATTGACGCGCGCGGCTTGTCATCCGCGCCGGCCAGCACCACGCGCGCATCCAGCGCCACCGCGCCGTTTTCATCCGCGCGCAGCGGGTTGATGTCGAGTTCGCGGATTTCAGGGTGCTGCGCGACGAGATAGCTGAGCTTGACGAGCGTGAGCGCGATCCCGTCGAGATCGGCGGCGGGCCGGTCGCGGTAGCCGCGAAGCAGCCGGCTGATGCGCGTCTCCCGGATCAGGTCATGCGCGAGGTTGAGATCGAGCGGCGGCAGCGCCATCGCGGTGTCCTTGACCACCTCGACCGCCGTTCCCCCGGCGCCGAACATGATGACGGGGCCGAATGTGGCGTCTTCGGTCATGCCCGCGATCAGTTCGTGCGCAAGCTTGCCGCGGATCATGGGCTGAACGCTGATGCCGTCGATGCGCGCGTCCGGGCGCGCCTCGCCGACGCGGCGCAGCATCTCCGCCGCCGCTGAAGCGGCCTGGTCCGCCGACGGGATGTCGAGGCGCACGCCGCCAACATCTGATTTGTGGCTGATGTCGTCTGAAATGATCTTCAGCACAACGCCGGAATAATCCGTCAGGATGTCCTGCGCGGCCTGGCGCACGGCCTCCGGGGTCTCGGCCGTATAGGCCGGCACGACCGGAATGTCATAGGCCTGGAGCAGGTGCTTGGCCTCCGGCTCGGTCATCATCGTGCGCCCGGCTTCGAGCACCCTGTCGATCTGCCGCTGCGCCCCTGTTGCGTCGAAGCTCAGCGGACGCGGCAGCATGGGCGGCGCGCGCATCAGTTCGCGCTGCGCCCGCGAGTAATGCACCAGGTGCATGAAGCCGCGGACCGCCTGGCGCGGCGTCTCGAAGGTGGGAATATCGCTTTCGGCGAACATCTCGCGCGCCTTCACCGCCGCCACCGCGCCGAGCCAATTGGTCAGCACGGGCTTGTCCCGGCCGCCCGCGCGAGCTTCGTCGACCGCCCCGATCACGGCGCGCGCGGTGTCCTCGCTGGAAGCAAGCGCCTGCGGGCAGTTCATCACCAGCACGGCATCGGTGTTGGCGTCCTTGAGGACCGCCTCCATCGCGGACCTGTAACGCTCCGGCCCGGCATCGCCGATAATGTCGACAGGGTTTGCGCCCGACCATGTGGCCGGCAGGACCTCGTCAAGCGCCGCCCTGGTTTCATCGGTGAGTTGGGCAAGCTCGCCATTCTCATCGGCCAGCGCATCGGTAGCGAGAACACCGGCCCCGCCGCCATTGGTCAGCAGCGTCAGCCTTTCGCCGGGCAGCCTGCCGATACGCTCGGCGGTCTCGGCCGCCGTGAACAACTCGTCGAGATCGGGCACGCGCAGCAGGCCCGCCCGGCGGAACGCGGCGTCGTAGACCTGGTCGGAGCCGGCGAGCGCGCCGGTATGCGAGGCCGCCGCCTTCGCCGCCGCGGCGTGACGTCCGGCCTTGATGACGATGACGGGCTTCGACCGGGCAGCCCGGCGCGCCGCCGACATGAACTTTGCGGCGTGCTTGATGCCTTCCATGTAGAGCAGGATCGCGGTGCTTCCGACATCGCCGGCGAGATAGTCCAGCATGTCGCCGAAATCGACATCAGCCATGTTGCCCACCGACGCCATCAGCGAAAAGCCGATCTGCCGCCCGTTCGCCCAGTCGAGCACGGAAGTGAGCAGCGCGCCGGATTGCGAGACGATGGCCAGTTCGCCGGGAATCGGGGCTGTATGCGAAAAGCTTGCGTTCAGCCCCGAGCCGCCCATCAGCAGGCCGATGCAGTTCGGCCCCAGGATGCGCAGCCCGTGAGGCCGGGCGGCCTGCAGCATCTTCGTCTCGATTTCGCCCTCGACGCCGGCCGACATGACGACCGCGGCGCGGCACCCTTTCTCGCCCAGCGCGGCGATCAGTTCGGGGATATGCGGCGCGGGAATGGCGATGACGGCGAGTTCGGGCGTCCCCGGAAGCTCATCGGCGCGGGCATGACAGGTCTGGCCCAGAACCGTCTTGTGCTTGGGATTGACGAACCAGACCGGCCCGTTGAACCCGCCCGACAGCAGGTTCGCCGCGACCGTCGCGCCCACCGAGCCGGGCCCTTCACTGGCGCCGAACAGCGCGACGGATGCCGGACGGAACATGAAGTCGAGATTGCGAATTGTCATGATGCACGATCCTCCGCGGCGGAGTATCGCACGGTCATACCGCAGCGCACAACGCCTCGGCGGGGCGGCAGTTACTCCGCGGTCATCATGCGCCGGGAGATCACCATCTCGGAGGAGAACGACTTGAGGAATGCGCGGTAGGACTCGTCGTTGCGCAGGATGTCTGCGGCCGAGTTGATCAGCAGGTCGACGTCGTCTTCCGGCAGCTTGAAGCGTGTCGGAATGGAATCGAGCCGTTCGCGAACGTCTTCATCCGGCATCTGGTCAAAAGCGATCCGCGCGGTGAAGAACGCCAGATCATCGCACGCCCAGTCCGGCCCGACCCCGGCGATACGCTCGGCATCGGCGCGCGACAGGCTGCAGCGATAGTCGATGAGTTCCTGGCGCCACCGCGAGATCAGGTCGCTGAAATCGTCATATGAGCCGCGCATATTCGCGTCGATTGCTGTATCGGAAACCGCGAGAATGAGCTTTTCCGCGCCCGGCCCTTCCGGCGTCTTCGCCCAGTCACCCGCGGGCGGACGACCCGCGTCGACGATGACGAACAGCATCCGGCGCAGGCGTATCGCCTCGGCCCGTTCCAGCGGCTTGTAAGGTTCCTTCGCCGCCATCTTGGCCAGGACGAGTCCGCTCAGGCCGAGATTGTCGGTCAGCCCGCCGTCGAGCAGCTTGACATACTGCACCTCGCTGTTCGCGCGATACCGCTTGATGGCCTCGGCGTTGGCGCGCAGCGCCGCCGGGGCATCGGGGTTTGCCGCAAAGCGACCGACCCAGTCCGGCGTTTCATAGTCGCATTCCGCCGCGTAATTTTTCAGCACGACCGGCGCGAACACCAGCGGCACGGCCGCCGACGCCGCGACGGCCTCGGAGAGCGGGAAGCTGGCGAGGTCGCTGCACAGCGCCCCGAACGTGGCCTGATTGAAGATGAACGGCGTGCGGTTGTAGATGTCCGAGGCATTGATCCACAGGATGGGACGCCCCTTGTCCATCAGATCGCCGTAAGTCGCGCCATGAAACAGGTGTTCGTCCAGCCAGTCCTGCAGGCCCGTCCGGTCGTTCACACCGCCGAGATTGGCGCGCAGCACGTTCGCCAGCGACAGCGAGGTGCGCAGCGATGCCTCGACATTGGCCAGCAGGAACTTCTCCCGGAAGTCGTCCAGCATCTTCTCGCGGCGCAGCGCGAATGCCGCCGCTGTGACCGAACCGCCCGAAACCGAGGACAGGAAGTCGATCTCGCCCGAGAGGCTGACGTCGCGCCGGTCGCCGACCACCCGCGTGCGCCGCAATTCCTTCAGCACCCCGAACGAGAACGCCGCGGCGCGCGTGCCACCGCCGGAAAAGCTCAGGCCGATGAGCGTATCGTTCATGCCCGTGTCGGCAGTCTTGTCCTGGGGAACGCTGCCGGTCAACGCGGTGTTCAGCGGCTGGTTCTCGAGTGTGGCGCCGCACCCGCTCAAGGCAAGCAACGCGCCTGCCGCCATCGCCATTGTCAACGCTTTGACGCCGCGGCGGGCGGCGGCGCACCACTTGTCAGCACTCATTAAACCACGACCCAACACATGTCACCGTATCGCGCGCCGCACGGCCCACCGCGCCGGCGGCATTTCGCACGGCATCGCCCACCTGCTCCCCGACGCCCCGCGTGGTTTCCGCGGTGTCTTTCGCGGCTTCCTCCAGGCTTTCGCCGGTCTGGCGGGCGGTCTCGCGGCTCAACTCCACCACCGTGTCGGGTGGTCCGTCCCCGTTCTTCTTCCGGGTTGCAGCCTTCCCGATATCACCGCCGTCCGCGGGCGGAATCAGAGCCGGCGGAGCGGGCGCGTTCGAGTCGTAAACATACTGCCGTGGCTCGCCCGGGCATTGCCTTTGCTTACGTACGACCGCACATGTCCCATGATCCTCATCCGCGGCAATCCGGGATGCGCAGTGAAACCCCCGGAGGCGAAGATCCGCCGGCGCGTCTTCGCCCGCCAGGGTGCAGCGATAGGTCTGCGCGGGCGCCGTGCACTTGATGCATATTTCGCTGGCCTCGATTCCGGGGATGCCGAGCCACAGGGCCGTAACGAGGACGGCGATGAACGGGATCGACAGTCGCATGCTTTGATATCGCCGGATCATCTGGAATGTGGTAGGACACGGACACAGTCTCGGTTTCACATGCCCCAGAGCGTCTTGTCGGCGCCCGTCACCGGACGCCAGACGCTATATATCGGATGGCGATGCGGCGATTTTGGGACGCTCCACATTGTCGCGTCGAAAGCGGCGTGCCAGCGCAATTGGCCGCTGTCATACGAGTGAAACATGAATCGGCTCCAATGATTAAGTGACGGGATATTTCAACGTGCAGGAGCTAGCCCTGACAGCGAAGCTGACGAAACATTACCGGACACTTTTCCTGTCCGATGTCCATCTCGGCACCAAGGCCTGCCAGGCCGAGGCCCTTCTTGACTTTCTACGCCACTTCGACGCCGACACCATTTATCTGGTCGGCGATGTCATCGATTTCTGGCGGATCAAGCGCAGCCCGCACTGGCCGCAGGCGCACAACGACGTGATCCAGAA
Source organism: Dichotomicrobium sp. (assembly GCA_046543175.1). Taxonomy (GTDB): domain Bacteria; phylum Pseudomonadota; class Alphaproteobacteria; order Rhizobiales; family Rhodomicrobiaceae; genus Dichotomicrobium. The sequence goes on from JBKGZY010000088.1 coordinate 7,666, forward strand.
GCTGTTGCGCAAGGTCCGCAAGGGCTCGCGGCTGATCTTCATCCCCGGCAATCATGACGAGGCGCTGCGCACTTACTGCGGCCAGCAGTTCGGCGGTGTCGAGTTCAAGCTGAACGACATCCACGAAACGGCCGACGGCCGGCGGTTCGTCGTCATGCACGGCGATGAGTTCGACGTGGTGATCCGTTATGTCAAATGGCTTGCCCTGCTGGGGGACTGGGCCTATGTCACCGCGCTGAGCGTGAACACGGCGTTCAACAAGGTGCGGCGCGGCTTCGGCCTGTCCTATTGGTCGCTTTCGGCTTACCTGAAACACAAGGTGAAGAAGGCGGTGAACTATATCGGCGACTTCGAGAGCGCGCTGGTCGGCGAGGCCCGCCGCCAGAAGGCCGACGGCGTGATCTGCGGCCATATTCACCACCCGGCCATGCGCCAGTTCGAAGACATCCTGTATGTCAATACGGGCGACTGGGTTGAAAGCGGCACGGCCGTGGGCGAGACGGCCGACGGCAAGCTCGAAATGATCCGCTGGATGGATGTCTCCGACCGGCGACATCAGGCGTCCGAGCCGCGGCAGGACATGACGAAAGCGGCCTGAACGGTTTTGCAGAAGCACGTCTCCGAAATTCCCGGCGCGGTGCCCCGGCAGCCCATGCGCCTTCTCGTGGCGACGGATGCCTGGCATCCGCAGGTCAACGGCGTCGTGCGCACCTACGAGCACTTCGCCCGCCACGCCGAGGCGATGGGCCATGAAGTCGGCTTTCTCACGCCGAACGGGCGTCCCAGCCTTCCCTGCCCGACCTACCCGGAAATCCGCCTTGCGCTGATTACGCGGCGCGGTGTCCGCCGGGCGATCGAGCGCTTCCAGCCGGAATTCATCCACGTCGCAACCGAAGGCCCGATCGGGCTGGCCACGCGGAACTACTGCCTGCGCGCCGGGCAGCCCTTCACGACCAGCTATCACACGCGCTTTCCCGAATATGTCGCCGCGCGCGTGCCAATCCCCGAGCGCTGGGGCTATGCCTACATGCGCTGGTTCCACAATGCCGGGAACGGGGTGATGGTCTCCACCCGATCGCTGCGCGAGGAACTTACAGCACGCGGCTTCAACAACATCTACGACTGGTCTCGCGGCGTCGATACCGGGCAGTTCCGCCCGCGCGATGTCCGCCTGTTCGGCAACGATCAGCCGGTCTTCATGTTTGTCGGCCGCGTGGCGCCGGAAAAGAATGTCGGCGCGTTCCTCGATCTGGACCTGCCCGGCCGGAAGGTCGTCGTCGGGCCGGGCCCGCAGCTCGACACGCTGCGCCGGCGCCACCCGGACGTGGTGTTCACCGGCCCGAAATTCGGCGAGGAGCTGGCGGCGCATTTCGCATCCGCCGATGTGTTCATTTTCCCGAGCCTGACGGACACTTACGGCGTGGTGCTGCTGGAGGCGCTGGCCTGCGGCACGCCCGTTGCCGCCTATCCCGTCACGGGACCGAAAGACGTGATCGTTCACGGCCGCGTCGGCGTGCTCGACGACGATCTGGGACGCGCCGCGCTGGCCGCGCTCCACATTGACCGTGGCGCCTGCCGCGAATATGCGCTTAAATTCTCGTGGGAGGCCTGCACGCGGCAACTGCTGGAGAATATCCGCATTGCCGAGACCGCGCCGTTGCGCGCCTGCGCGTGACCCGCCATCGCGGTCTCCCGCGAAACACCACTGGGGGCCGCATGAACGATACACCCGAACACGACGGTACAGGCGCGATCGCGGCGGACCGGGCCGCCCTGCCCCGTTTTGATGACGTTCTGGCCGCGCGCGAGCAGATCGCCGCTTTCGCCGTTCGCACGCCGACGCTGGAATCGCCGATCCTCAACGAACGCTTCGGCGCACGCGTGTTCCTGAAGGCCGAAACGCTCCAGCGCACCGGCTCGTTCAAGTTCCGCGGCGCGTATAACTGCATCAGCCGGATCGACCCCGCCAGCGCGCCCGGCGGCATCGTGGCGTGCTCGTCTGGCAATCACGCCCAGGGCGTCGCCGAAGCCGCCCGTCTCGCCGGCCTGCAAGCGACTATCGTCATGCCCCGCGATGCGCCGCCGCTGAAAATCTTCCGCACCCGCCGCTCGGGCGCGGAAATCGTGCTGTTCGACCGCGACACCGAAGACCGCGAAGAGCTCGCCCGCAAGCTGTGCGGCGAGCGCGACGCCGTTTATGTGCCGCCCTTTGACCACCCAGAGGTCATTGCCGGGCAAGGCACGGCCGGGCTGGAACTGTGCGAACAGGTGAACGAAGCAGGCGCCCGGCTGGTGACCGTGCTGACACCGGCGAGCGGCGGCGGGCTGGCCTCCGGCGTTGCGCTGGCCGTCAGGCACCTGATGCCGGAATGCGCGGTCTACACGGTCGAGCCGGAAGGCTTCGACGATTATGCCCGCTCGCTGGACAGCGGACGGCGCATGCGAAACGAACGCCTGTCCGGCTCCATCTGCGATTCGCTGCTGATCGGCGAGCCGGGCCGGATCACCTTCGCGCTGAGCCAGCCCCTGCTTGCCGGCGGGCTGGCCGTGAGCGACGCCGAGGCGCGCGAGGCGATGCGTTTCGCCTTCGAGGAACTCAAGCTGGTGGTGGAGCCGGGCGGGGCCGTCGGGCTTGCCGCGTTGCTGAGCGGGCGTATTGAGCCGCCGGCAGACGGCGCTGTCGGCCTGATCCTCTCGGGCGGCAACGTCGATGCCCAGACATTCTGCGACATGCTCGCCTA